>CALSNK010000007.1 GCA_943787675.1 uncultured Pseudomonadales bacterium
TGGGGAAGCTCAGGCTCGCAGAGTTGGCAGCGTCTAATCTCTTCAGCCAGAAGGCGCAGCGGTGCCATTAGTTATTGCGTAAAAACATGTGGCGTCCTTGCCGGTAAGCCATTTACTTATCAAGGCTCCAGATACCAGGGCCGCGCGCTGCGATAAACAAAAATGCAAAGCAGTACAGTGCAGCAAGTTCACCACCATTCAACATAGGGTGAATATTATTTAAGCCGTGAACCATCCAATAGGCAGCGGCCATGGTGCCACTACAAATAAAGGCCGCTGGTCGAGTAAACAGGCCAATCATAACCAGTACGCCGCCAACTACTTCGATAGTGCCAGCTGAGTACATCAATGGGTTTAGGGGATAGGGAAAATCGGCTGGGAAGTTAAAAAGCTTCTGAGCACCGTGCCAGATAAACAAAAATCCAGTGACTATTCTAAGTAGTGCATAAGCCTGATCTTCACGGCCATTCAACAAGTTATCTAAAAATTTCATAGTTATATCCTTTTACCCGTTTATGTTTTTAGTATGTGTGGCGTAGCAGCCTAAAACGCAGCAGGCCCTGCTCTATACCTTATTGCATCTATGCTAAAACAACAATGGCAGTGGGATAGCCGAATATATGGTTGGTAATAGACTCAGAATCCCTATTTATGATCAAACCATTAACAATTATACTGACCGCCTCGGCCACTCAGCCATTGCCCATTGGAAATCTCTATGTCTGTTTTCTCAATCGATCAGTTGCTCCATGCTTTCTCTATGATCGGAACCATTGTCTTTGCCGTGTCGGGGGCCCTATTTGCCGCCGAAAAACGCATGGATATTCTGGGCTTTATTTTGGTTGGCACAGTTACTGGCGTGGGCGGTGGTACCTTGCGAGATCTATTGCTGGGTATTTCTCCGGTAAGTTGGGTGCACAGCCCGCTTGCTGTTTATATTTGTATCGGTGCTTCCGCGTTAACCTATTTTTCAGTGGACCTATACCGTAAGCGGGACGCTTGGATTCTGTGGACTGATGCCATTGGCTTGGCGGTTTTTGCCGTGATGGGTGCACAGACTGCACTGGCACATGAGGTGCCACCCATGATTGCGGTGGTGATGGGGGTGATGACAGCGACATTTGGTGGCCTGATGCGCGATGTGCTCTGTGCCGAGGTGTTAACGCTAATGCGCCCCGAAATTTATATCAGTTGCGCCCTATCAGGTGCAGCCACTTACGTAGTCCTGCATCAGTTGGGGGTTACCGACAGCATCGCCGCAGGGATTGCTTTTATTGCCGGATTTGGTCTGAGGGCGGCGGCGATTCATTTTAAGCTAACCTTGCCTCGGTTTGGTTCTTAGTCTGTCGAGACTATCTGTGCTCTGTTGCAATGACATACCTCTGTCATCTCGAACGCATGTGAGAGATCTTTAGATCCCTCGTCGCTACGCTCTGTCGGGATGACAAAGTTAATAGGTCTGTCGGGATGACAATATTAATAGGTCTGCCGGGATGACAATATTAATGGCTCTGCCGGGATGTTAAGAAAAGCTGCCGGGAACAGGGTTATGCTTTTTTGTCAGAGTGAAAACTTATTGGGCGCTGGCCGCTTTTAATGCTTCCACATAGGGCATTCCATGACCATGCTCAGCAGCGACTGCTGCAAGGGTTTGCCCTTCTGGGCTAGTGGCATTGATATCGTGACCCGCTTCTTTAAAGAAGTTTAAAAAGGTCACAAAGTTATCGATATTCATGCCGCGATAGGCTTTTTCTAGCAGGTGAAAGTCGGTGCTTACGCCTACGGGAGCCTGGTAATCTAAAAAGCTTTTTACGCGCTCATCATCAAACACTTCGCCGAGCACTTTTTCTTTATCTTTCTTGAGTGACATGATTTTCCCTAATTTCTTTTGAGTTGCTCAGGCTAATTTAAAGTAGCTCGTTGAGTTTTTGAGCGAGTATTTGATTCACTTGCTGTGGGTTGGCCTGGCCTTTGGAGGCTTGCATAATTTTACCCATAAAGCCGCCGAGCTTTTTCTTGCGTTTGGCTTCGTCGGTATTGATGTAGTCGTCGACCATGGCCTGATTGGCGGTTAATACATCGGCGACCATTTGCTCAAGTGCGCCGCTGTCGGATACCTGCTTTAAGCCTCGAGCTTCAATAATCTCATCGGCACTGCCTTCGCCTGCCCAGATACCGTCGAAGACTTCTTTGGCCATTTTTCCGGAAATGCTGTTGTCGGCGATACGGGTGACTAGGCCGCCAAGTTGCGCTGCACTGACTGGGCTATTGGCAATGCTTAGGTCTTCGTTATTTAGGCGCGCTGAGAGTTCGCCCATAGTCCAGTTGGCGGCTAGTTTGGCATTGTTGCAGGCCGAGGTAACGGCTTCAAAATATTTGGCCATGGCGGCATCGCTGCTGAGTATAGCGGCGTCGTAGTCCGACAGACTGTACTGTTCAACAAAGCGTGCCTGTCTTGCATCTGGCAGCTCTGGAAGATTGCGGCGCAGTTCTGCGACTTCTTCGTCGCTGACCACAACCGGCAATAGGTCGGGGCAGGGGAAGTAACGATAGTCGTTGGCTTCTTCTTTGCTGCGCATGGAGCGGGCAACTTTGGTGTCGCCGTTATACAGGCGCGTTTCCTGGGCGATGGTGCCGCCATCTTCGATAACATCTATCTGACGTTCCACTTCTCGTTTTATGGCTTCTTCCATAAATTTGTACGAGTTGAGGTTTTTAGTTTCGGTTCGAATGCCGAGGGTTTCGCTGCCACTGGGCTTTACTGAAACGTTTACATCAAAGCGCATGCTGCCCTGAGACATTTCTCCATCACAGATTCCCAATGAGGTGACGATGCCGTGAATTTTTCTCGCAAACGCGACGGCTTCTTCTGCGTTGCACATATCTGGTTCGGAGACGATTTCAATGAGCGGTGTGCCGGCGCGATTTAGATCGATACCCGAAAAGTTGCTGTTGAAATTGCCTTCGTGAAGGGACTTGCCGGCATCTTCTTCTAGATGGGCGTGGTGGATGCGCACGTTTTTAGTGCTGCCATCGGCGAGCTGTATCTCGACGTTGCCGCGGCCGACTATGGGTCGTTCCAGCTGCGTGGTCTGGTAGCCCTTGGGCGAATCTGGGTAGAAATAGTTTTTCCGCTCGAAGGCTGACACCTGACCAATTTCGGCATCAACCGCCAAGCCAAACATGATGGCGTAGTTAACGGCCTGTTTATTGAGTACGGGTAAGGTGCCCGGCATGGCTAGGTCGATGGCGCAGGCCTGGGTGTTAGGTTCGGCACCATAGGCGGTGCTGGCACCGGAGAATATTTTGGTTTTGGTGGCTAGTTGGACATGGATCTCTAGCCCGATTACGGTATCCCAGCTCATGAGGCAACTCCCTCTGGCGCTAGATCATGCCAGTCGGTGGCCTGCTGATACTGGTGGGCAACATTGAGCATGCGCGCCTCATCAAAATAGTTGCCAATAATCTGTAGGCCGACGGGTTTGTTGTCAGCCATGCCACAGGGTATCGACATGCCGGGTAGGCCTGCCAAGTTGGTGGCCACGGTATAAATATCTTCTAGATACATGGCCACGGGATCGTCACTTTTGGCGCCAAATTTAAAGGCTGGCGAGGGGCAGGTGGGGCCCATTATTAGGTCGACGCTTTCAAAGGCACGGTCAAAGTCTTGCTGGATCAGTTTGCGAACCTGCTGGGCTTTGCCGTAGTAGGCGTCGTAGTAACCGGCCGATAGACAATAGGTGCCAATCAGTATGCGACGCTGCACTTCTTTGCCAAAGCCTTCGCTGCGGCTACGGCTGTACATATCCAGTAAATCTTTGGGGTCTTCACAGCGGTAGCCATAACGTGAGCCATCGAAGCGTGACAGGTTAGCGGAGGCCTCGGCTGGCGCAATAACATAGTAGGCTGGCACTGATAGGCCTGAGTTGGGCAGGCTGATTTCAACTAGCTCTGCGCCCTGAGCTTCTAAGTTAGCCAGTGCGGCGCGGACGGCTTCTTCAATGCCAGCATCCAAGCCTTCGGAGAAGTACTCTTTGGGTACGCCAATGCGCAAGCCTTTCACTGAGCCATCTAAGGTGGCGGTGTAGTCTGGCACTTCACGATCGATACAGGTGGAGTCTTTGTCGTCGTAACTGGCCATGCAGTTAAGAAGTAGGGCGCAGTCTTCTGCGGTGCGAGCCATTGGGCCGCCCTGATCGAGACTTGAGGCGAAGGCAACCATGCCCCAGCGAGACACACGACCATAGGTAGGCTTGATGCCGCTAATACCGCAGAGCGCTGCGGGCTGGCGAATAGAGCCACCAGTATCTGTGGCTGTGGCGCCGGGTGCTAAGCGCGCTGCAACGGCGGCTGCAGAACCGCCAGAGGAACCGCCGGGCACGCAGTCGGTGGCCCAGGGGTTTTTAACTGGTCCATAAAAACTGGTTTCATTGGAGGAGCCCATGGCGAACTCATCCATATTGGTTTTGCCCAGTACCACGGCACCCGCCTGTTCGAAGTTTTCGACCACAGTGGCATTGTAAGGTGGGATAAAATTATCCAGCATCTTGGAGCCGCAGCTAGTGCGCACCCCATTGGTGCAAAAAATATCTTTGTGCAGTATGGGCACGCCACAGAGGGCAGGGGCGTTGCCAGCAGCTAGGCGTATATCGGCCTCGGCTGCGGCTTTTAGGGCCTGTTCTGCGGTGACTGTGATGACTGCATTGTAAGCCGGGTTAAGGCTGCCAATACGGTTTAAAAAGTGCTGAGTTAATTCAACACTGGAAAATTCTTTGCTCTGTAGCCCTTTGATAAGCTCGGCAATGGTGAGGTTGTGCATGCTATCTGGGCCCGCTTATTCTATGACTTTGGGCACTAAAAATAGCCCGTCTTCGGTTTCTGGTGCTATGGCCTGAAAGGCTTCGCGCTGATTGATCTCGGTAACTTCGTCTTCCCGCAGGCGCTGCGTGGCTTGCATGGGATGAGACATGGCTTCTACGCCCTCGGTATCTACCGCCTGCAGCTGATCCACTAGGTCTAGAACGCTGCTCAATCGCTGGGATACTTCGCTGATAGTGCTATCGTCGATGGCAATGCGGGCTAGGGTCGCCAGCTTTTCGATTTCTTGCCGTTCAATGTTCATTTTTTAGTCTCTGGGTTGGCTGAAATTCGAATGTTTTCAGCAGGCGCAATTTTACATCAAATAAATGTCCGAGGTTAGGGGGTGAAAACAGTAAAATCGGCTAATTTCACTGTTTTTGGCTTCTTTTGGCGTTGTTTTAAAAGACTAGTATGAAGTTTTGTTCAAGATCGGCTAGAATCCGCTCCGAGATGACGAAAGTAGGGCCACAGCTGCTTTAATTGCTGCTATACCCTATTGAATAGTTGCTACATATTTTAGGCTGTTTGTGCATTGAATCCACAGGCAGTGATTGAGGAATCGTAATTGATGTTATTTAAAAAACTCCGTGGCTTCTTTTCCAGCGATCTGTCGATCGATCTGGGTACTGCAAATACACTGATTTATGTGCGCGAAAAGGGCATCGTTCTTAACGAGCCTTCGGTGGTTGCGATTCGCCAGCATCTGGGTCAGAAAATTGTTGAAGCAGTGGGTGTTGATGCCAAGCGTATGCTGGGCCGTACACCAGGCAATATCACTGCAATACGGCCATTAAAAGACGGCGTTATCGCTGACTTCCAAGTGACTGAGAAAATGCTGCAGCACTTTATTAAGAAAGTGCATGCAAAAAGCTTTGTACCCCCGAGCCCTCGTGTTCTTATCTGTGTGCCCTGTATGGCGACAGAAGTTGAGAAACGAGCGATTAAAGAGTCGGCTTACAGTGCCGGTGCTCGAGAGGTGTTTTTGATTGAAGAACCAATGGCTGCGGCGATTGGTGCTGGCCTTCCGGTTGAAGAAGCGGTGGGATCGATGGTTGTGGATATCGGTGGTGGTACTACTGAGATTGCCATTCTGTCGTTAAATGGCGTGGTGTTCTCTGATTCTGTGCGTATCGGTGGCGACCGTTTTGATGAAGCCATTGTTAACTTTGTTCGTCGCAAGTACGGCAGTGTGATTGGTGATACTACCGCTGAGCGTATTAAGATGGAAATTGGTGCTGCTTATCTAGCCAAAGAAGTCCGTGAAATTGATGTTCGTGGCCGCAACCTCGCTGAAGGTGTTCCCAAGAGCTTTACATTGACCAGTGATGAAATTCTCGAAGCGCTGCAAGAGCCATTGGCTGGCATCGTTCAGGCAGTAAAGCGTGTTCTAGAGCAGTCTCCTCCTGAGCTGGCCTCAGATATTGCTGAAACCGGTATTGTGTTGACCGGTGGTGGCGCGCTGTTAAGAGATCTCGATCGTCTGCTTACCCATGAAACTGGTTTGCCGGTTATTCTGGCTGAAGAGCCTCTGACCTGTGTCGCTCGTGGCGGTGGTGAAGCGCTGGAGATGATGGATAACAGAAGACTGGATACGCTAACTTACTAGATACCAATATCGCCCTGATATTGGTTATTTTTCGGGAGCGGATTTATTAAAAATGTTTTTGCTAAATCATCCTCCCCGATTCGAAAGATTCTGATCGTTGGCCTGATTGCGTTCGGCTTAATGGCCGTCGATAGTTATACCACCTGGCTCAGCCCCGTTTATAAAATCGTCGATAATGCTGTTCGTCCTCTGTATTGGCTGACGAATATCCCCAGCCGTGTTCAGGAATGGGGTCAGGTTAGTGGCACGTCCAGAGCGGATCTTGAGCAAGACAACATTCGTCTTAAACAGGAGAGTCTGATTCATCGCGGGCAGTTACAGCGTATGTCTGAGCTGGCCGCCGAAAACCTCCGTCTGCGCCAATTATTGAATGCCACCGAATTGTTGATGGACAGTGTTTTAGTTACTGAAGTCATCGGTGTTTCTCCCAGCCCCCAAAGCCATACGGTTACCATTGATCGCGGTCGTGATGACGGCGTTTATGTGGGCCAGCCTCTGTTAGATGCTGAGGGCCTTATGGGGCAGATTATTTCTGTTTACGGCGGCCATAGTGTGGCCCTGTTAATTACCGACAGTACCCATGCGCTGCCCGTGCAGGTTTTGCGCAATGGCGTGCGCTCTATTGCTGAGGGCCAGTCTGACTACGGTCGCATGACATTAAAATTTGTGTCGCCCACCGCTGATATTGTCGAGGGTGATGAACTGGTAAGTTCTGGGTTGGGCGGGCGCTTCCCTGTGGGCTATCCCGTGGGTACCGTCGCCAGTATCACCCAAAAGCCCGGCGCCATATTTGTTGATGTGGATGTTAACCCTGCCGCTGAACTTGATAGAAGCCGGCACCTGCTGTTGGTGTTTTCCTCAGGCCGAGACCGAGTTCGTGGCGTTCAATGAAGCCGGTTAACTTTACTGGCCCTATAATTACCTCATTAATTATTGCTGCTATCTTTCAGCTTTTGCCTGCTTCTGGTGAATGGATTCTATGGAAGCCAAACTTTCTCCTGCTAGTGACTCTTGCCTGGATACTCTATGTTCCCACCCAGTACGGCATTGGCTTTGCGGCAACAGTGGGTCTAGTTGCTGACACCCTATTTCGCACTACCCTCGGGCACTATGTGTTGGTTTTTGCGCTCTGTGGTGCTGCCGCCTATTTACTCAGCCGCTGGCTCACGTATTTTTCGATATTTCACCGTATGTTTTTGGTTCTGGTGTTGGTTATCTGCGCTGAATTGCTTCAGAACATGTTGTTTTCTATCTGGGATGTCCCTATGACCCTAGGCCACCTTCCTGCCCTGGCGTTAACGTCGGCACTGGCCTGGCCACTGATCGATCTATGGGTTGCCAGAGTACATTTACACCACCGTTAAAGGCTTTTCTCTTGTCTTCATCTTCTTTGTCTCAGTCTTCACGCAGAATTGGCAACCGCTGATCTTATCTTGGCCTCGGCGTCTCCGCGGCGCAGTGACCTGCTTCATCAGATCGGTGTGCGCTTTGTGGTCGCAGCTGAAGATATTGATGAGCGTCAACGCCCTGCAGAGCAAGCCGTTGATTATGTGGGGCGGCTGGCACTGGAAAAAGCTCAGGCGGGTTATCGCCGCAGTGAGACAGAATTACCGGTCCTCGGTGCGGATACTATTGTGCTCTGTCAGGGCAAAATTTTTGGTAAACCCGCTAATGCTGACGAGGCAATGGCTATGTTGCAGGCCCTGTCGGGCGCCACTCATGAGGTGTTGTCTGGAGTGGCTATCGTCAATGCCCATAAGTCGGAGCTGGTGGTTGTAAAAACGTCCGTTACTTTCCGCACAATCTCTCCACAGGACTGTCTGAAATACTGGCAGACGGGAGAACCTGAGGGCAAAGCAGGGGCCTATGCCATTCAGGGATTTGGCGCAACCTTTGTGGCTCACCTTGAGGGAAGTTATAGTGGCGTGGTGGGTTTGCCGCTATTAGAAACCCAGCAGTTATTAGAAAAATTTAATGTACCGATTTGGCAGCAGCCAAACGCCTAAAAATAGCTGTTAACGCTAAACTGGAAAAGCCCATGAGCCGAGAAATTCTTATCAATATTACGCCAATGGAAACTCGCGTAGCCTTGGTAGAAAACGGCGTGCCCCAAGAAATTTCCATAGAGCGCAATCAGCGCAGTGGCCTGGTTGGCAATATTTATAAGGGTAAGGTGGTGCGCATACTGCCTGGTATGCAGGCCGCGTTTGTCGACATAGGTGTTGAGCGGGCCGGATTTTTACATGTTGACGACCTACTGCCGAGTAAGCCTAAAAATAAGAAAGGTACCCCTGAGACCAAGAGTCTAGAGATTCAAGATCTCCTTCATGACGGACAAAAAATTCTCGTTCAGGTAATCAAAGACCCGATCAATAACAAAGGTGCGCGACTCACCGCTCAGCTCTCCGTGGCCTCACGCTATCTGGTGTACATGGATGGCAGTGCGCATATAGGGGTTTCCCAGCGCATCGAAGATGAAGAGGAGCGGGAGCGACTCAAAACAGCCATCGCTGCCACCATTGACGAGCTCGCCGCGGCAGCAGAGCCGGTTAAACGTCACAAGAACGCCGTTGAAATTCCTCAGCGCAGGGGCAGTTATATTCTGCGCACTGCAGCAGAAGGCGCCACAGTCGACGAATTGCGGGTGGATATGCGTTACCTGCAGCGTGTCTGGGAACATCTTGTTGAAGTAAAGACGGAGGCTGCTGTACCTAGCTGTGTGTATGAGGAACTGCCTCTTTCTAAGCGTGTATTGCGCGATATGGCTAGCGATGATGTTGAGAAAATTCTGGTGGACTCCCGGGAAGTGCTGGATCTACTCATCAAGTTTGCCCATAAGTTCAGCCCTGAAATTGCGGGCCTACTCGAGCACTATCCCGGTGAGCGGCCACTGTTTTTTCTCCATGGTATTGAAGATGAAATTGCCAAGGCACTGCAGCGATCTGTGATGCTAAAGTCGGGTGGTCACCTTGTGATTGATCAGACTGAGGCCATGACCACCGTCGACGTTAATACCGGTGCCTTTGTTGGCCATCGCAATCTTGAAGAGACGGTGTATAAAACCAATCTTGAAGCGGCAACAGCTACAGCAAGGCAAATGCGCATGCGTAATTTGGGCGGTATTATTATCGTTGATTTTATCGATATGCAAAATGCCGAACATCGCCGACAGGTTTTGCGCACCTTTGAAAAAGCACTGGATAGAGATCGCGCTAGAACCACGATTTCTGGTGTGACCGAGCTGGGATTAGTGCAAACTACCCGCAAGCGAACCAGCGAAAGTTTAGGGCAGATTCTCTGTGAAGGATGCCCCACCTGTGGTGGGCGTGGATCGATAAAATCTGCAGAAACGGTGAGCTATGAAGTATTGCGAGATATTCTCCGTGTGGCCCGTGCCTATGAATGTGAAACTCTGAGAGTTTTGGCATCGCCGTCTGTAATAGAGAGATTGTTAGATGAAGATTCTGCACAGGTTGCAGATCTTGAAGCGTTTATTGGGCGATCTATTCAGTTCCGGACTGAAGATTTATTTGCCCGTGAACAGTTTGATATTATTCCTGTTTGAGTTTAGATAATGGCTGACAGCAACATCAAAAAAATTGGAAAGGTAATTAGTCGTTGGCTGTGGTTAACCGCAGCACTGCTAATTATCGGCACGGTTATTTTGGTGGTGATTGGCCGGCAGAGCATTAACAGTGTTGATGAACTACGTCCCGTTTTACAGCAACTGATCACCGACAATGTCGGCATGCAGGTTCGCCTTGGTGAGATACAGGGTGAGTGGCCAAGACTGATTCCAATTCTCGATATTGAGAAAATTGAAATTATCAGCGAAGATCAAACGCCAGCCGTTGTGCTAGATCACGGCCGCGCCGATCTAGACCTCTTTAACAGTATTAAACATCTTAGCCCTATTTGGCGCGAGTTGGTCATCGACCAGTTAGCCATTACGATGGTTGAAGATGATACCGGTCGTTGGAGCCTAAAAGGCTTAAAAGGCGGTGCCGGTACAGATCTTAATATTATTCTCGACCCTCTATTTTATAGTCGTTCGATACGCCTGAGACTGGTGTTGATTAATCTTGAATTCTTCTCTGGTAAGCAGATGCAGGTGCGCGGCAATGACGTGACCTTAGAAAATGACGATGATTTTCATCGTGCTGAACTGTCTGTGCAGCTTGCAGATCAGCAGGCGAATGAAAATATTCCTGCCTATGTTTTGGTAGAAGGCTATGGTGATCCCTCTGACCTAGAAGCCTTTCATGCGGATGGTTATTTTCGTTTAGAAAACTTTAATATTTCCAAGCCAATAGTGGGTCTATCTAAATCCTTACTACCTGAATTATTTAACAACCTGACTGCTTTTGAAGCCAATGCCAGCGGTGAGATTTGGTTTGATATCCATCCTGGTGGCTCGCTAGATTTTGAAGGAAATCTGGCGATTACGGAAATACCTCTCGACTGGTTGGCCGATGTTCCGCCTATTCAAAATCTCAGCACGGTACTTACCGGCTGGTTTACGCCTGGGTCCGATTGGGGCACCCGGTTGCAGGGCTTTGATTTTGATTGGTCCGATACAGATATTGAGCCGCTGGATTTAGTGTTTAGCCAAAATTTGGGTTCCCACTGGCAGGATTTTGATATTTCCATGAACCAGTTAGACCTGAAGGTAGTGTCTGATCTGCTGCGCGAGACTAAAATACCTGCGGAAAAAATTCTAGATACAATAGATACGTTGCGACCCAGAGGAGAACTAAGTGCGCTGACTCTGGGGCACAATGAAGGCGGCTACTATGCCTCGGCTAATTTGGTTGATATTTCTACTCGGCCCTATAAAGGTGCGCCGGGCGTAAAGCGTATTAATGGTTATCTCGAAGTGCAGGGATCAGGTGGCTTTTTTCATCTGGCAGATACAGATGGTTTTGAGGTATTTTTCCCCAAGCTTTATAAAGAGTATTTATTCGTCGAACAGTCTGAGGGTACCGTTTATGTAAACTGGCAGCCGGAGACATTGGTGGTGCGCAGTACCGCGATGAAAACCACCGTCGACGCTGGCACCTCTAATATACTATTTTCGGTAGAGCAGCAGATCCCCGCCAACGGTGTTGTTCCCGAGGTAAATTTGGTTATCGGTGCCCGCGATATCGATGCGGCCTATATGAACAAATACCTGCCCTATACCACACCTGCCAAGTTATCTAACTGGCTGACCAGTGCCATATTGGCAGCGGATGTTAAAGAGCTAGGCATGCTGCTTCGTGCTGGCCCGCCACGAAAAAACAAAACCTCAAAAACCACCCAGCTATTGTTTAAAACAGAGGGCACAGACCTAAATTATCATCCTGACTGGTTGGGGGCCCGCGATGTTAAGGCGCTGGTATTGGTAGACGATACCTATGTGGATGGCGTTGCTATGGGTGGCACTATTGGTGGTGTAGAGATAATATCAGCCAAGGCGATAACCGGTGACCCAGCGGTTGGGGCACAGCTATTGACCATAGATGCTCAGGTTAAAACCGGGCTCGGTGATGCTATTTCTGCCTTAGCTCAGTCGCCCCTTCGCAACCAAATTGGACCCTTGGCAGATTGGCAGTATTCAGGTGATGCCGATGCTGAGCTACATTTAGAAATCCCGTTAAAACAAACTTCAGGTAAACCTATTTCTGGGGACTACCTTGTAAATGCCAATTTGCGTGGCGGGTCAATTGATATCCCAACTACCCCTATTAGTATCAGTCAGCTTGAGGGTGGGTTGAACTTCTCTGTAGCCGATGGCCTTTACTCAGAAAATATTACCGGAGAGTTTTGGCAGCAGCCCCTGAGCGCCAAACTGTTTAGAACGAGCAAACAACAGAAGGTCGCTATAAGCACAGCGATAGAGCCCGAGAGTCTTAGTAAGTTGGTTAAATTCCCCTGGACTAAGGTGCTAACTGGCACTATTCCTATCGAAGGCTTGCTGAGTATAAATGGCGCAGATGCACCTGGTAGTGGGGTGACATTGCAGCTGGTTAGTCAGATGGAAGCCTCTGAGATTAAGTTGCCAGCGCCCCTAACAAAAGTGGCTGGAGAGTCCAGAGCCTTAGATATTACCTTACATTTCGACCCGGATTTTCAGCGCTTGGAAGGGCGCGTTGGCGATCAGCTAGTCACCGATTTACGGTTTAATCAGAGCCAGATGACCCATGGTTTAGTCAGCTTTGATCGCTCAGTGTCTGTGCCTGAGGTAGGGGAGCTGTTGGTTGCTGGATATCTTCCCACCACAGATCTGGATTTGTGGAATCCGGTAGTGGCACTGTTTAGTGGTTCGTCAGAATCTAAGGTCGCAGCCTGGCAACCGGTGTTCGATCTGGAATTTGATTATCTAAATCTGGCAAGCTTCAAATTGGAAAATATAGCTGCGCAGATTAGGTTAGCCGAGCAGGCGACTAATATTGCCTTCACCAGCGATCTTGCCGATGGGAAATTAGTATTACCCCTTGGATCAAGTCTGGTTCCCGGTCTTCACCTAACAAGACTGGCGTTGCCTAGTACTTTACTCGAAGAAAAAATCGGTCAAAAGGGTATGGACCCTCGAACCTTTATTGCTGCCGACTTTTCAGTGGAACAGCTCTCTGTTGGTGATAAAGAATGGGGCGCACTGGCCTTTGAATTGCGCCCTGAAGTCTCAGGCGCTGCCTTTAATAATATCCTGGGCGATGTTTTTGGCCTGCGACCTGGACTGTTTACCGAAGAGCCGGACACAGAATTTTTCTGGCGCTACGACGGTGAAAATTATTCCAGCCGACTTATTGGTCCTGTTGGCGTAGACAATATTGGGGATTTGTTTACCGGTTTAAATATTCCCAGAGTTGCCGATAGCCAGTCTGGAAAAATGCTTTTTGATCTGTCCTGGCAGGACCAGCCCTGGAAAATTTCTAAAGAAAATATCACTGGCGACTTCCAAATTAATTTGCAAGATGGCAGTTTTTATACGTCGACTGGTGGTGCCGGTGCGGCACTAAAACTGGTTAGTCTGTTTAACTTTGCTAACTGGTTAAAGCGCTTGCAGCTCGATTTTTCTGATGTGACCAGCCAGAATCTTGCCTATAACGATCTGGTGGGCACCATTCGTTTCAATAATGGCATTGCCAGTCTGATTGATCCTCTAAGAATGAAAATGCCCTCTGGTCGTATGAATATGGGCGGTAATTTTGATTTAGTGAACGAACAGGTGGATGCCGAACTTGTGGCGACTCTGCCTGTGGCCACTAATCTACCCTGGGTCGTTGCATTGCTGGGTGGGGTGCCAGCTGCCGCTGGGGTTTATCTGACCAGCAAGTTGGTAGAGAAACAGGTCGACCGGCTGTCTAGTATTAGCTATACGCTGTCTGGTCCCTTTGATGATGTTGAAGTTGCTGTCGATAAAATTTTTGCCGCAGAGCTAAAGACAAGCGATCAGACTAAAAACCCAAAGGCAGAAAAAAAGTCAGAAAAAAAATCAGAACCGGGAAAAGACCAGTCACTGACGCCTGAGGCTGAGGCTAATGAGTAACCTTATCAATGTGGCGGCTATTCAACTTAAGCCAGCTTCATCCCTTGAAGATAATCTTACCGCTGCTGCGGCGCTGCTATTTGAGGCGGCTGCTGCTGGCGCCCAACTCGCTGTACTGCCCGAAAATTTCGCCCATTATGGTCAAAAAAATTTTACCGCTATCGGTCTTCAAGAATCGACAGACGATGGGCCAGTACGGCAGTTTCTAGCAGACCAGGCGCGGCTTAATGGTCTGTGGTTAGTGGGTGGAAGCCTTCCAGTGATAGATGCTGAGCCACTGCCTTTCGCCCGTTCACTGTTGTTTGATCCCGCTGGCAACGCTCTGGGCCAGTACGACAAGATCCACCTATTCGATGTGGATGTAGGCGCCGGTACTGAGCAGGCTAAGTGCTATAAGGAGTCCGATGACTTTGCACCGGGGACAGATCCTGTTGTTGCTGCGACGGCGCTGTGCACCTTGGGAATGACTGTCTGCTATGACCTTAGGTTTGCTGAGCTTTATCGAAAGCTTGCGGATGAGGGTGCTCAGGTAATCACTGTGCCTGCGGCCTTTACCGCCGCGACGGGCAAGGATCACTGGCAGGTATTACTGCGGGCTCGGGCCATTGAAAATCAAGTATTTGTGATTGGCGCCAATCTGGTTGATCGAGATCATCCGAGCCGTGGGCTCTGGGGTGGCAGCGCTATTATCGATCCTTGGGGAACGGTATTGGCCAGCTTGGATGGGGATGAGTCTGGGGTTGTCACGGCTGAGATTGATTTAGGGATGATTGCTGAGTTGCGGGCGAAGATGCCTATTGGTGAGCATAGGAAGCTCTTTATCTAGGGGACGCTGAGGGCTCTTTATCTAGGGGAGGCTGAGGGCTGTTTATCTAAAAGACGCTGAGGGCTCTTTATGCTCTTTATCTAGACGACGCTGAGGGCTCTTTATGTAGAAGAGGCTCAGGGCTCTTTATTTAGAAGCGGCTCAGGGCTGATGTTTCTGGTTTGGTTTTTATAGGGACGTTCAGGATTCCTTATTGCTTTCTTTATATCGTAAAAACTTACTTTTCTGAAATGCCTCTTATATAGCTGAAGATTTTTCGACTTGCTGTTGGCGCTTTCTTTAGTTCTATTTCACGGTTGGCCTGACGCTGGAGATTACGTAGCTGCTGACGGTCACCGTCGGGGTAGGCTTCCATAAAGGCTTCTATGCCGTCGTGACCCTCTTGAATAATACGATCTCGCCAATCTTCTAACTGTTTAAAATGCTGGCGATAGGTCTGGGACTGGTGGTCCATCATATCGAGGGTTTCTTGAATGACATCGGTGTTTGAGATGCGCATCAATTTGCCGATATATTGCAGGTGGCGGCGCTTGGCTTCGCGGCTTTTTAGGCGGCGCGCTTCGTAGATAGCTTCTTTTAGATTTTCCGGCAGATCAAATTTCTGCAGCTTGCCCTCAGGCATCTCCACCAGCTGTTGGCCCATGGCCTGCAGTTTATGGCTGTCCCGCTTGAGTTGAGATTTGCTGGGGCCGTCGTAGTCGGGGTGTTCTAGTTCTTCAGTCATCAGATAAGGAATATCGCAGCTAGGCCTAGGAATGATACAAAACCCACGATATCAGTTACCGTGGTCAGAATTACCGTGCCCGCGAGGGCAGGGTCTATATTTAGTGAGCGCAACAGAATGGGTAATAATGTTCCGGTCAGGGCGGCGGCCATTAAATTAATGGCCATGGCTAGGCCGATAATAACGGCCATTATCCAGTCTCCAAACCACAGAGAAACGATGGCACCAACCACTAGGGCGTAGAGTAGGCCATTTAGCGCGCCAACGGCAAATTCTTTGCTTAACAACCAGCTTAGGTTGCTGCGTTCAATCTGCCCCAATGCCATGCCGCGAATAACCACGGTGAGGGTTTGGCTGCCAGCTACGCCGCCCATGCTTGCGACTATCGGCATTAAAATCGCCAGTGCCACGACTTTCTCGAGTGTTTCTGCAAACAGGCTAATAGCGGTTGAGGCAATAATTGCGGTCACCAAATTAACACCCAACCAGGCGGCACGGCGAGGTGCGGTTCTGCCAATGGAGGAGAAGGTGTCTTCGGTATCACTCAAACCGGCCATAGCCAATAGCGAGTGGTCTGCGTCTTCGACAATAACGTCCACCACGTCATCAATCGTAATGCGGCCGAGCAGATGATTCTTGTCATCAATTACTGGCGCAGAGACTAAATCATGGCGTTGGAAAATTTGTGCCACATCGGAGTCTGTGAGGTTCACATGAATTGCCTGAACCTCGGTATTCATCACCTCTTTAACATTGGTGTCCGGACTAGAGGTGAGCAGCTTGCCCAGGGGCATGGTACCGAGAAATATATCGTTGCGGCTGACCACAAAGAGATTGTCGGTAATGTCTGGAAGCTCTTCAAACCGGCGCAGATAACGCAACACAACATCGACATTGATGTCGGGTCGTATAGTGATAACTTCGGTGTCCATTAGACCACCGGCAGTATCCTCAGCGTAAGTAAGTACTGACTCTACCCGTTGACGATCCTGCCATGACATGGCCTTTAGCACTTCCGGAATCATCTGATTTGGCAGCTGCTGAAGGATATCTACAATGTCATCGACGTCCAGACCTTCGGTGAGAGAGGCGACTTCTGCGCCATCCATTTCATTAAGAAATTCGGATTGAATCTCATCAGATAATTCTTGAAGTACCTCACCGGTATTATCTGGATCAACCAGTTCCCAGAGTATAAGGCGAAATTTTGGTGGGGCGGTTTCCAGCTGGTGAGCAATATCGGGTGGTGAGAGATTGTTGAGGATATACCGAACCTGATTCAGTGTGCCTGAATCTATCGCTGTGCCTAATCGTGCAAGCAGGTTGGCTTTTGTGGTCATGAATATTTTCCCTAACTAAATCGCTGACAAGCGCTGCTGCATTTTAGCGGGCTATGCTACTGACTGATACCGAAATTACTCGCCTTCACCAAAATAGTCGGCCAGCAGTGCAGTAATTTCTTGGCAGGCGGCCTGTTCGTCTGGGCCGTCAAATTCGAATATAAGTACTGTGCCCTGATTGGCCGCTAGCAGCATCAGAGACATAATACTTTTAGCGTCCACCAGAGATTCGTCTTTACCGGTGCGGATGCGACACTGGTGGTGGCCGGCGGCACTGGCGAGCTTGGTGGCTGCACGGGCGTGGAGTCCCAGTTTGTTGATAATGCTCAGTTCGCAGCGAATCATAGGTTATCTCTCCGGCGAATTATTGGTCGGGTATTGCTTATGAACTACCTGAACCAGCGGGTACGTTTTGCCGAAATGCTCAGCCAATCGGTTGGCAAGATACACAGACCGATGTTGACCGCCTGTACAGCCGATGGCGACAGTGAGGTAGCTGCGATTATTGTTCTGATGCTTGGGGATCCAGCGAGTCAGAAAACCAATAATGTCGGCGAGCATCGAGGCGACATCGACCTGACTTTCCAAAAATTCAATAACCTGTGGATCATTGCCTGTGAATGGGCGCAGTTCAAGCTTCCAATGGGGGTTGGGCAGGCAGCGCACATCGAATACAAAGTCTGCATCGGAGGGCACACCACGCTTAAAGCCAAAGGATTCAAACAGAATGGCCATCTGCTCGGTGTCATGGGGCACCACAGTGCTTTTGATCAGATCGCGCAGCTGGTGCAGCGAAAGTCCTGAGGTGTCGATATTGCGATCGGCGATATCGGCAATCGGCGCCAGCAAGTCTTTTTCAAGATCGATGGCTTCTTTGAGGCTGACCGTACTGCTACTCAGTGGGTGTCTGCGTCGGGTTTCGCTGTAGCGGCGCATCAAATCACTGCGTCGCGACTGTAAAAACAACACATTGACCGAGATACCCCGGGCCTTAATAAGCTCGAGTTCTTCAGGTATCAGACTCAGATCACCCACCAGATTGCGGGCATCTATGCCTACGGCAAGTTTGAGATCGTCTTGGAGATTTTCCGACCTAAGTTTGTTGATCAGATCCGGTAGCAGGCTGACGGGAAGGTTATCAATACAGGTAAAGCCAACATCTTCAAGAATATTGAGGGCAGAGGTTTTTCCTGAGCCTGAGCGGCCACTGATCACGACAAGACGCATAATTAGATTGATCGCTCCAGTTGAATAGCGGTATTAAAGAGCTCTTCATTGCTGCTGCACTGGCGGAGTGACTGACGAGATGATTCGTTCTGCAAAAGCGCCGCGACTCTGGCCAATGTGGCTAAGTGTTCGTCATTCTTTTCTTCCGGCACAACCAGAGCAAAAATAAGGTCAACGGGCTCATCGTCAATGGCATCAAAATCAACGGGCTTGCTGAGCCTTATTAAGCAGCCATGGATGCGTTTAAATCCGGGTGCGCGGCAATGGGGTATGGCAATGCCGTCCCCTATGCCAGTGCTGCCCAGCCGTTCCCGTGCAACAAGGCTGTGAAACAGAGTATCAGTTTGCTCTGCATCACCACCGAGTTGCTCAGTAATAAAGATGGACAGGTTTTCGAGTACGCGTTTTTTACTGCCCCCCGGCAAGTTGCATTCGGTCATTGCCGGGGTAAGTACATCAGTAATTTTCATTGCAGGAGTTAATGGCCTCGATGTTTTTCTTTATGTTTGATCAGTTGGCGATCTAACTTATCGGTTAATGCGTCGATAGCTGCATACAGGTCAGTATGTTCAGCGATAGCGAAGAGATCTCCGCCGCTAACGTGCACGGTGGCTTCAGCTTTCTGTTGGAGTTTATCGACAGTGAGTATTACGGAAGTACTGGTGATTTGTTCGTAGTGCCTTTCCAACTTGGAAAGTTTTGTAGTGACATACTCGCGAATTGGGTCAGTAACTTCTAAATGGTGTCCACTTATGGTCATTTGCATGCAGTGCTCCTTCTACTTGGCGTTTTCAAATCGTTTTCTTTGGCTAGACGAGGGAATCCCCATACTTTCCCGGTATTTTGCGACAGTTCGTCGGGCAACTTGAATTCCCTGTTCCTCTAGGAGAGAGGTTAGCTTGCTATCACTTAATGGCTTTGCAGCCTGTTCTGCGCTAATCATTGTTTTAAGAATAGCGCAAACTGCGGTAGATGAACACTCTCCGCCACCGGATGTGCCAACATGGCTGGAAAAGAAATATTTCAATTCAAAAATACCCTGAGGAGTGGCCAGGTATTTAGTGGTTGTCACTCTGGATATGGTCGACTCATGCAAATCCAGCTTGCTGGCGATATCTGAAAGCACCATGGGTTTCATGGCAACCGGACCGTGGTCGAGAAAGCCCTGCTGCAGATCAATAATGGTCATGGCTACGCGCATCAAGGTTTCATTGCGGCTTTCAAGGCTGCGTAAAAACCAGCGTGCCTCTGCAAGATTGTTCTTGAGAAATTGATTCTCGTCGCTGTTGTCCGAGCGTTTGATCATACTGCTGTAGGTGTCATTAATGCGTAGGCGCGGCATGTTGCTGTCATTGAGCTGCACTCGCCAGCGGCCAGATACCTTCTCTACAAATACGTCTGGCACTATGTATTCAGCGTCATTGCTGGCCAGAGATTCACCGGGTCTAGGGTTAAGGCTGCGAATTAATAGCAGGGCATCTTGCACCTGATCGGCGGTATAACCGGTTTTCTTGGTTAGGCGGGCCAGTTCAATCGATGCAATATCTAGTAGGAACTCAGTAACCAGTCGCTTGGCTTCAACAATATTGGGGGTGTCGAGGCTGAGTTGGTTGAGCTGAATAAGCAGGCATTCTTTAATATCGCGACCGAAAATGCCTGGTGGATCAAACTGCTGAAGCCGGTGAAGCACAGTAACCAGCTCGTCGCTTTGCAGTGCATCTTCTGGGTCGTCGTACGCTATATGGGCAACAATTTCTTCTAGGTTTTGACTGATCAGGCCGCTGTTGTCAATGGAATCGATAAAGGCTTCGGCAATCTCTCGGTCGCGGTCTGAAAAGGGTGTCAGGTTAAGCTGCCAGTGCAGATGGTCCTGGAGTGATTCGGTGACCTGATAAATTTGTTCTAGGTTAACGTCGCTGCCACTACCTGTGGGTGCTGGTGAGCTGTAGACCTCATCCCAGTTAGCATCGACGGGGAGTTCTGGGGGTGTGTCGTTTTCCCAGGTGCTTTCGGCTTCCGCTTCACTAATGGGCATTTCAGACGCATCGGTGGCAGTGCTGTGTAGGCTTGGGTCATCAGAGTTAAAGTCGACATCAATTTCGGTGCTTTCAGAGGCGTCGCTTTCAGACCTGTTATTTTCAGAAGGGTCATTCTCGGCGGGGCTATTTTCTGGTGAGCTATTTTCTGAAGGGCCATTTTCAGAAGGGTTATGATCACCCTCGTCTATCTCTAATAAGGGGTTGCTGTAAAGCTGTTCGATAACCTCTTGGCGCAGCTCAAGCGTCGACAGCTGCAATAGCCGTATGGCTTGCTGCAACTGCGGCGTCATCGTTAGCTGTTGGCTGATCTTTAGCTGTAAGCCTGGGCGCATAGAGGATTGTCGTTATTCACTTATTGAGATGCAATATTAGTGCCGACATGCTGAGCTGGCAATCACCGATTGCCCAAAAAAGCCGTTATTACAGCTTAAAATGCTCTCCAAGGTAGGTTTTGCGTACTTTTTCGTCGCTGAGGATGTGATCAGTGGATCCTTCGGCAATAACATGGCCTTCGCCGATGATGTAGGCGTGCTCGCAAATATCCAGTGTTTCGCGGACATTATGGTCAGTGATCAACACGCCAATGCCTTTGTCCCGAAGGTGACGAATAATGTTTTTGATGTCGTTAACCGAGATGGGGTCAACACCAGCAAAGGGTTCGTCGAGCAGAATAAACTGTGGATCTGCGGCTAGGGCGCGGGCAATTTCAACCCGGCGTCGCTCACCACCCGACAGACTCATGCCAGTATTTTTAGCCAGGTGAGAGATATGAAATTCGTGGAGTAACTCTTCCAGCTTTTGATTGCGTTGCTGGCGACTCAAATTTTTGCGGGTCTCCAAAATAGCCAGAATATTGTCTTCAACGCTGAGCTTTCTGAAAATGGAGGGTTCCTGAGGTAGATAGCCGAGACCGCGCCGAGCGCGACCATGCATCGGCAGGGCGGTAATGTCTTCACCGTCTACGGTAATGGTGCCGCCATCTTGGGCAACCAGCCCGATAATCATATAGAAACAGGTGGTTTTACCGGCACCGTTTGGGCCCAACAGACCAACGATCTCGCCCTGTTTGACCGAGATAGATACATCTTTAACCACTGGCCGCTTGCCATAGGCTTTGGCAAGATTACGCGCTTCCAACAATGCCATTACTCTGTGGCCTCTTGGGTTGAGGGGGGGATCACCAGTTGAATGCGCTTTTGTTCGCCGCGCTGATTACCTTTGGCTTTCCAGGTTTCGTTTTCAAGGTCGTAATTAATGCTGTCACCCTTAATTAGAGTGCCATTGCGAGAAAGTACGGCATTGGATTTAAGATTGATTTCATCTTCGGCCAACAGATAAACAATGGTTTCGGCCTTGGCAATAATCAGCCCGCCATCGGTTGCGGCCTGTTGCTGGTAGCTGGCAGGTAAGCCGAGGCAAACAATGCGGCTTACTTTGTTATCTTTGTAATAGACGGTTACCTGGTCTGCTTCTATTACCAGAGAGCCCTGATTGATGACCACATTTCCCTGATACTGAGTGAGACCGGTTTTTTGGTCGCGCTCCGCAGAGTTCGACTCAATGGTAATGGTCTGAGTGCGATCATCTGGCAACGCCAATGCCGAGAGGCACCAGAGAGAAAGCGCTAGACTAGTAACTGTTCTAAATAGGGTCATGGACAGCCTGGACCTTTGATTTGATAGTGAAGACTTCGCTGGCAAGATTCGCATTCAGCCCTTTCCCAGAAATTTTAACCTGCGGGGTCACAAGTTTAAACCGGTCGTCGGTAGTGGCAATATTTGTTTCCGGCAGATAGCTTAGACTTTCAGTGCTGAGGTGGCTGCTACCTTGCTGGCCGTCGATTACCGCGACAACGTTACCGCTGAGGGTCAAGGTTTCGCCATTGTTAGACAATGAGCCCTGTTGTGCATTTAGCGCAACGGCGTTGGCGCCGGTTTGCTGATCGATGCTGAGGATACTGGGTTGTGACATTAGCACCTTTGAATCGCTGGTAAATAATTCGATTTTGGGTGAGCTTATAAGTAGCTGTTCACCGCCTGTTTTTGAAAATCGGCGGCTGGTCACGTCAGTCATATAGCTGTCGGCACTGGGTACTTTCTCAACCTGACCCTGCTGCTGCCGCATAAAGGATTTTGGCGGTGAGTCCCAAATCAGCAAAAACCCACCCACCATTATGAGGAGGCCAAAGCCGAGTAAGAACTGTCGAATCATTGGTAGGCAGCCAGAATACTGTCGAGGGAGCCCTGAGCGCCAAGGATCATTTCGGCCACTTCACGTACCGCACCATCACCGCCTCTGCGAGTCGTTTGCCAATGGGCCTGCTGGGCTAAGGTGCTGCTGCCATTGGCGGGAGTAATGCCGAGACCTACCCGTCGAATCACAGCCAAGTCGGGTAGGTCGTCACCCATAAAGGCGATTTCATCCAAACTGAGATCCATGGTTTGGAGCAGCTCGTTCAATGCGGTCAATTTGTCTTCACGTCCCTGGACGACAGGGCTTATGCCTAGTTCGTCGGCGCGGCGCTGGAGTAACGCAGAAACCCGGCCGGTGATAATGCCCACCTGCACATTGCCCTGTTGAAGCAGTTTAATACCGAGGCCATCTTGAATATTAAAGGCTTTCATTTCTTCGCCGCTATTACCGTAGTAAAGGCGACCATCGGTGAGTACGCCATCGACATCTAACAGCAGTAACTTGATTTTTTTAGCGGATTCCATCACCGCGGAGGAAGCGCTCATCTACACCACTCCCGCACGGAGAATGTCGTGCATATGCAGCACGCCAATTGGATGGTGGTTTTCGTCTTCAACAATCAGGGCAGTAATGGTGGCGTTTTCCATAATGTTCAGCGCCTCAGCGGCCAGAATACTGCTGCTGATGGTTTTGGGGTTGGCAGACATGACGTCTGCCATAGTGGCGCTGGTGATATCAATTTTCTGATCGACCACTCGGCGTAAATCGCCGTCTGTGAAAATACCTAGCAAGGAATTATCTTCCGCGACAATGGTGGTCATACCAAAGCCTTTTTCTGTCATTTCGAGCAGGGCGTCATGGAGAGGCTGGTTGGCCTTTACTCTGGGCACCTCGCCGTCTTTATGCATGATGTCTTCAACCCGAAGTAGCAGATTACGCCCCAGGGCGCCGCCTGGGTGGGAGAAGGCAAAGTCTTCAGCACTGAAGCCGCGACTCTCTAATAGCGCAATAGCCAGTGCATCACCCATAACCAGGGTCACAGTGGTGCTGGTGGTGGGGGCCAGGTTTAAGGGGCAGGCTTCGCTACTGACACTAACATCGAGATTGGCGAGAGCGGCCTGAGAGAGCACTGATGCTGGGTCGCCGGTCATGCTGATCAATGGAATGCCCAGACGTTTAATAAGGGGCAAGATGGTGATTACCTCGGCGGTACTGCCGGAATTTGAAATGGCGATAACCACATCATTTTTGGTGATCATGCCTAGGTCACCATGACTGGCTTCACCTGGGTGGACAAAGAATGCGGGGGTGCCGGTGCTGGCCAAGGTTGCGGCAATCTTGTTACCTATGTGGCCTGATTTACCCATGCCCGTCACTACAACACGGCCTTCACAGGCGAGAATAGTCTCGCAGGCAAGGCTGAAGTCGCTATTAATGCCGGGAAGCATAGCGCTTACCGCCTGAGCTTCAAGCTCTACAGTGCGTATGCCTGAGGTAATAAAGTCTGTTGTTGCCATAGTTTGGTTGCCGCGATCTGGTCGTTATCTACCGGTTTTTGAGTCATGCCTAGGTGCTGTGTGCAGGTATGGCTCGTGCTCTTAATTTCGCCTCTTAATTCCGTCTCTTGATTCGATCATTATAGGGGAAAATTCTAAATAGATGGCCACAGCAGGACATAATAAAAGCCATAGGCCGCTAAGAATATAATTCCCGCAGATCTTGATAGTCGCGCCGGCGAACCGCTCTTGGCAGCGCGCCACAGAGCCCAGGCGATCATGGCTACCATCATCAACGTTAACAGTGCCATCACGGCGAAATCTCGAGAGAAGACATCAGGGCCCAGGGCAATAGGCGCAATGGCGCCAGCAGACGTCATTACCAGCATCAGATTAAACAGATTGGAACCAAAGATATTGCCAAGCGCAATATCATGGTGGCCGCGCAAGGCGCTCATTACAGAGGCTGCAAGTTCTGGCAGGCTGGTGCCGATGGCTACCACGGTTAATCCTATAATCAATTCACTCACGCCCAGACGGGTGGCAATAGATTTGGCCCCCCAGACGGTTATTTCTGCACTGACCAACAAAACAGCTAAGCCAATCACAAACCAGAGTATGGCTGTGCCCATAGAAAATTCGGGAATATCTTCAGCTTCTTCAATGGCTTCGGGATTGGGATGATTCTTTTTATATTTCACCACCAAAATCAACAGGGGAATAATTAACAGTCCCAGCGCCAGACTCTCGCCACGATGCAGCCAGCCATCATAGAGGCATAGGCCAGCCAGCGCGGTAATCAGTAATAGCACCGGACCCTCTTCGCGCAGCAGGTGTTTTTGTACGGGAAGCGGTGCCACGAGGGCAGTGATACCCAGTACTAGGCCAATGTTAGCGAGGTTTGAGCCCAGGGCATTACCCACGGCAAGTTCTCCTGCAGCCTTGAGCGAAGCATTAATGGAGACGATAATCTCTGGTGCAGAGGTACCCACAGATACCACAGTAAGGCCAATAATCATCGGCGAAATACCGAAGTTACGCGCGGCGCCAGCACTGCCTTCAACAAACCTATCAGCACCCCAAAGCAAGCCGAGCACGCCGACTAAAAGGGCAAAAATAGGCAGATACATTGCGGACATAATGTCTCCAGTGACGGTAGGGATTGTTTGTCGTGGTCGTTTATTCAGCAAAGCGGGAATGGTATAGTGCGCGACTGCGAATGTCAGTAGTGAAGCACGAGATTGTTGCTCTACTGTCAAAGTTTAAGATTCACCTTTGGAAGAACATTATGGATAGAGTAAAAATCGGTCTGCGCAGCATGGTTATGGCGCTTGCAGTACTGTTAATGGCACCGCTGGCATTGGCCCAAGAGAGCCAGCTTGAGGCACAGAAAGACCCCTATGCTCAGGTAGAGCAGATTACCACTGAGTTACTTGGTGTAATCGGCCAATACACTGAGCAATATCCAGAAAACGAAGTCGAGTATTTTTTGGCGCTGGGTGGTCTTTTAGATGTTAGCGTCGATTTTAGATTTATCGCCAAGCAGGTGATGGGGCCCTACTTCAAAACAGCCAGCCCAGCTCAGCGTAATACCTTTGCCCAGAAATTTCGTGAAGGCCTTATTGAAACCTATGGTCGCGGTTTGATCGGTTACAGCGAGCAGGAAATTGTTTTGCTCCCCCACAGTGACCTCAAGGCTGGCCAGCGTAGGGTCACGGTAAAGCAAGAAATTCGCGGCGATGATGGTGTCTACCCATTGGCCTATAGCATGGCCCGTAAAAAAACGGGTGAGTGGATGGTTATTAACATGACCATCAACGGCATTAGTCTGGGTAAGACATTCAAGAGTCAATTTGTCCAATCAGCACAGCGATCCGGTGGTGATGTTGACGGCGTTATTGCCGGATGGTCTTCAGAATCAACCTAAATAAAAAAAGAGTATTTTAAATGAGTCCAGAAGAAGTACAGGCCCTGCTTGAGAGCGCCTTACCCGATTGCCAGTTTCAGGTGGCGACCGATGGCGGTCACTTCAATATTGTCGCCATTGGCGATCTGTTTGAAGGCAAACGTCCGGTGCAGCGCCAGCAGGTAATCTATGGTGCGCTTAACGAACAAATTTCCTCCGGTGTTATTCACGCCGTTAATATGAAAACCTTCACTCAAAGTGAGTGGGAAAATCGCGTTTAGCGTTTCTTTTCTGAGACTATCCAATGGATAAATTGATCATACAGGGGGGTGCAGTGCTCCGCGGTGAGGTGTGGATTTCCGGATCCAAAAATGCGGCCCTGCCAATTTTGTCAGCCTCATTGCTTTCTGAAGGTCTGGTCACTATTGCCAACCTGCCGCACCTGCAAGATGTCACCACCACGATTGAACTGCTCGGTACTCTGGGTATTACCGTGAGTATTGATGAAAAGATGCGCCTCGAAGTGGATACCTCGACCCTCAATAGTTTGACCGCACCCTATGATTTGGTGAAAACCATGCGCGCCAGTATTTTGGTGCTCGGGCCTATGCTGACACGCTATGGCGAAGCCAATGTCTCCTTCCCCGGTGGCTGTGCCATTGGTAGTCGCCCGGTTGATCTTCACTTACGTGGTTTAGAGGCCATGGGTGCCACCATTGAAATTGATGAGGGTTATATTAAGGCCCGCAGCGATGGCCGCCTAAAAGGCGCGCATATCTTTATGGATGTGGTTTCCGTGGGTGCGACAGAGAATTTAATGATGGCAGCGGCGCTGGCAGAGGGCACAACCGTGCTTGAAAATGCGGCTCGGGAACCAGAAATTGTTGATTTAGCCAACTGCATGAATGCCTGGGGTGCCGATGTACAGGGCGCTGGCACTAACACCATGACAATTAAAGGTGTTGAGCGCATGAATGGCGGCTATTTCAAAGTGATGCCAGACCGTATTGAAACCGGTACCTATCTGGCAGCTGCGGCGGCCACAGGCGGCAAGGTAAAAACCACCAAAACTGATCCCTCTGCGCTGGGTGCCGTATTACTTAAGCTAGCAGAAACCGGTGCCGTTATTACCCAGGGTGATGATTGGATTGAGCTGGATATGCAGGGCAAGCGGCCCAAGGCGATTAATTTAAAAACCGCACCTTACCCCGCTTTTCCAACCGATATGCAGGCCCAGTTAACCGCGGTAAATGCTATTGCCGAGGGTACAGGCACTATCACCGAGACTATTTTCGAAAACCGTCTAATGCAGGTTCAAGAGTTAAACCGCATGGGCGCGACTATTGTTGTTGAAGGCAATACCGCCATAGTCACGGGGGTTGAAACGCTTAAAGGGGCCCCAGTAATGGCCTCGGATTTACGCGCATCGGCGGCACTGGTTATCGCCGGATTAGTCGCTGAGGGTGAAACTGTCGTAGATCGCATCTATCATATTGATCGTGGCTACGAATGTATTGAAGAAAAGCTGCAGCAACTAGGCGCCAAAATAAAGCGAGTACCAGGTTAAACAACCATGACACAGATTACCTTAGCCCTAACCAAGGGCCGCATACTCAAAGAAACCCTGCCACTACTAGAAGCGGCAGGCATAGTGCCGGCGGAAGATATTTTTTCCAGCCGCAAGCTGGTGTTTGACACTAATCGCGAAGGCTTGCGACTGTTAATTCTCCGAGGCTCAGATGTGCCCACCTATGTGCAATTTGGTGCCGCAGATATTGGTGTAGCGGGTAAAGATGTATTGCTTGAGCATCAGGGTGATGGCTATTACGAGCCCCTTGATCTGGGCATTGCTAGCTGTAAATTAATGACCGCAGTGCCCGTGGGCGCTCCGACTCAGACTGGCCGCCTCCGGGTTGCCACCAAGTATATTAATGTCGCTCGCCAGTACTATGCTGAACAGGGCCGGCAGGCTGATCTTATTAAGCTTTACGGTGCCATGGAGCTCGCGCCAATACTCGATCTAGCCCATGAAATTGTTGATATTGTCGATACCGGCAATACATTAAAAGCCAATGGTCTTGTCCCTCGCGATGAGATCGCGGATATCAGCTCGCGTCTAATTGTTAACAAAGCGGCGATGAAAACCAAATATGCCGACATTCAGGCAACGGTTGACGCACTGCAAGCCGCGGTGGCTAAACGCTAATGGCCGCGTCGATCGCCAAGCTAAATTCCAGCGACGCCGACTTTCTGGCGACCCTGGATAAGCTGACAGCCTGGGAAGGCGTTTCCAATGTCGATGTTGAACAAACCGTCGCTGAGATTTTGCGTCAGGTTCGCACCCAGGGTGATGCGGCACTTATCGACACTAGCAATCGTTTTGATCGCCGTAACTGCACCAGTATTGAAGAGTTCTGTCTGGGTGCCGATCAGCTCCAGACCGCTCTCGAAACTATAGCCCCGGAAACGCGCAAGGCCCTAGAGACAGCGGCCAGCAGAATCCGTGAATATCACAGCCACCAGTTGCAGGATTCCTGGCAGTATCAGGAAGCCGATGGCACCAAATTAGGTCAACAAATTACGCCACTCGAGCGCGTCGGGATCTATGTGCCCGGCGGCAAGGCTAGTTACCCATCTTCTGTACTCATGAACTGTATTCCCGCCCGTGTGGCTGGCGTAGAAGAAGTGATTATGATGGTGCCGGCACCAGACAACGAGCTCAGCCCAATTGTGCTGGCTGCCGCGGCTATCGCAGGGGTTGACCGGGTGTTTACAGTAGGTGGCGCTCAGGCTATTGCCGCGCTGGCTTACGGCACCGAAAGCGTCCCCCGCGTGGATAAAATTGTAGGTCCCGGCAATATTTATGTGGCCACAGCCAAACGCATGGTTTTTGGTTCTGTGGGACTGGATATGATTGCAGGGCCCAGCGAAATTCTGGTGGTTTGCGACGGTAAAACAGACCCAGACTGGATTGCCATGGATCTGTTTTCTCAGGCCGAGCACGACGAAGATGCTCAGTCGATCCTAATCGCCTGGAACGCAGAATATATAGAGGCGGTGCAAGAGAGCATAGATCGGTTGCTGCCAGAGATGGAACGACGCGACATTATTGCTCAGTCCTTGGCTAACCGCGGCGCATTAATTTTAGTGGCTGATGCAGAAGAAGCCGTTACTGTCTGTAATCGCATTGCCCCAGAGCACTTAGAGCTGTCCGTGGAAGATCCAGAGTCCTGGCTGCCGAAAATTCGTCATGCGGGTGCCATATTTATGGGTCGCCACACGTCAGAGGCGCTGGGTGACTACTGTGCAGGCCCCAATCATGTGTTGCCCACCTCGGCCACCTCAAGATTTTCATCGCCTCTGGGCGTCTATGACTTTCAAAAGCGCAGCTCGGTAATCTACTGCTCAGAACAGGGTGCGTCTGAGCTTGGCAAGGTCGCGTCAGTACTGGGTCGGGGAGAATCATTAACTGCCCATGCGCGATCTGCCGAATACCGGATAAAGACGCCGTAATAAAGCACTGGGTTAGGAAACAGCCACATCTCTTAAAGAGAGTTTTGTATGAGTAAGTATTGGAGTGATTTTGTTAGTCAGCTTGAACCCTATGTTCCGGGTGAGCAGCCAAACATCAGCAATATCACCAAGCTAAATGCCAACGAAAACCCCTATGGTCCTTCGCCAGATGCGTTGGCTGTCATGCAGCAGCTATCAAACGATGACCTGCGGCTCTATCCGCCAATGAATGCCGATGACCTCAAACAGGCCATTGCCGACAATTTCGGTCTGGTTAAAGAGCAGGTCTTTGTTGGCAATGGCTCCGATGAAGTGCTGGCCCATGCTTTTAATGGTCTGCTAAAACAGTCTAAGCCCCTGTTATTTCCCGATATTACCTACAGCTTTTACCCCGTGTTCTGCCAGCTTTATGGCATTGAATACCAGCAGGTGCCCCTGGCTGAAGATTTCTCGATAAACCTTGAAGATTATAGGCGCGACAATGGCGGAATTATTTTCCCCAACCCCAATGCTCCCTCGGGGCGCCTGTTAGGGTTGGACGTTATAGAGCAGTTGTTGCAGGCGAACCAAGAGTCTGTCGTCGTGGTCGACGAGGCCTATATCGATTTTGGCGGCGAAAGCGCTGTGGCACTTATTAATAGCTATGCCAACCTGTTGGTTGTGCACACCATGTCTAAGTCTCGCTCTCTGGCGGGTATGCGTATTGGCTATGCCATGGGCTCGGCAGAGTTGATTGAGGGGCTGGAGCGTATTAAAAACAGCTTTAACCCATTCCCCCTGGGCCAGTTGCAGATTGCCGCCGCCATTGCCTCCTTTAAAGACACAGATTATTTTCAGCAAACCTGTGAGCGCATTATTAATAGTCGCGAACAGATGACAGGGCAATTACAGAGCTTAGGCTTTGAGGTTCTGCCCTCAGCGGCGAACTTTGTGTTTGCCCGCCACGCAGAAAGATCGGCACAAGAATTGGCCCTAGGCTTGCGAGCGACGGGGGTGATTGTGCGTCACTTTAAGAAGCCACGTATTGAAGAGTTTTTGCGTATTACCATAGGTACCGAACAGCAGAATGCACTTTTAGTCAGCAGCTTAACGGCGATTATAAACCCCTAAATCGCCGGCCTAGTGCCTGCAACCGCAGTAACTTCGAAGGTTTTACCCTGTCGCAGTATCTCTAGCTCAATAGTCTTGCCGGGCATAACCTCGGCAATTTGGCTGACACTGGTGTGTCGGTCTGTCACTGGTGAGCCATTAATGCTGATTACGATATCATTGGCCTGAATGCCCGCGCGATGGGAGGGGCCGCCATTAAATACCCCTCTTACCAGCAGTCCATGATTAACCGCTAGGTTGAGTTGTTTGGATACCTGAGGGGTCAGAGGAAAGGCATCCATTCCCAGCCAGCCGCGAATAACCTGGCCGTACTGAATAATATCTTCGAGCACTTTCTCTGCGGTATCGGCGGGAATAGCAAAGCTGATACCCGCGGAACCCGACTGATTAAGGCTAGCGGTATTAATGGCCAGCAGATTGCCATAGACATCTACCAGAGCGCCGCCAGAGTTGCCGGGATTAATATCTGCGTCGGTTTGAATAAAGTTTTCAAAGGTATTGAGACCAATGCCATTGCGCTGAGTGGCGCTAACAATACCCTGAGTGACGGTTTGGCCAACACCAAAGGGATTGCCGATGGCTAGAACCACATCGCCGATGCGCGCCTGACCAGGATCGCCAATAGAGATAGGCTGGAGCTGGCTGGCATTAATTTTTAGTACCGCCAGATCTGTTTCAGGATCAGTACCCACCACCACAGCGGCTGCCGTGCGGCCATCGTAAAGCAGTACAAGAATTTGATCGGCACCATCAATTACATGATGGTTGGTCATAATAAAACCATCAGACTGCATAATGACGCCCGAGCCCAGCGAGGATTCGATGCGTTGCTGTTGACGATTGTAGAGACGACCAAAAAACGGGTCGTTGAGTAAGGGGTGCTTGGTGGACTTGGTGACGGTGCGCGTATAAATATTCACGACCGAGGGCGCTGCACGACTCACCGCAGAGGAATAGGACACAGGTCCTGACCAGCCTGAATCCAGGTTACTGTCCCGCAAATCCATAGACTCTTTGTTGTCAGTGCTAGCAGACTGGCCGCGAAACTCCGGGAATACCAACATCAAAACGGCAGCGACGAACAGGCCGGTTAAAACCGGCTTGCCAATAAAGGTAACGATGCTGTTGATTTTTGGGTTATTTGTCACGACAGTTTTCCTGAAATTTGACCAGATTATGGCACAAACACTGAGCTATTGTAGTCAGGCTGCTTTTTACTGCAGCCTAATGCCATCGATTAAACGCTGAACAATCCGCAGAAAACTAAGCCGCGCTTACTGGCGCAATAAATTGGACAGCTTTGGGTTAGGCTTTTTCGCCTTGCGGAAAATCAGTACAACATGGCCGATAGATTGCACTACGGTAGCCTTGTAAGTGTTGCAGACTTCTTCGATAACCGCTTTTTTGGCATCCCGATCACCGACCGCCAATTTAATTTTAATAAGCTCATGGTCTACGAGGGCACGTTCGATCTCTGCGCCGACCGTTTCAGTGAGGCCTTTTGAGGCAATTGTAACTACGGGCTTGAGATTATGACCCAATCGACGTAAATGTTTTTTATCTTCGTTAGAAGTTGTCATAATGCTGAGCTCAATTAGGTAAGTCGGCCATTCTAGCGAAAACAAACTCATGGCGAAATCTAAAAATCGTGATTGGATCAAACAACATCTAAATGATCCCTATGTAAAGCAGTCCCAAAAGGACGGTTATCGTTCTCGTGCCAGTTATAAACTCCTCGAAATCATCGAAAAAGAGCGCATGATCCGTCCGGGCATGACGGTCGTAGACTTAGGGTCGGCACCGGGTGGCTGGTCGCAAGTGGCGTCGAGGATGGTAGGCCATGAGGGCAGGGTGCACGCACTGGACATACTGCCTATGGACCCAGTTGCGGGGGTGGACTTTATTCTGGGTGACTTTACCGAGCAGGACATTTTTGATCAGTTGCTCAAACTTATTGGAAATCGGCCCGTAGACCTTGTAATTTCGGATATGGCCCCCAATTTAACAGGAGCGAAGGCCGTAGATCAGCCGGCAATGATGTATCTTGCCGAGCTGGGTATCGATCTAACCTGTCAGGTGCTAAAGCCCGAAGGGGTCTTTATTGCTAAGTTGTTTCAAGGAGAGGGTTTTGACCAGTTTGTGCGTCATGTCAGAACGTTGTTTAATAGTGTCAGTATGAAGAAGCCCGATGCCTCACGAGCTAAGTCTCGCGAAGTTTATCTGGTAGCCAAGGGCCTTAAGGCCAATTAAGAGGACAGAACATTGAACGATTTGGCAAAAAATTTGATTGTGTGGCTAATTTTGGCCGCCATCCTGCTATCGGTTTTTAATAGCTTTACGCCGCAGCCAGAAGACAAAGGTGTCGACTACTCTGAATTTATTCAGGACGTGCAGAATGAGCGCGTTGCCAGTGTCGCTATCGATGGTCTGATTATTTCCGGTGAGCGCCGTGACGGTACCTCTTTTAGAACGGTTCGCCCCAATGTGCAGGACCCGGGCCTCATGGACGACCTTATCAACAACAACGTAAAAGTTGTGGGTAAAGAGCCAGAGACACCCAGCTTAATTTCCCAGCTGCTGGTAGCCGCATTTCCGATTCTGTTGATCCTTGCCATCTTTGTATTCTTTATGCGACAGATGCAGGGCGGCGGAGGCGGCAAAGGCGGGCCCATGAGCTTTGGTAAGAGTAAAGCCAAGCTGTTGACCGGCGACCAGATTAAAACCACCTTTGCCGATGTGGCGGGTGTAGACGAAGCCAAAGAAGATGTGGCCGAGTTGGTTGAATTTCTCAGTGAGCCGGCCAAATTCCAACGCCTTGGCGGACGCATTCCCAAAGGCGTATTAATGGTAGGCCCTCCTGGTACGGGTAAAACTCTGCTGGCCAAAGCCATTGCCGGTGAAGCCAAGGTGCCATTTTTCTCTATCTCTGGTTCTGACTTTGTTGAAATGTTTGTGGGTGTGGGTGCATCCCGTGTTCGCGATATGTTTGAGCAAGCCAAGAAGCAGGCCCCCTGCATTATCTTTATTGACGAAATTGACGCAGTAGGTCGCCATCGTGGTGGCGGACATGGCGGCGGCAATGACGAGCGGGAGCAAACTCTCAACCAGTTGCTGGTTGAAATGGATGGCTTTGAAGGCAATGAAGGCGTGATTGTAATCGCAGCCACCAACCGCCCAGATGTTTTAGACAAGGCCCTATTGCGCCCTGGCCGATTCGACCGCCAAGTGTATGTAAGCTTGCCGGATATTCGTGGTCGTGAGCAAATTCTTAAAGTGCATGCCCGCAAAGTACCCCTCGATGAATCTGTTGAGCTGTCTGTTCTGGCTCGTGGAACACCCGGATTCTCTGGTGCTGACCTCGCTAACCTCGTTAACGAAGCGGCTCTATTTTCCGCGCGCTCCAACCGCCGCACCGTCACCATGGAAGAGTTCGAGAGCGCCCGTGACAAAATTATGATGGGCGCCGAAAGACGCTCCATGGTGATGTCTGAGAAAGAAAAGACCAACACCGCCTATCACGAAGCGGGTCATGCCATTATTGGCCGCTTGGTGCCAGAGCATGATCCCGTGCACAAGGTTACTATTATTCCCCGCGGCCGCGCATTGGGTGTTACCCAGTATCTGCCCGAAGAAGATCGCTACAGCCTAAATCGTCGTCAGATTACTAGTCAGCTATGCAGCCTGTTTGGCGGCCGTATTGCTGAAGAGTTGGTGGGTGGTATCGATGGTGTAACTACCGGCGCATCTAACGACATTGAGCGTGCCACACAGATGGCTCGCAACATGGTCACCAAGTGGGGCCTGAACGAAAAAATGGGTCCAATTCTGTACGGTGAAGATGAGTCACAGGCACCGGGTGGTGGCAATACTCATTACTCAGAAGATACCTCCCGAGAAATTGATCAGGAAGTACGTCGTATTCTTAACGATGCTTACAGCAATGCGAAAAAGCTGCTGGAAGATAATCGCGATATTCTTGAGGCCATGAAAGATGCCCTAATGGAATACGAAACCATTGATGCGGATCAGGTTGATGATCTGATGAAAAGAATTAAGGTGCGTCCACCTCACCAGTGGGACGACAATGATTTTGACAATAACTCCGGTGGCAGTGTGTCCAGTAAAGAGCAGGCCAAACCAGATAGCGAGAAAAAGGACGATCCAATCGGCGGTCCTGTCGAGGAGATTTAATTTTTTCTCTAATCTTCAACAAAAAACCTCGAAGCCTGAAAATCTTCGAGGTTTTTTGCATCTAACGGCGCGGTTATGACGCAATTAAAATTCAATTCTTTAAAACCTGACTCTTTAAAGTGCGGGGATAAAACCCTAGATCTATCTCGCCCAGCCGTCATGGGTATTTTAAATATCACTCCAGATTCCTTCTCCGATGGCGGCCAGCTATACAGTGACGGCCAGCTCGATCAGAGCAAAATCCTTCGTGCCGTAGAGGCTATGCTCAGTGATGGCGCAGACATTATTGATATAGGCGGTGAGTCGACCCGCCCCGGCGCAGCGGCTGTGTCAGTGGCCCAAGAGCTAGACCGTGTTGTACCCATTCTCAATGCCGTGCAACAGCGCTTTGACTGCCTAGTCTCTGTGGATACCAGTACTGCCGAGGTAATAACAGAGGCCGCCGCTGCAGGCGCTAACATTATTAATGATGTGCGTGCCCTCCAACGTGAAGGCGCATTGCAGGCTGCCGCCGCAACTGGATTGCCCGTCTGCCTCATGCATATGCAAAATCAGCCTGACTCAATGCAGAACAACCCCGAGTATCAGGACGTGGTTGGCGAGGTGCTAGGATTTCTAGCCCAGCGCAAAGAAGACTGTATTGCCGCAGGCATTGCGTCAGATCAAATAATGCTCGATCCAGGGTTTGGTTTTGGTAAAACTCTGGCGCACAATCTAACCCTATTTAAAGCCCTGGATCAATTTGCGGCGACGGGCCACCCCATATTGGTTGGGGTGTCGCGCAAAAGTATGATCGGACAGATGTTAGGTTCCGAGGTAGACCAAAGGCTAATTGGAAGTGTTACCATGGCGGTTTTAGCCGCGCAAAAAATAAGTACCGTCAATGGGTCCCTGATACTAAGAGTCCACGACGTCAAAGAAACCGTTCAAGCATTGCGCGTCTGGCAAACAAGTACAGAAAATTAAGGATAATAATAAAACATGAGCAGAAAGTATTTTGGAACAGACGGCATTCGCGGCAGAGTGGGCGAGCACCCAATCACCGCAGACTTCATGCTTAAGTTGGGTTGGGCGGCAGGGCAGGTTTTAACCCGCCATGCCAAGGGCAAAAAGCGCGTACTCATCGGTAAAGACACGCGAGTCTCTGGCTATATGTTTGAATCTGCCTTGGAAGCGGGCCTTATTGCTGCTGGCGTTGATGTGGATATGCTTGGCCCCATGCCAACCCCCGCTATTGCCTACCTCACCAGAGCCTTTCGCGCCTCTGCCGGTATTGTTATTAGTGCCTCCCACAACCCGGTAGAAGACAACGGCATCAAATTCTTTGCCGCGGATGGTTATAAATTACCCGATGATGTGGAGCTAGAAATTGAAGCATTAATGGATCAGCCCCTAGTGACCAATGGCTCATTTAGTCTGGGCAAGGCGCGCCGTATCAGCGATGCCACAGGCCGTTATATCGAATTCTGTAAGGGCACCTTACCCGCAGGCTTCAGTCTCAGTGGGCTTAGGGTTGCACTTGATTGCGCCCATGGCGCTACCTACAACGCCGCACCCAAGGTCTTTAAAGAGCTGGGCGCCTACACCATCACCATGGGCAATGAGCCCAATGGTTTTAATATCAATGATCAATGTGGCTCCACCCATATGGAAGGGTTGCAGGCACTCGTGCTCAGTGAAAAAGCCGATTTTGGCGTCGCCCTTGATGGCGATGGCGACCGAGTGCTGCTGGTGGATGAAAACGGCGAAATAGTGGATGGCGATGAGCTTATTTATATCATTGCGCAACACCGCAATGCCTCACCTGAAGGCTGCAATGGTGTTGCCGGCACTCTGATGAGTAATCTTGGACTAGAGCTGGCCCTCAAAGAAATGAATATTCCCTTCACCCGCACCAAGGTCGGTGACCGCTATGTGGTTGAAGCATTGAATGCCAATGACTGGAGTCTGGGTGGTGAAGCCTCCGGGCATGTGCTCTGTGGCGACCTGAATACCACAGGCGATGGCATAGTGGCAGCGCTGCAGGTTATTTTGGCTGTCTCTGAAAGCGGTAAAACTCTGTCTGAATTAAAAGCGGGTATGAGCAAATTTCCCCAGACCATGATCAATGTGCGGCTGGCGAAAAAAGTTGATATCAGCGACAACCAGGTTATTAATCAGGCCGTGGCCGATGCCGAGAAAAAGCTTGATGGTCGGGGCCGTGTTTTACTGCGCCCCTCGGGCACAGAGCCATTGATCAGAGTAATGGTTGAGGGTGAAGATCAGGTGCTAGTAGATCAGCTGGTGTCAGATATGGCGAAAATTGTTGAACAGCAGGTCGGCTAAGCGTTTGTCTGCGGAAAAGCGCGTTTCCCAGTTGTATATTCACGGTTTGTCGGGTAGGATTTGCGCCCTTTCGCAGGGCAGCGGCTGTAGGGATTTAAGAGGCAGTCAATGAGAGGGAGCATCGGGATGATTAAACCGCTAGTGGCGGGCAATTGGAAAATGCACGGTAACACTGAAACAGCCAGTAATCTGGCCGCACAGTTAGCCGAGCAATGGGGTGATAATCTCGCTGTTGAGGTCGTTCTATTCCCACCTTTTGTGCATCTCAACGCAGTAAAAGCGGCTGTAGCAAAGAGTGCTATCGCGGTGGGTGCCCAGAATATTTCGCAGCACAGTAGTGGTGCCTATACCGGAGAGATCTCCGGAGCAATGCTCGTCGATCAGGGCTGTGACTTTGTTTTGGTTGGACATTCAGAGCGACGCGAACTTTTTAGCGAAAGCAACCAGACAGTCGCAGAAAAATTTAAAGCCGCACAGGATGTTGGGTTAACCCCGATCCTCTGTGTTGGAGAGTCACTGCAACAGCGCCAGCAAGAGCAGACGTTAGACGTAGTGGCCGCACAGATTGCCGCAGTGATTGACTGCGTTGGTTTGAACAATGTTTGCCGGGCAGTCATCGCCTATGAGCCGGTTTGGGCAATAGGCACAGGTGAGGTTGCTAGCCCAGAGCAAGCGCAGCAGGTACATAGCGCAATACGCGCGCAGCTAGGTGAAGCTGGCGTCGAGACAAGGTTGCTCTATGGTGGCAGTGTTAAGGCAAGCAGCGCAGCAGAATTATTTACTCAACAGGACATCAACGGTGGACTGGTTGGCGGGGCCTCATTAGAGGCACAAGAATTTTTGAATATAGTAAAACTGGCAGAATAGGCAGGCTGGAAATAATGGAAAAATTTATCTTAATCTTTCACTTTGTTATAGCGGTATCCCTTATTGGGCTTATCTTGCTACAGCAGGGCAAAGGCGCAGAAGCGGGAGCCTCTTTTGGTTCCGGCGCATCACAAACTGTATTTGGTAGTGGTGGAGGCTGGAACTTCTTCAGCAAAGCCACTGCACTTCTCTCAACAGTCTTTTTTGTCACCAGTGTTAGCCTCGCGGTTATCGCTAAAGACAAAACCATTGTTGAAGATGTGATAATTCCGGGGTTAGAGTCAGTTTCAGCGCAGTCTTTAGAGGCGACGGATATTCCGGGTCTGGATACGACGGATGAATTGTCTTCAGGGGATGTTCCTTCAGCACCTGAGCAGTAGTAAACAGATTAAAAGTAGTTATGCGGATGTGGCGGAATTGGTAGACGCGCCAGCTTGAGGGGGCTGGTAACTTCGGTTGTGGGGGTTCAAGTCCCCCCATCCGCACCACTACTTTTTACAGGTAAATTAGATTTTAAGTTGGCCGCTCGGCCGCGTCACAGACCCTAGGTAATAGTGGCTGGCAGTCAGGTTCTCTCTTCTTTTTACGGCTTTTTGGGTGCCTAGCTCTAAGATGATTTTTAGTGGCAAGTGCTCAGTGAGATCTTGTCCGATAGAGTTTTCGTCAAAGAGTCGATATTTGATCGTTCTACCTTCATCCAGACTGTGTAGCTAAACTCATGCCAGCCCTTCTTTAAGTCCGCAATTCAACGATCTACGTATAGTCTCCAACACCAGTATAGTGCGTCGAAATGTGCGTCAAATTTTCATTGTCGTGGAGAATTTTCGCAGCTAGAATGCCGGAACATTTATGTATGAAGATTGAACAAGAATGACTATTACTACAGCACCTGAAACCTTTGCGCCACTGCACGATATTATCGAGCCCAAGTGGTGGACAGGTACGCCTGCGATCCCCCCAGAATTGTTTACTATTGATGGTAATGATTTCCGTATTCCGGGTGAGCCATTAGTGCCGAGCCCAGAGCTCGCCGAGTGCATGCAAAAAACCTTTGATGACTATTGGCCTGGTGCATGTGATCAATACAGGGTTGAGCGACATGCAGGCCATGCGTCTTATCGCGACTCAGGTGCTCAAGAACGAACGTCAGTATGAAGGTGGCGCTAACCCGCGTAAGACCTTGCAGCCCAATGTTTATGAAGTGGGCGCGCCTTTAGAAGCCTGGTTGCACTATCACCATGAGATGGCCTACATCGGGTCAAGTACCACCATGGTCAGCTTTATGTGTAACAAAATACCGGCCGAAGGCGGCTATACCTTTGTCTCCGACAATGTGGCGGCTACGGAATCTATTCTAGCAACGCCCTTTGGCCAAAAGCTCAAAGAGCTGGGTATTTGCTATCACCGTGACCTTACCGATCGTGATTCCTTTATCGATCGTGTCGAGTACGGCGTTTACAACCATTGGCAGCAGTCGATGCTGACCGATGATCAGGATCAGGCCATCGCAGAAGCGCGCAGTCGTGGTTTGACCGCAGAATGGGGCGAAGATCGTAAGTTAAAAACGCGCTACACCATTTCTGCCTTTGAATATTTTCCGCAGGTTGATCGCAATTTGCTCTACAGCAGCATGGCCGATGATGGCGCATGGTTTGATACCTGGCCACTGGTTCAGCATCTGCCGCCAGAAGATCGCCCACTGAAGTTAACCTTTGGTGATCTCACGGAAATGACCCGTGAAGAAAAGCAGCTGTTTATTGATATCTATGACCGCCATGGCATTCCAATTCCCTGGAAGGTCGGTGATGTTGCCTTAATCTGCAACTACCGCTTTGCTCATGGCCGTCCCGGTATTCATCTTAAAGAAGGTGAAGATCGTGAGCTGGGTGTTTTGATTGGTGAGTCTTTCAATCGACTGCAAACATTTGAAGATAAATGGTAGGGGCGCTATTGTTGGCAGCTCAAACTGACAGCAAGACGCCTCAATGAGCACTTTACTCGATCAGCTAAACGCCTCCCTGGATACCTCCAGCCTGATTCTTGGCGATGACATTAGCGATAAATACTTCGCGGACTGGAGTGGCGCCGACCCCTGCGCGCCTGCCGCACTGCTAAAACCAAAAACCACCGACGAACTGTCCACAATCATGGCGCTATGCCACAAGCATAATCAGCCTGTGGTCGTGCAGGGTGGTTTGACCGGTCTGGCCGGCGGAGCAACCCCCAAAGCGGGTGAATTTGCGATCTCTCTAGAGCGCATGAGCGCCATCGAAGAAATTGATACCACGGCAATGACCCTGACTGCCCATGCGGGCACGCCACTGCAGGTCTTGCAAGAGGCCGCCGCCGAGCATGATTTGTTTTTACCCCTAGACTTAGGTGCTCGCGGTAGCTGCATGATTGGCGGCAATATAGCCACCAATGCCGGTGGCACCGAAGTGATTCGCTACGGCATGACCCGATCAATGGTTCTGGGTCTCGAAGCGGTGTTGGCTGATGGCACAGTGATCAGCTCGATGAATAAAATGGTCAAAAATAATTCTGGCTACGACCTCAAGCATCTTTTTATAGGCTCCGAAGGCACCCTGGGTATTGTGACCCGCGTCGTGCTGCAGCTGCAGCCAAAATCCCGCAGTTCTCACACCGCCCTCTGTGCCCTGAATAGTTACGAATCAGTGACCCAGCTATTAATCGAATTAAAGCGCAACCTAGGTTCAGGCTTAACCGGCTTTGAGCTGATGTGGGACAGCTACTACGACAAGGTAATGGAAGTGGTGCCCAGCTTAACTAGCCCCTTTGCCGAGGCGCACCCGTTCTATTTATTGGTTGAATATAAAGACAACGACGAGACTTCGGGTAACCAGCGCTTTGAATCTATCCTATTTGCCCAGCTTGAGGCGGGCCTATTAACCGATGCCGTAATCGCCCAGTCTCATCAGGATGCAGCAACGTTCTGGCAGATCCGCGACGGTATCGGCGAGTTATTTCAGGTGTTAGGTCCTGTCTCTAATCAGGATGTCAGCTTGCCGGTCACGGAGATTGGCGCCTTTGCTGAAGATCTGGATCAGCGCCTTAAGGCAAAATATCCCAATATCGGTGTGCTGTTATTCGGCCATATTGGCGACAATAATCTGCATGTCTGTGCCTACACGGGCCGCGAAGAAGACAAGCGTCGAATAAATGAAGATATCATGCTGATGATTGGCGAGTACTCAGGGGCTATCACCGCAGAGCATGGTATTGGTGTGCTCAAACGAGACTTCCTGCCCCTGTCTAGAACCGACAGTGAAATTGCCCTGATGAAAACCATCAAGCTGGCGATGGACCCCAAAAATATCCTCAATCCAGGCCGCGTTATTTAATTAGGCCGCACATTTCTCGATTAACCGCTCTGAGTTTCACCGTGACAGATTCCACTGTGGGGCTAGAAACCCTTACAATGGCGCAGCTGTTTCACAGGTCTTTTTAGCGGGTTCTATTAGCAAGTCATTTTAGCAAGTCACATTCAAGGGTTTCAAAACATGGTTACAGGAAAAATTATCGCTGGCACGCTTGGCTTTATGGTTGGCGGCTTTGTTGGCGCAGTAATCGGCGTCTATATTGGTCATCAGTTTGACAAAGGGCTAGGTGGTTTTTTAAACCCCATCTCTGCGGCCGAACAGGAACGAATCCGCGAATCCTTCTTTACCACGGTGTTTAGTTTGCTCGGCAGCCTCGCTAAAGCCGATGGCCAGATATCCAAAGTTGAGATTGCTCAGGCAGAAGCCCTGATGAACAACATGGGACTCAGTGCCAACCATCGTCGCGAAGCGATTGAGCTGTTTCAGCAGGGTGCCAAAGCAGACTTCTCCGTTGACGATGCCATGGGCGGTTTTATGGCTGTCTGTGGTCGCCACAATAATCTTAAGCGCCAGCTGCTTAACTATTTAATCTCTCTGGCACTGGCCGATGGCGAGTTGCACGAGGGCGAGCATGCTCTACTGCGTAAAGTCGCCGAGCATCTGGGTTTCTCTGTGGCCATGTTTGATCAGTTTATCGCCATGATAAAAGCCCAGTCACAGTTCAAAGGTGCCGGGTCAGGCCCCGCTGCCTCAGCAGGTCAGCTGGATTCAGCCTATGCAGCACTGGGTGTTAAGAAGCAAAATTCCGATAGCGACATTAAAAAGGCCTACCGTAAACTGATCAGCCAAAACCATCCCGATAAGCTTATTGGTCAGGGTATGCCCGCCGATATGGTCAAGCTGGCGACTGAGCGCACCCAAGAAATCCAAACTGCCTACGAACTGGTCGTTGAAAGTCGTAAATAAAAACCCGTGCAGGGCAATGGGTTGTTGACCTTGCAGTGCCTGCTACCTATAATGCGCGTCCTCTCAAGGGAGGCGGTTTGAATGATTAAACCGTTGTGTCGGTGCGGGATGGAGCAGTCTGGTAGCTCGTCGGGCTCATAACCCGAAGGTCGTTGGTTCAAATCCAGCTCCCGCTACCAATTTTATAATGTTACGCATTATAAAATTGCCGGCTAGAAGTTAATGTAAGAAAGCAATTTATTGTCTATGCTTGCATTGGCTGAGTGAAAAAAGGAGTTTAGTGCTTTATGGGCCTAACAGTTTTCACTACCAAAATTAGCGTCGTGGTCCGGCGCAAATCGAGGAGCCCCATTTTGGGGCTTTTCTTTAGATGTTAATAAATGGGCCTTGGCCCATTTTTTGTTTGTCCCGGAGGTATCCATGGCTGTGGCCGATAGTAAGTTAAAACTGTTATTGCAGCCGGTGGTTGAATCATTGGGTTGCGAACTCTGGGGTTTAGAGATGCAGGCTGGCGGCAAGATTAAACTGCTGCGTCTGTATATTGATCGACCCGAAGAAGGGGTTGGCATTGAAGACTGTGAGAAAGTCAGTCGTCAGTCCAGCGCTATTCTGGATGTCGAAGAAGCAATAAACGGCGAATATGTTTTAGAAGTTTCATCGCCAGGTATGGACAGGCCGCTGTATGAGCTTGCTCAGTATGAGCAGTATATCGGTGAAAATATTTCACTGAGATTGCGCTTTCCTTACGAGGGGCGCCGCAATTTCAAAGGTCGTTTATCAGCAGTTGATGGCGACGAAATTGTTTTGGTGGTTGCAGATCATGAATTTCTGTTTCCGGTTGAAGGTATAGAGAAGGCTAACGTGGTTCCTCGATTCTGAGGCATGTGGAGTTTGACTGATGAGTAAAGAAATTTTAATGGTTGCTGAGGCCGTATCCAATGAAAAGGGTGTGGATCAGGAAATTATTTTTGAAGCGATCGAACAAGCACTGGGCATGGCGACTAAGAAACGCTATGACGAAGGTGCTAATATCCGTGTCGTAATTGACCGCGAGACTGGCGATTACCAGTCGTACCGCTGGTGGGACGTAGTGGCCGATGATCAGATGGCCGAGCTGGGCACCCAGTTCACTACCGAAGAAGCCATTGAAAAAGATCCTACCTTAGTCGTAGGTGACACCTTTGAAGAGACTGTCGAGAATATCGCCTTTGGCCGTATTGCCGCACAGACTGCCAAGCAGGTTATTGTTCAGCGCGTTAAAGACGCCGAGCGTGAGCTGATTGTAAATCGCTACCGCGACCGTGTTGGCGAGCTACTCAGTGGTACTGTTAAGAAAGTAACCCGCGACCACATTGTGGTTGATTTTGGCGAAAACGCTGAAGGCATGTTGCCTCGCGAAGAGCTAGTTGGCCGTGAGATATTCCGTATCAACGATCGTACCCGCGTAATCCTGCAGGGCATTCGCGAAGAGACTCGCGGACCGCAGCTGTTAGTTTCTCGCGCCACATCAGAGATGCTGGTGCAATTATTTATGATCGAAGTGCCAGAAATTGCTGAAGGCATTATCGAAATTAAGGGCGCAGCCCGTGATCCTGGTCAGCGCGCCAAGATTGCAGTAAAAAGTAAAGATGCTCGCATCGATCCAGTAGGTGCCTGTGTGGGCATGCGCGGCGCGCGTGTTCAGGCGGTATCCAACGACCTCGACGATGAGCGAGTTGATATTGTGTTGTGGGACGATAACCCAGCACAGCTAGTGATTAACGCAATGGCCCCTGCAGAAGTAGAGTCTATTGTTGTTGACGAAGACACCCATTCAATGGATGTTGCGGTTAATGGCGAAAACCTCGCTCAGGCCATTGGTAAAGGTGGACAGAATGTTCGTCTAGCCTCTGAGCTGACCGGTTGGGCTATCAACGTAATGACCATTGAAGATGCGCAAGAAAAGCAAGAAGCAGAATCTTCAAACTTTGTTGAAGCCCTCATGGAAGCGCTGGACGTTGACGAAGACGTTGCAGTGGTTTTGGTTGAAGAAGGCTTTACCAGCATCGAAGAAGTCGCCTATGTCCCCCTCGAGGAAATGAGCGCTATCGAAGGCTTCGATGAAGACATAGCTGAAGAGCTTCGCGCTCGCGCTAAAGATGCATTGCTGACCAGAGAGCTGGCCAGTGAAGAGCAATTAACCAATGTAGAGCCTGCCGAAGATTTGATGACAATGGAAGGCATGGATTCAGCATTGGCGTACAAGTTAACCGCTAAAAGTATTGTCACCATGGAAGATCTGGCTGAGCAAGCCGTTGATGACCTGATGGATATTGATGGTATGGATGAAGAGAAAGCAGCAGCATTAATCATGACTGCTCGAGCGCCTTGGTTTGCAGAAGAACAGGGTGAATAATTAATCGGGCGGTAATAGAGGACAACCGATGGCTGAAGTTACAGTAAGTGAATTAGCAAAAACAGTGGGCGCATCCGAAGATCGTTTGCTTATGCAAATGAAAGAAGCGGGCCTGTCGCATACCTCCGCAGATGCAACTGTATCTGACGAAGAAAAACAAACTCTGCTGGGCTATTTAAAAGGCCTGCATGGTGACAGTGCGGACGAACCAAAGAAAATCACGTTGCGTCGCAAAACTGTTAGCACCCTTAAGTCGGGAAATCGCAAAACCGTTAACATAGAAGTGCGTAAGAAACGCACCTATGTAAAACGCAGCGATGAAGAATTATTAGCGCAGGCAGAAGCCGAGGCCGAACCAGTTGTTGTAGAGCCCGTTGCTGAGCCGATCTCTGAAGTTATTCCCGAGCCAGTTGTTGTCGAAGAAGTTGTGGCACCTGAGCCAGAACCAGTCGTTGAGCCCGAGCCTATACCCGAGCCGACGTTTGTACGTGGTTCAGGAACCGACAATATTGAAGAACAGCGTATTGCCGCCATTGCCAATCGTCGCAAGGCCGCAGAGGCAGCCAAAGTTGCTGCCGAACACGCTGCTCAATTCAAAATTGATGAAGCTGCCCGTAAAGCGGCCGAAGCTGCTTCTGCGCTTAAGAGCGAAGAGGCCAAGAAAGCCGGCAAAGTCACCAAAACAATTACGCCTACCGCCACTGACCCTGTTTTCGATAAGGGTCGACGTCACGGCAAGCCAGTTAACGAAGACGATGACAAGCCAGGCAAAAAGAACGTTAAGAAGCCATTGGGCAAAGGCGGCAAAAAGAAAGGCCGTCTGCAAATGGACGACAGCAGCGATTACCGCGGAAAAGGTCGTTTACGCTCTTCTGGTTTAGTGCTCAAAGCCGATAACAAGCACACCTTCAAAAAGCCAGTTGATAAGAAAGTTCTAGAAGTGGCTATTCCAGACGAACTCACCGTAGGTGATTTGGCGCTGAGAATGTCCATTAAAGCCAATCTTGTGATTAAAGAACTGATGAAGTTGGGCATTATGGCCAACATCAATCAGGTGATTGATCAGGAAACGGCATTCTTAGTGGTAGAAGAATTGGGTCACACCCCAGTTGCCGCTCAGGATGACACCGTTGAAGACGAGCTGACCAAACAGTTTGCAGTGATTAAAGACGAAGGTAACGAAGAGCCAAGAGCGCCGATTGTTACTGTAATGGGTCATGTTGACCATGGTAAAACCTCGCTGCTGGATGGCATTAGAAAGTCTCGCGTTGCTTCAGGCGAAGCGGGTGGTATCACACAGCATATTGGTGCTTACCACGTAGACACGCCAAAAGGCATGGTTACATTCTTGGATACCCCAGGACATGCCGCGTTTACCGCAATGCGTGCCCGTGGTGCCCAGGCGACCGATGTGGTGATTCTGGTTGTGGCCGCCGATGATGGTGTTATGCCCCAGACCGAAGAAGCCATTCAGCATGCTAAGGCTGCCGGTGTTCCCATTGTTATCGCGATTAACAAAATGGACAAAGAAGGTGCTGACCCAGAGCGAGTCACTACCGAACTGGCAGCTAAAGATGTAATCCCTGAAGAGTGGGGCGGTGATACTCAGTTTATTAAAGTCTCTGCTCAAACAGGCGATGGCATCGATCAATTACTTGAAGCCGTTCTTCTGCAAGCAGAACTACTTGAGCTAACAGCACCCATCGATGTGCCAGCGCGAGGCGTGATTGTTGAGTCCCGCATTGATAAAGGCCGTGGTGTTATTGCTACAGCTCTGGTTCAGCAGGGTACGCTGCGTAAAGGCGACTTTATGCTAGCCGGTGAGAGCGTCGGTAAGATTCGCGCCATGACCGACGAAGTGAAAAAGCCTATTGCCGAAGCGGGCCCGTCAATTCCAGTCGAGATATTAGGTCTGGACGAAGCGCCCAATGCTGGCGATGAGTTCTTTGTTGTTGCCGATGAGCGCAAAGCCAAAGAAATTGCTGAACTGCGTACGACCAAGTCGCGCCACGAGCGTATGTCTCGTCAGCAGGCTGCCAAGCTAGAAAATATGTTCACCGACATGAGTACAGAGCAGGTTAGTAAGCTTAACCTGATCGTTAAGACTGATGTTCGTGGATCATTAGAAGCTATTAATAGCGCATTGAATGACTTTGCTACCGATGAAGTTGCGGTTGATATTGTTGCTTCTGGTGTCGGTGGAATTACCGAGTCAGATATCAACCTGGCACTCACCACCGGCGCTATTGTATTAGGCTTTAATGTTCGTGCCGGCGGTGCCGCGCGCACATTGGCTGAGAAAGAAGAAGTTGAAGTGCGCTACTACAGTGTTATCTACAACCTTCTCGATGAAGTGAAGCTGGCCCTATCAGGCATGCTTGCGCCAGAGACCCGAGAAGAAATTGTTGGTATTGCCGAAGTTCGCGATGTATTCCGTTCACCTAAGTTCGGCGCTATTGCTGGCTGTATGGTGACCGAGGGTACTGTGTACCGCAGCAAGCCCATCCGCGTACTGCGTGACAATGTGGTTATCTATCAGGGTGAACTTGAGTCGCTGCGTCGCTTTAAAGACGAAGCTGCCGATGTTCGCAACGGTATGGAATGTGGTATCGGTGTTAAAGACTACAACGATGTTAAAGCGGGCGACCTGATTGAAGTGTATGACGTCACTCAGGTGAAGCGTTCACTCTAGGTTATAGAGAGAAACAAAACCTATGCCAAGAGAATTTACCAGAGCTGAACGCGTGTCAGATGCCATCCAACAGGAGTTGGCGGTACTGATACGCGAGAATGTTCGCGATCCCAGAGTGGGTATGATCAGCGTCACTGAAGTTGAAGTGAGCCGCGATCTTGCCTACGCCAAAGCCCACGTCTCCTTCGTGGGTGATCGCACACAGGAAGAAATTGATGAGGGCTTGGCGGCACTCAATGGTGCCTCCGGTTATCTGCGTAAATTATTAGCAGGCAGCATCAAACTCCGCATTACCCCGACCCTGAAGTTTTTCTTTGATGAGAGTGGCCGTCGTGGTCAGCATCTCTCAGCCCTGATTGATCTGGCGATATCCAAAGAGACCCCCGCAGCCGACGACGAAGAACAGTCGGACAGCGAGGACGTTTAAATTTGGCTCGTAGACGTAATCGCGGCCGGCCGGTAAACGGCATTTTTCTGCTCGACAAACCCCAGGGCCTATCGTCCAATCAGGCCTTACAGCGGGTTAAAAATATTTTTGACGCCAACAAAGCGGGTCACACCGGCGCGCTAGATCCATTGGCGACCGGCGTACTGCCCATCTGCCTGGGTGAAGCCACCAAATTCAGCCAATTTCTATTAGATGCCGACAAGCATTATCTGAGCACCTTCACACTGGGCGTGACCACAGAAACCGGGGATAGCGAAGGCGCGGTAGTCGTTGAGCAAGATGCCTCAGCGATAACTCTACAGCAGATCGAAATCGCCATTGAAGACTTTCGCGGCGAAATCCAGCAGATTCCCTCCATGTACTCGGCCCTCAAGCACAATGGCCAGCCACTCTATAAATTGGCACGGCAGGGCATAGAAGTAGAGCGCGAAGCCCGCACTATCACCGTATTTAACTATCAAATTTTGGATTACCGCCCAGGCCCACAGGCGCAGCTAGATGTGCAGGTGCATGTCAGCAAAGGCACCTATGTGCGCAGTCTGGCGGAAGATCTGGGTAAGGCCCTAGGCTGTGGCGCCCATGTGAGTGCCCTGCGCCGCAATATTGCCGGCCCCTTCTCCGACACCGAGATTATTACATTGCCAGAGTTACAGGCCATGGCCGAAAATGTTGAGCCCAGCGATCTAGATCACCTATTAAAGCCCATGGATATTCCCGTTGCCGACCGTATGGCCGTAGAATTATCCGAAACAGTCGCCGCGTATTTCCAGCTGGGGCAGGCAGTAATGTCATCACAGGCCTTTCGCGACGGGCAAGAAGGCGATATAGTGCGCGTCTTCCGCGAGGGCGGTTCTTTTCTGGGTGTAGCTACGGTTACCGAAGACGGCAAAATAGCCCCGAAAAGACTGGTTGTTGAAACATAACGACCTAAGAAATCAAATTAGGATGTCTGTAAATATGCGCGGGCACCCTGAATCTTTTATTAGTCGCATATTGGAGAAAGTATTATGGCACTGAGTGCAGAAGAAAAAGCAGCAATCGTTTCAGAACACGCAACCTGCGAAAATGACACAGGTTCACCAGAAGTTCAGGTTGCACTGCTAACCGTAAACATCAACAAGCTACAGGGTCACTTTGGTGATCACAAGAAAGATCACCACTCACGTCGTGGTCTGATTCGTATGGTTAACCAGCGTCGCAAATTGCTCGATTACTTAAAGAGCAAAAATGTTGAGCGTTATAGCCAGCTAATCAAGAAGCTTGGTTTACGTCGATAGGTGTTCTCGGTGCGGCTCCTCTTTATAGACGGAGCCGCAATCGTATTTTGAGCACATAACTACGCCACTATATTCCGTCTCCATAATTGCTGATCGAGTTACTTATGCCTGTCTCTACGAGCAGCTATAAGTAACCCGAGCAGCGTGAACATTGACGGATTTTTGGCGCTTTCAGGTAAACAAACAAAGGTAAAATTATGACTCCTTTAATTAAGAAATTTCAATACGGCAACCATACCGTAACATTAGAAACAGGCCGTATTGCCCGTCAGGCAACCGGTGCGGTTCTGTGTTCAATCGACAACACCTCAGTACTCTGTACCGTTGTTGGTGCACGTGAAGCCAAAGCAGGAATGGACTTCTTCCCACTGGGTGTTCACTACATCGAGAAAGCCTATGCAGCCGGTAAAATCCCTGGTGGCTTCTTCAAACGTGAAGGTCGTCCAAACGAGAAAGAGACTCTAACGTCGCGTCTTATTGACCGTCCGATTCGTCCTCTTTTCCCTAACGGCTTCAAAAACGAAGTACAGGTTGTCTGTACCGTTATGTCAGCCGAGAAAAACATTGATCCAGATATCGCAGCAATGATCGGTACCTCTGCTGCTCTGTCTATTTCAGGCATCCCTTTTAACGGTCCTGTTGGCGGCGCTCGCGTCGGTTACACCGAAGACCAAGGTTACCTGCTTAACCCAACGTACAGCGAACTCGCTGGCTCTTCATTAGACATGATTGTTGCTGGTACTAAAGACGCAGTACTGATGGTTGAATCTGAAGCCAGCGAGCTTTCAGAAGACATTATGTTGGGCGGCGTACTGTTCGCTCACCAGGAAATGCAAACAGTGATCAGCGTAATCGAAGAACTCGCTGCTGAAGCTGGCAAGCCACGCTGGGATTGGGTAGCTGAAGTAGAAAACGCAGACCTTAAAGCATCACTTGCTGACCTAGTAGGCGCCGACTTAGACGCTGCTTACCAGGTGCACGATAAGCAGGCCCGCGTTGAAAGCATCAACGCTCTTCGCGACCGTGCTAACGCATCACTGGTTAGCGATGACGGCTTCTCTGCAGAAGACATTAAAGACTCGTTCAAGAAGCTCGAGAAGAGTATTGTTCGTGGTCGCATCATCCGTGGCGAGCCACGTATCGATGGTCGTGATACTAAGAAAGTCCGCGCCATTAACGTTGAAGTGGGCATCTTGGACAAGGTTCATGGTTCTTCACTGTTCACACGTGGTGAGACTCAGGCAATCGTTGCAGCAACATTAGGCTCAAGCCGTGATGCACAGATGATTGACGCACTGGAAGGCCGTCGTGACGATCCTTTCATGTTGCACTACAACTTCCCTCCCTACTCAGTAGGCGAATGTGGCCGTATTGGTTTCACAAGCCGTCGTGAAGTAGGACATGGTCGTTTAGCCCGTCGCGGTATCAATGCCGTACTGCCTTCACAGGAAGATTTCCCATATGCCATCCGCGTAGTATCAGAGATCACTGAATCTAACGGTTCAAGCTCAATGGCTTCTGTCTGTGGTTCAAGCTTGGCACTAATGGATGCTGGTGTTCCTCTTAAAGCACCCGTAGCTGGTATTGCTATGGGTCTGGTTAAAGAAGACGCAGGCTTTGCTATCTTGACCGATATCCTGGGTGACGAAGATCATCTCGGTGATATGGACTTTAAAGTAGCTGGTACAGCTGCTGGTATCACTGCACTGCAGATGGATATCAAAATCGAAGGTATTACTGAAGAGATCATGGAAATTGCCCTCGAGCAAGCCATGGAAGCTCGTCTGCATATCCTCGACGAAATGAACAAGGTCATTGCGACTGGTCGTTCCGAAGTGGCTGATACAGCACCTCGTATGGGCGTCATGCAAATTGATTCAGATAAGATTCGTGACGTGATTGGTAAGGGCGGCGCAACTATCCGTGGTCTTTGCGATGAGCATAACTCGACTATCGATATCACAGATGACGGTTCGGTTAAAATTTACTCAGAAGACACAGAAGGCCTAAACGCTGCAATGGACGCGATTAAAGCAATCGTAGCCGACCCAGAGCCAGGCACTATCTACGACGGTAAAGTTGTCCGTATCGTAGACTTCGGTGCCTTCGTTAACTTTATGCCTGGTACCGACGGTCTGGTTCACATCTCACAGATCGCTCAGGAACGTGTTGCTAAAGTAGGCGATTACCTGACTGAAGGCCAAGACGTTCGCGTTAAGGTAACAGAGATCGACAACCGTGGCCGCGTTAAGCTGTCTATCAAGGAAGCGCAGATTGAAGAGGGCACAGTGCCTGAACCTCGTGTTGCTGCTCCTGAAGCGGCTGGCGACAAGACTGAAGAAGCAGCTCCAGAAGCCTAAGCTTCGAAGAGTTATAAAAATCCCCGCCTGCGAAAGCAGCCGGGGATTTTTTTTGTCTCAAAAACCATAAACAGCGCACAGAATGGATATAAATCAGGCGAACTATTGGCAGATTTAATATTTGCCAGTTATGATTTATAGGTCGAATTTCATTGATGCGTTATCCAACGGATGGATTGATTTCAACGAGACATAGTCGGTCACTTGATATCTCGTTGTTGCCAGTGGCTAAAAATTATGGAGTTAGACCAATCTTAAGGAGTGAGATTGTTATGAATAGGCGTATTTTAACCCTATGTAAATACCTGTTAGTCATTTCAATATTTTCCGCAACAACCCCCGCGTTCTCTGCGGTCAATGATCCCCCAGCGATTAATTTCAAATCAAATAAGGCGTTAGCAGACCTCAATCCAGCACCAATGATTGGGCTAATGATCAAGCATTGCTGTAAGAATTAGTATGTCAATCGATGCTTAATGGCGATTTGCTTTTTGAGAGACAAGGAAGGTGGTTAACTAATACACAGAAATTTGTGGGTCAGTTAAATCAAATTTTTCTCTATTAAATAGGATAAAGGATTATGAATTTATATATGAAAAAAATATTTGTGGTTGGAGTTTCAGTGCTCTTCTCCATACAGGTGATGGCATTAGAAAAAGCCGATGTGGACGGAGTGCAGCAATCGCCTATCCAGTGGGTGCACTATTTGAGTGCTGTTGAAAAAGCTGAAATAGCGGGTCGATTAGCAAAGGAGGAGTTTTTACGTCGGAGAGCTGCGGGAACTTTGCAAGACAAAACTCAGCAGCAGGAGATTTCCTTTCCCATCAGTCTTGTGCCTATAGACTCCACATCAGATACCAATAAAAGCGCTGCAGCAGTGCCTTCCGGAGGGAACATAAGTTGCAGTATTAATGCACACTATCCCCACGCTGGTTCTGGGCCAGGAGGCTCTACTGTCGTTAAAGCGAAGTCTTCAGGCAGCTGTAATTACATTCATGCTTTTGGCACCCCACCACCCACGATGGGGTGGGATCTAACCCAGGTTCTGCTTAGAGTTATAGGATGGGGGTTTCCCCCAATGATTGACCATCAAACAGCTGTACATACAAGAAATGGCTTAAGTGAAAGCTGGAGTGCAAGTAGTGCGCAAATTTTCCACCCTAGCTGCATCAATGGGAATTACTCGCACTTAAATATGGTGTATGTAATTCCTCCTCCTGGTTGGACATACACCGGCCCTCAGCCGATAACGATTCCAAATGCTGCGACTAAGGTAGTAAGTAATTGCTAACGAGTCAGACTGCCTTAAAGAACGGCCTTGCTCCTGTTGTCTGTCCAAATATTGTCACCGGGCAAGGCCTTATAGGTTTCGAGAACCCCAGCACGCAATACTTTATTAACAAGGGTTGTTGATCCACCAAAGTAGGATGATGGCTTGTTGAAGGGGCTGGCCAAGAACCAATCACAGGTCGTTGGCCATATCGCATTGGGAACTAGTCCCGCTACTTCAATACCATGACGACTAACTGCCTGGTCATAGGCTGCCAGCCAGCAGTCTCTAAGCCTAGATAATGTAGAGCTAAAGAGTAAATAGCTTTGTTGCCCGGTGTAACTTTCAAACTTTGCTTTTGCCTGGTGGTATATAGGAAGGTTGAACCCTTCCCATATACCACACAAGACTTCCTGATTAGGGCCACCTATTTCAGCAAGGATCGCAAACAGGCTCTCCATCATATCTACGGTTAATTCACCCTCTAATGGCCCATCGATGCCCGCCGTACCAAGTTCTTGGGTAATGAATGGAAAGGTTTGAAAAAATTGCATCAGCCGGTGGGGGCGTCGGTTGTTGGCGATTTCGACGTCATCCCATCGAACAGGAGTTAACTTTTCCTCATCGACCCACCCAGCGCGAAGCGCCGCCCAGCCTTCGTCATCATTTGGGTCCAAAGCGTCAAAAGACCAACCAGGGTGGCAAATGCGCACGTAACTTGAAAATCCCGATGGCACAATTGTATGAAGTGTATGCTTGGGGCCAATACACCGCTCAACTACCCAGGCTGCACGTTTTGCGTCGGGCTCTACATCGTAAAATTTTAAAAAATCATCCATTGGTAATGACTTCCAGTCCACTGATCTGAATTTGTAATTTCACATACTGTAGCACTAAGTTTGGGAAGATAAGATAAATATACACTGATTTTTAAACTACTGTGTATGGGCGCAACCATGGAGTCGAGCAACAAAAGTTCGGGAGACTTGGAGACAGATTTTAGGGCGACGCAACCTCAGTTAGACGCCAATGAAAGCAACTCGGAAGCATGAGAAAAAATTCGGTTCAGTCTGAACCCAATTTCCCTGCACTGAAGATGGATATTAAAATCGAAGGTATTACTGAAGAGATTAGGGGAATTGCCCTGCAGCGCCCCACAATCCCAGCAGCACCTCATCATTCTAGTACCACTCCGTCATCCTAGCACCCCAACGTCATCCCAGCGAAGGCTGGGATCTCTTTGCCCCAACACCGGGTTATGAACAATGGACCCCAGCCTACGCTGGGGTGACGTTCCTTAATTTGGGATGACGTTCCTTAGCTGAGATCTCACCTTTAACAAAAGATACTGGCCTTCGCCAGCATGACGGGCGTTGTAAGACATCACCGTCATCACGGCAGAGCCTCTTCAATATGCCATCCCAGCCTTTATACGTCATCCCAGCAGGCCCCCTCAATACGTCATCCCAGCCTTTAATGCGTCACCCCTGTACCAACCCGTCATCCCAGCGAAGGCTGGGATCTCTTTACCCTAACACTGAGTTATGAACAATGGACCCCAGCCTACGCTGGAGTGACGTTCCTTAATTTGGGGTGACGCTCCTTATTTGGAGTGACGTTCCTTAATTTGGGGTGGCGTTCCTTAGCGGCTATCTCACACCCCAACAAAATCTTGTCTACACTTAAACCCGAGGGGTAGCTGCCGTTTCACTCAGCAGCAACCAGCGAATGGGTACCAGCGAATGGGGTACCAGCGAATGGGTACCAGCGAATGGGGTCTACCAGCGAATGGGGTCGGACCTAGGTAAACCATTGATTTATATCGTTTTACCCCTGAAAAAATAGACTAAAAACGACTTAAAGGCTCTTTTTTACATCATAATCACGCTCATAAGCGCTGGACAGTGTTTTAACGGTGTATAGGTAAAAGCATCTTGTAATCGCGCTTTTTTAGGGCTTATAGAGACTTTTATTACGTGGATTCAAGTCTGAATTAAAAACTAAGTAGAGTTAAATTGTTACTGACCGGTAAAAATATTGATTCAATTTTGTGGGACGCTGCGCAGAGGCGCTCTTCGTTTGCGCTTTGTTCTTCTACTTACGGCGAGGCTGGCGACGCTGTGTTAAACGACACAGAGGTGAAACTCCAGTTGAGTATGAAGCCCCTGCTGGCAAGTGATTTATGGCTACCCGCCAAACACTTAACAGCCCCGAAGCACCAAAAACCGCTCAGGCCTTTTTGGGCCAATGCTCACACCCTTTCAGATACCCCTTACATAGCCACCACCCGCAGCAAGGTTTACAAACCTGTCAGACTAACTATATAAAACGACAATAGGGACGCTTTAACAGGAATAACTACCATAATACGCCTGTTCTGGCAGTTTAAAGATATGCTTTGCCACAAGAAGAATATTAAACTATAATCCGACTAAAGTGACGCCTTAAATAGCTTAACATACATTACCCGCCCTTTATGACAGTTACACTCTTCCACCAAGCGAGGCATCCGACATGATTGACAACGACCTCAAACGACTAGGGCAAAAGATCGCTAAACTTCGACTCGCTAAAAATATAAAGCAGTCTGAGCTGGCCTATGAAGCGGGTGTATCAGAGCGCACACTACAGCGTATTGAGGCTGGTGAGGCGGCAAAGTCGGATGGCCTGCTCAAAGTCATTAAGCAACTGGGCAAATTAGAGGACATTCTTAGCAGCTTAGACACCGCCGAGTTCTCGCCTGTTGAAATGGTGGCAAGCACTAAAGCCAAATATTCAACGCACAACAAAACAGGCAAGCGGCGCGCCCGCAAAACCAGCCCCGCCAAACTCACCAACACAGGTGCCTCTATAGTGTGGCCAGAAGACCAAACATGAACGCCGGTGAAGTCACCCTATGGGGTGCAACCGTAGGTTTTGTCGCCTGGGACCAACAGAAAAATTACGCCGCTTTTGAGTACGACAAAACATTCCTTGAGTCAGGCATACAACTGGCCCCCATGATGATGCCATTGGCCAGTGAGATTTACGCCTTCCCGACTTTGAACAAAGCAACCTACAAAGGCCTGCCCGGTATGCTGGCAGACTCACTACCCGACAAGTTCGGTAACGATGTGATCAACCAATGGCTGGCGGAAACCGGGCGCACACCTGAATCGTTCAATGCCGTAGAAAGACTGATGTATGTTGGTACCCGCGGCATGGGTGCGCTGGAGTTTCAGCCCGCCATTAATGAAAATACCAACGATGCCCTGTCGCTCAATATTGAAGAATTAGTTGAGCTCTCATCAACCATACTCACACTAAAATCAGCTCAGCAATTTGAATTAAACACAGACAATACCGCCAGCAATGTAGACGGCTTAAGTAAAATTTTAGCCGTGGGAACATCCGCCGGTGGCGCTCGTGCCAAAGCGATTATCGCCTGGAATGAAAGCACCAATCAGGTTCGCTCAGGGCAAATAGATGCGGGCGACGGCTATAGTTACTGGCTGCTTAAATTTGATGGCGTCAGTAACAATAAAGATAAAGAGCTGGCTGACCCCAAAGGCTATGGGCGTATTGAATACGCCTACCACTTAATGGCCCTCGATGCCGGTATAAGCATGAGCCAATGCCGATTAATGGAAGAGCATGGCCGGGCACACTTTATGACCAAGCGCTTTGACCGCACTGAAAATGGTCAAAAGCTACATATGCAATCACTCTGCGCACTGGGCCACCATGATTTTAACAGCCCGGGAGCAACGTCTTATGAGCAGGCGTTTTTAATGTGCAATCAACTCGGTTTGGGAATGGCCGCTAAAGAGCAGTTGTTTTTACGCATGGTCTTTAATGTACTGGCCTACAATCGAGACGACCACAGCAAACAAATTTCTTTTTTAATGGATAAGAGCGGGCAATGGCAACTTAGCCCTGCCTACGATGTGACCTACTCATTCAACCCCAACGGTGAGTTCACTAATAGCCACCAAATGGTCATTAACCGCAAGCGTAAAGCGATTAACGATGAAGATTTTCTCAGCGTCGCCAAACGTCAAGGCCTTAACGCCAGTGCCGCCAAAAGATTGATCAACAACGTTAGAGCGGCAACCACACAATGGTATAACCACGCCGACACCGCTGGGGTTGATGACAGAAAAACAACTATGATTGGTGAATTAATTACGCCGGTATAAATGCTGATCGCTGGGCAGGCAGCGGGCAGAAAAGTCTATCAGTCAGGCATTCCCTTCGATGATGCTACACATTATCATTGTTGTTTTCTGGACGGAGTGGTGGGGAGAGGGGAAGAGTTCTGTACAGACGATACAGCGAGCCTAGATCCCATTGAACGAACGGGGTCGGACCTAGGTAACCCATTGATTCTCATCATTTTACAGCTTACAACATGGACTAAAAATAACTTAAAGATCTGTTTTTTTACATCATAATTACGCTCATAAGCGCTGGACAGTGTTTTAACGATGTATAGGCAAAAGCATCTTATAATTACTTTTTTTAACACTTATAGTGACCTTTATTAGTTAGACATACAGGCTTTAAGGAGAAAGCTAAATGCCGCGCGCAAACAGATATTTTATTCCTGGCCATGTATGGCACATCACACATCGTTGCCACCGCAGCGAGTTTTTGTTGAAGTTTGCGCGTGATCGTAAGCGTTGGCGGTATTGGTTGTTTGAAGCAAAAAAACGGTTTGGTTTGAGTGTTCTCAACTACATCGGAACCTCAAACCATATCCATTTATTGGTCAAGGATACCGGGGAAGAGGTTATCCCTAAAAGCATGCAGCTTATAGCGGGCCGAACCGCTCAGGAATACAACCGGCGGAAAAATCGAAAGGGCGCGTTTTGGGAGGATCGTTACCACGCAACCGCGATTGATACAGAGGGTTATCTTGCTCAGTGTCTGGTGTATATCGACATGAATATGGTGAGGGCCGGCGTAGTTTCTCATCCATCCGGCTGGGCCAACAGCGGATATCAAGGAAATACAGAACCCTCTTGATCGGTATGGCGTAATTGACTATCTGGCGCTGATGCAGCTATTGGGGATTAACAACCTGGCACAATTGCAATCGGCACATCAAGGGTGGGTCGAAGCTGAGTTGAAAAAAGACAGCATGGTCAGGAAGCAGCTATGGTCAGAGAGCTTGGCTGTCGGGAGTCAGACGTATGTTCAAAGCGTTAAAGAAGCATTGGGCGTGAGCGCAAAACCGAGACAGATTGAAGCGCATGAAGGGCTGTATAGGGTGAAAGAGCCAAGAGCCTCTTATACCTGTGATTTTGATGCCAAAAATAGTCGTTTAAGCAACTATAGGCGCCTGATTTTGGATGAAAGCTAAATGAAATCAAGCGGTTGGTTGGGTCCGACCCTTAGCGGTTGTGGGGGGTCCGACCCTTAGCGGTTGTTGTGTGGAAACATAGTTGGTCTGTGTCTATCTTTATGAGTACTAAGTGGAATAATAGTAGCTTTGGAACTCCTGTCTTTCGCTAGTAAATTTTCTAATAGAAAATACTGTTTTAATCAATAATTTGATAAAGAGTGAGCCTATCTACATGGTTCTATTAGTTACTTACGTACTAGTCGCTCTCGGGTTTTCATTTTTATGCTCTATTGCTGAGGCCGTATTATTAAGTGTTACTAGTGCGCATATCGCCTTGCTGGAAAAACAGGGAAAACCAGCAGGGCCTCTGTTGCGGTCCTTGAAAAACGATGTCAACAAACCCCTGGCGGCCATCCTAACCCTAAATACCATTGCTCATACTGTAGGTGCTGCAGGGGCTGGTGCTCAGGCGGCGCAGATTTTTGGTAATGCTTATGTTGGCGTCATTTCTGCCATATTAACTTTATTGATTTTGGTATTTTCTGAAATTATTCCCAAAACCCTTGGCGCCCATTACTGGCGAGAGCTGTCTTCAGTGACTGGGTTTGTTCTAAAATATTTGATTATTATTCTATACCCCTTTGTGAAGCTGGCAGAAAAAATAACGGGCAATTTAACCCATGGAGTAACACTTAGTGGTTTTAGCCGTGAGGAGTTTGTTGCGCTCGCTGATTTGAGTTATCAGGAGGGGCAAATTGCGGAGCAGGAGTCCAAGATTTTAACAAATTTACTGCGGTTGCGAGAGACTCATGTTTCTGTAGCAATGACGCCCAGAACGGTTGTTTTTTCCCTCCCTGAAACGGTGACTGTTGAAGAATTTTTTCACAAGTATGAACAGCGGACTTTCTCCCGTATACCTATATATAAAAACGAGCCAGAGAATATTGTAGGCTTTGTTTTTCGCAGTGATCTTCTATTAGCTCAAGCTAGAGGTAATGGTGCTAATGCGTTAAGCAATTATCAACATGCTATTACTGCAACATTGGAATCGACCTCCTTAGCGCATGTACTCAATGAGCTGTTAACATTAAGAGTGCACATGATGCTAGTTGTTGATGAATACGGTGGTGTTGAAGGTATTGTCACTTTAGAGGATGTTTTAGAAACATTAATTGGCCTTGAGATTGTTGACGAAAAAGATGAGGCCGTAGATATGCAAAAGGAAGCGAAGCGTTTGTGGCGGCGGCGAGAAGAAAAGAGGGGGGGGCAGTATTAAAAAGCCATGAGATTATGGATAAATCAGGTTCAGACCGTTCCGAATTACTGTCGTAGAGAGATGTTGAGCGGTGCTTAAGCCATTTGGCTGTGGCGCGGAATGTGTTCCAATCTAAAAAAACCGCTGCTGGAATTGTATTAGTGCTCCTCTGTCCAAATTTCTTAGGTTAGCACTAATATATGTAGATGATTATGGGGAGGGGTCGCGTCAGCGAAAGCTCCCTCAGACTAAGTAGCTATTTCACCTTAATCACAATCTTTTCTGACAGAACCGCTGGGTTATGGGGAATATGATATTTGTCGCCCATCAATAGTTGTAGGCTGTGATCACCTGGTTCTAGATTCAACATGACCTCAGTTTGACCACCACCAAAATGAACATGATTTGCGCTGGCTGGCACAGGCATTGTCAAATCAGGCAGGGTATCCACGTCAATCAACAAATGATGGTGCCCAGTGTTGGGTTTATCGACACCGGCAGGCGCAACGCCCATACCTGACAAACCGAAACGTATCGCGACAGGGCTGCTGACTTCGGCACCATTGATGGGGCTGATAATATAGACGTTGGCTGAAGGTGCTTCGGACGCTATGACGCCAAAAGAGCTGAGTGACAGTAGTAATAGGCAGATTTTGATCATGGGATTATTTACTCTTGCTTGATAACGTTGGGTTAAATGTTTGGGCCGGTCTGTCGCTTAGAGCCTATGGCTTAGGGTTTTTACCCAGCGGCAGCCAGGCTAAGTAACTCAGTGGCATGGGACAGGGTTTGGTCGGTAACAGTTGCGCCACCCAACATACGAGCCAGCTCCTCAATACGTTCTTGCTGACTAAGTGGCGTCATAAGAGACGCGGCACTCTGGGTATCCACAACCTTACTGGCGCGGTAATGATGATGGGCATGGGCAGCCACCTGAGGCTGGTGAGTTACACTAATCACCTGACCGCGATCACCCAGGGTTTTGAGCAGCTGGCCAACAATATCTGCCGTACTGCCACCGATACCCACATCGACCTCATCAAAGACCAGCGTTGGGATTTTAGAATGGGCCGCAGCCACTACCTGAATGGCAAGGCTTACACGGGAAAGCTCGCCACCAGAGGCAATTTTTGCCAGAGGCTTATGGGGCTGCCCTGGGTTGGTGGCAATAACAAACTCCACCTCTTCAAAACCACTGGCGCGATATTCGCCTTCATTAAGGGCGGTAAGCTGAACCAATAACTCGGCACCTTCCATGCTGAGTTTCTGGAGCTGCTGATTAATTTCTGAGGCCATGGTCTTCGAGGCCTTTTCACGAATAGCGCTGAGCTTCTTCGCTGAGGCTTCATAGGCAGTGGCCAACGCATCGAGTTGCTGTTGCAGGGCATCAATGCTCTCGCCACCATCTTGCAGACTTTGCAGTTCCTGCTCGAGGAGCGTTAATGTTTCCGCGAGCTGTTCAGCGTTTACCCGGTGTTTACGGGCCAGCTGGAAAATAACCGCCAGCTGCTCTTCAACTAGCTGCAAACGCTGTGGGTCCGCTTCAAAGCGATCCACATAGCTTTCAATTTCACTGGTGGCTTCTTCAATCTGAATAAGGCCACTTTGCAGTAGCTCCTCAGCGTTGCTTAGAGCCTCTGGCTTATGTTTTAAGCCGGCCAGTGTCGACAGGGCGCGGTTGAGGCCGTCACGCACATTAAAGCCTTCAGTTTGATCACAGATCGCCAGAACACTTTGGCTCTCCACAAGAATCTGGTCGGCATTTGCCAGGGTTTGCTGTTCTAGCTCAAGCTTTGCGAGGGAGGTAGGGGCGAGGTCGAGCTGCTGTAACTCATTCACCTGAAAGCTGAGTAAATCTTTACGGGCAATAAGCTCATCCGACCGCTCCATAAGGCTACTGAGCTTTTTGTGGGCGCTGTGCCACTGTCGGTAGCAAGTACTTACTTGTACGGCTAGATCAGTGGTGTCGGCATAGTCGTCTAATAATTTGCGATGAGTCTCGCGGCGCAATAGAGACTGGTGTTCGTGTTGACTGTGAATATCGGTGAGCATTTCGCCGAGCTGTTGGAGCTGCTGCATGGTGCAGCTTTGGCCGTTAATATAGCCTCGCGAGCGGCCTTCTATCGTGTAGAGGCGGCGCAGTATGCATTGATCGTCTGCATTATAATCGTTGCTCTCAAGCCATTCGCTGGCTTCTTCTAGACCTTTAATGTCAAAGGTCGCGGTAATTTCTGCACGGTCCTTACCATGACGAATGGTACCCGTATCTGCGCGGTCACCCAGTGCCATACCCAATGCATCCAGAACCAGTGATTTACCGGCGCCGGTTTCTCCTGTGATCGCGGTAGTGCCACCGGAAAATTCAATCTCCAGGGTTTCCACCAGGGTGTAATTATTAATATTGATCGATAGCAGCACGGATTTTAACCAATAGACTTTGATTTATGTTTATACAGAACAGATTGCCGTTAAGCAATCGCTTGAAACTTAATAGTTTGCCCCCATATCTAGGACTAGCGAAATTCTAGGGATCCATTGGATCAATCTCACATATAAACAAGTAAGGAGTTGGCGTGTCCGAAGAAACCAACAATGACGACAAAACAGCTGTAAATGATGATCAGGTTCTTCCTGAAACTGAGCAGAAAGCGACGCTCGAAGAAGTAAACGCCGATATAGAGGCAGAGTTACTCGATGAGTTGGATAAAGAGCCTGAGCAGTCTGAAACCGAACAGCTGCAACAGCAGGTCGCCGGCGCCAATGATCAGGTGTTGCGCGTGCAGGCAGAGATGCAGAATCTCCGTCGCCGTGCCGAGCGCGATGTCGAGAATGCCCATAAATATGCCCTGGATAAATTTGCCCCTGAGCTTTTGCCCGTGGTGGATAACCTAGAGCGCGCACTGGCAACAATAGATGCTGAAGATCCTGCACAAAAATCTGTTGCCGAAGGCATAGAGCTCACCCTCAAGACATTTGTCGATGTTCTGGTGCGGTTTAAGGTGGAAGCCGTTGATCCCGCTGGACAGCCCTTCGATGCAGAGTTTCATCAGGCCGTTAGCATGGTGCCAAACCCAGATCTCGAGCCAAACACGGTAATGGACGTATTTCAAAAGGGTTATACCTTAAATGGTCGGCTACTTAGGCCTGCAATGGTCGTTGTATCAAAGCCAGCCTAATAAAAAGTGGCTTATTAATCGCCGCAACCTTGAAATTGTGGAAACAGCATCCATATAAAGAACAAGCAAGACCATAAACAGATAACCCTGGAAACAGGCACTTAAGACAAGTAACGGAGAATATGTAATGGGAAAAATTATCGGAATTGATTTGGGAACGACCAACTCATGTGTTGCCGTACTCGAAGGCGATAAGCCCAAAGTAATTGAAAACGCAGAAGGCGCACGCACTACCCCTTCTGTTGTGGCTTATACAGAAGAAGGCGAAATTTTAGTTGGCCAATCAGCCAAGCGTCAGGCAGTCACTAATCCACACAACACGGTTTACGCGGTTAAGCGTTTGATCGGTCGTCGTTTTGAAGACGATGTTGTGCAAAAAGACATCAAAATGGTGCCCTACAAAATTGTTAAGGCCGACAACGGTGATGCATGGGTAGAGATCAAAGGCGACAGCAAAGCAGCGCCGCAGATTTCTGCTGAAGTACTCAAGAAAATGAAAAAGACCGCCGAAGACTACCTTGGCGAAACTATTTCTGAAGCCGTTATTACTGTTCCTGCCTACTTCAACGATTCACAGCGTCAGGCAACTAAGGATGCTGGTCGTATTGCCGGTCTCGATGTTAAGCGCATCATTAACGAGCCAACGGCAGCAGCATTGGCCTACGGTATCGACAAAACACCAGGAGACAGCGTTGTTGCTGTTTACGATCTAGGTGGTGGTACTTTCGATATCTCGATTATTGAGATTGCCGACGTCGATGGCGAGAAGCAATTTGAAGTACTGGCCACTAACGGAGACACATTCCTCGGGGGTGAAGACTTCGATATGCGTTTAATCGAATATTTATCCGCTGAATTCAAAACCGACAGCGGCATTGATATTCACGGTGATCCACTGGCCATGCAGCGTCTTAAAGAAGCCGCAGAGAAAGCCAAGATCGAACTGTCTTCAAGCTCACAGACCGAAGTTAACCTGCCGTATATCACTGCAGATGCTACGGGTCCTAAGCACCTGGTGGTTAAGCTTACTCGCGCCAAGCTAGAGTCCTTGGTTGAAGAGCTGGTTGAGCGTTCATTAGCGCCGCTTAAAGTGGCCCTAAAAGACGCAGGCAAGTCTACGTCCGAGATCGACGAGATTATCTTGGTCGGTGGCCAGACACGTATGCCACTGGTACAGGAAAAAGTAACCGCATTCTTCGGCAAAGAGCCACGTAAAGATGTTAACCCAGACGAAGCGGTTGCCGTTGGTGCTGCACTCCAGGGCGCTGTACTGTCTGGTGATGTAACAGACGTGCTGCTTCTAGACGTAACACCTCTCAGCTTGGGTATCGAGACCATGGGTGGCGTAGCTACTCCAGTGATCGAGAAGAACACCACGATTCCTACTAAGAAATCGCAGATTTTCTCGACCGCTGACGACAATCAAACCGCTGTAACCATTCACGTGGTGCAGGGTGAGCGCAAGCAGGCCACAGGCAATAAATCACTGGGTCGTTTTGATTTGGCCGATATTCCGCCAGCGCCTCGCGGCATGCCACAGATCGAAGTTACCTTTGATATTGATGCTAACGGTATTTTGCACGTAGGCGCCAAAGACAAGGCAACGGGCAAAGAGCAGTCGATTATTATTAAAGCCTCTTCAGGTCTTTCTGATGACGAAATCGATGCCATGGTTAAAGATGCTGAAGCCAACGCGGCAGAAGACGAGAAGTTTACAGAGCTGGTACAGGCGCGCAACACAGCCGACGGCCTCGCTCACGCGGCCAAAAAGACAATTGAAGAAGCTGGCGACAAGGCAACTGACGAAGAGAAAGCTGCCATTGAAGCGGCTATTAAGCAGGTTGAAGAAGCGGTTCAGGGCGACGATAAAGAAGCCATCGATACTGCGGCTGCCGCTCTTTCTGAAGCCTCGTCTGGTCTAGCGCAGAAAATGTACGCAGAGCAGGCCGAAGCAGGCCAAGCTGAAGGCGGCGAACAGGCTGCTGGCGACGACGCGATGGATGCCGAGTTTGAAGAAGTAAAAGAAGAGAAAGCCGAAGATAAAGCAGAAGAAGAGAAGCCAGAAAAAGAAGACAGCAAGTAAGTCTTTACGGTTTTTTTATCTTCAATTAGGCGCGGGCTCTGTTCCGCGCCTAATCATATTAGCGATAGTTAGGAACAAAGAATCAAGTTATGGCCAAACGCGATTATTACGAAGTACTGGGTGTTGAAAAAGGCGCCACAGACGCTGAAATCAAAAAAGCATTTCGTCGCATAGCGATGAAGTTTCACCCAGACCGCAACTCCGACGATAAAAACTCTGACGAGAAATTCAAAGAGGCTCAAGAAGCCTACGAAATTCTCGGTGACGAAGAGAAAAAGTCAGCCTATGACCGCTTTGGTCATGCGGGTGTCGACGGTAATTCCGGCGGCGGTGGCGGTGGTGCAGGCTTTGGTGATGTATTTGGCGATGTCTTTGGTGATATTTTCGGCGGCGGTGGCGGCCGTGGTCGCAGTGGCCCAGCTCGCGGTTCAGACCTGCGCTACGACCTCCAACTCGATTTAGAAGACGCCGTAAAAGGCAAAACTGTTCAAATTGATGTGCCTACGTTAAGTAGCCTGTGAACCCTGTGACGGTTCCGGCGCGCGCAAAGGCTCATCGCCTGTTACCTGTGATACCTGTGGCGGTGCTGGCCAGGTACGTATGTCTCAGGGTTTCTTCTCGGTACAGCAAGCCTGTCCGAAATGTCGTGGTCGCGGACAGATGATCTCTGATCCCTGTGGCGAATGCCATGGTCAGGGCGTCAAAGAAGAGCGCAAAACATTATCCGTTAAAATTCCAGCGGGGGTGGATACCGGTGACCGTATCCGTCTGGCAGGCAAAGGCGAAGCAGGCCCGCAGGGTGGCCCAACGGGGGATCTCTATGTGCAGATGCATGTGCGCGACCATGCAATTTTTGATCGTGACGGCGCTAACCTGCACTGCGAAGTGCCTATCAGCTTCGCCCAGGCAGCACTGGGTGGCGAGTTAGAAGTACCCACCTTATCGGGCAAGGTAAAGCTAAAAATTCCCGCCGAGACCCAGAGCGGTAAGCTATTCCGACTGCGCGGCAAAGGGGTTGATCCTGTTCGTGGTGGCCCTGTTGGCGATCTACTCTGCCGGGTTATTCTCGAGACACCGGTTAATCTGAGTGTCGAGCAAAAAGCATTCCTTCAGGACTTTGATAAGAGCTTAGCGGGCAACAGCAAGCATTCTCCGCGCACCAACAGCTGGTTCGACGGGGTAAAGAAATTCTTCGATAATTTAACCGGTTGATAGTAGAGTAACGCCTTCAAATTGTTATCAACAAAGGAGCATGACCATGAGTAATATCGCAATAATCGGCGCTGGCGGCCGCATGGGAAAAGCCCTGATAGAAGCAATTTCAGTGACTCGAAGGCGTGCAGCTCACTGCCGCCCTCGAGCGCCCCGACAGCTCATTAATCGGCGTAGATGCTGGCGAACTAGCCGGTATTGGCCGCAACAACATTGCGGTGGTTGGCTCGCTCGACAGCCGCAGCTGCTTTTGATGTACTGATCGACTTTAGTATTCCCGCGGTTACCGCAGCCAATGCCAAGTTCTGCGCTGAGCAGGGCAAGAAAATGGTGATAGGCACTACGGGCCTCAACGACGAGCAGTTACAGCACGTTAAGGCAGCCAGTCAGAACAATGCCCTGTGTATGGCCTCCAACTACGCCACCGGCGTCAACCTAGTGTTCAAGCTCGCCGAAATGGCAGCCGCGGTGCTGGGTGACGATGTGGATATCGAAATCACCGAAGCCCATCACCGCCATAAAATTGATGCACCCTCTGGAACGGCACTGTCTTTAGGCGAATCCGTTGCTGGCGCCTTAGGTCGTGATCTAAAAGAAGTAGCTGTCTATGGTCGCGAGGGTCAAACCGGCGCTCGAGATCGTCAGACTATTGGTTTTGCCACCGTGCGCGCCGGGGATATCGTTGGCGATCACACGGTACTATTTGCCGCTGAAGGGGAGCGGGTAGAGATTACTCACAGAGCCTCCAGCCGAATGGCCTTTGCTCGCGGGGCAGTGCGTGCGGCTAAGTGGCTGGCAGGCAAAGAGTCTGGTCTGTTCGACATGCAAGATGTGCTCGGCCTCAAGTAAAAGCACAAAAATAGTAGAAGGATAGATAGACAAAATAAGCCTTCTTCCATACAATGCACTCCTAACACCGCAGCCAATATGCGGTCTCGTTCCGAGAGGTTAGGCTACAGCAGAAAATTCTATATAAGCGAGATGAGACGACCAGTTTCATCTCGCTTTTTTGCAAATATAAAAAACTGACTGCTGCATATTCGGATTATCAGATTTCTAAATGCCACTCACATTCGAGCGACATTTAAACTATTTAGGAGGTTGTGTGAATTCCCAGACTTACCGGGAAGCCGTACTTGCGCTAGCAGACGGAACAATTTTCAGAGGAACTGCCATTGGTGCAGATGGATCCTCTGTTGGTGAAATAGTTTTTAATACAGCCCTTTCAGGGTATCAGGAAATTCTTACTGATCCCTCATATGCCCGTCAGATCGTCACTCTAACTTATCCCCATATCGGCAATACCGGTGTGAACAAGGAAGATGAAGAATCCGATCAGATCTGGGCAGCAGGACTGGTTATTCGAGACTTGCCACTCTTAGCTTCAAACTTCCGAAGCGAACAAAACCTCGATGACTACCTAAAAGAAAAAGGTATTCTTGGTATCGCCGATATCGACACTCGCAAGCTAACGCGCATACTGCGTGAAAGTGGCGCACAGAGCGGTTGCATCATGGCCGGCGGCGTCAGCGACGAGCAAGCACTGGCTGCCGCCAGAGACTTTGCCGGGCTTAAAGGCATGGACCTGGCCAAAGAAGTGACGACTACCAGCACTTACCCTTGGTCAGAGCACAGCTGGGAGCTAGGTGTTGGGCATAAAACCCAAGAGCCAAGCACCACCCAATTTAAAGTAGTGGCCTACGACTACGGCGTAAAACGCAACATACTGCGCATGCTCGTCGATCGCGGCTGCGAACTCATTGTTGTACCCGCCGAGACACCCGCAGCGGATGTACTGGCAATGAATCCCGATGGCATATTCCTGTCCAATGGTCCTGGCGATCCAGAGCCTTGCGACTATGCTATTAAAGCCATCACCGAAATCCTCGAAACCGAGATCCCAGTGTTTGGTATCTGTTTAGGTCATCAGCTACTGGCCCTGGCCTCAGGTGCTAAAACTGCAAAGATGAAGTTTGGCCATCATGGCGCCAACCATCCGGTCGAAGATATCGACAAAAACGTGGTTATGATCACCAGTCAAAACCACGGTTTCGCTGTTGACGAAGCCAGTCTGCCCGCCAACCTGATTGCCACCCACCGCTCATTATTTGATGGGTCGTTGCAGGGTATTCATCGCACAGACAAACCAGCCTTTAGTTTTCAGGGTCACCCAGAAGCAAGCCCGGGCCCCCATGAAGCAGCAGTGCTGTTTGACCACTTTATCGAATTAATGGAAGCCAAACGCTAGGCGCTTGCGGAGACGACATGCCAAAAAGAACTGACATAAAAAGCATCCTCATATTAGGCGCTGGCCCAATTATTATTGGTCAGGCCTGTGAGTTTGACTACTCCGGAGCCCAGGCCTGTAAAGCGCTTCGCGAAGAAGGCTTTAGAGTAATACTGGTTAACTCCAACCCGGCAACAATCATGACCGATCCGGCCATGGCTGACGCCACCTATGTTGAGCCCGTTGAATGGCGCACCGTAGCCCGCATTATTGAACAGGAACGCCCAGACGCCTTGCTGCCCACCATGGGTGGTCAGACCGCACTGAACTGTGCCCTGGATCTCGCTAAGCACGGCGTACTCGAAGAGTTCGGCGTAGAGATGATTGGCGCCAATGCCGATGCCATTGATAAAGCCGAAGATCGCGAGCGCTTTGACAAGGCCATGAAAGCCATTGACCTAGATACGCCCAACTCTGGCATCGCCCACAGCTTAGAAGAAGCCATTCAGGTCTCAGACCGCTTTGGTTTCCCCTGCGTTATTCGCCCCTCATTTACCATGGGTGGCTCCGGCGGTGGTATTGCCTACAACCGCGAAGAATTTGAAACCATCTGCCGTCGTGGCCTCGATCTTTCACCAACCAATGAGTTGCTGATTGACGAGTCCCTAATCGGTTGGAAAGAGTTTGAAATGGAAGTGGTTCGTGACCGCAAAGACAACTGCATCATCGTCTGCGCCATCGAAAACCTCGACCCCATGGGCATTCACACCGGTGACTCTATCACCGTAGCCCCAGCGCAGACCCTCACCGACAAAGAATATCAAATCATGCGTAATGCCTCGATCAAGGTATTGCGAGAGATCGGCGTAGAAACCGGCGGCTCCAACGTACAGTTTGCGGTTAACCCAGATGATGGTCGCTTAATTGTCATCGAGATGAACCCCAGAGTATCGCGCTCATCGGCACTGGCCTCCAAAGCCACCGGCTTCCCTATTGCCCGTATCGCAGCAAAGCTGGCAGTTGGCTATACCCTCGACGAATTGCAAAATGAAATTACTGGCGGCGCAACCCCAGCTTCATTTGAGCCAAGCATCGATTACGTTGTTACCAAAATCCCACGTTTTGCCTTCGAGAAATTCGACCAGGCAGACCAGAGCCTCACCACCCAGATGAAATCTGTGGGTGAAGTCATGGCCATTGGCCGTACCTTCCAAGAGTCCATGCAAAAAGCACTGCGCGGCTTAGAGGTCGGTGTTTCTGGCTTTGACCCCATTCTCGATGTCGAAGATGAAAATGCCGCTGCCGTATTAAGGCACCAGCTGGCAGTCGCCGGCCCAGATCGTATCTGGTATCTCGCCGACGGTTTCCGTCAGGGCATGAGCGTCGAGGAAATATTTGAAGTCACTAAAGTTGATCGCTGGTTCCTCGTCCAAATAGAAGACATTATTAAAGATGAGATGCGCCTGCAGGGTACCGCTCTTTCTGACCTGACTAAGCAGTCCCTCTACCGCCTCAAGCGCAAAGGTTTTGCCGACCGTCGTCTGGCCGATATCCTAGGTTGTAGCGAAACCGCCATGCGCGAAGTGCGCTACGGCTTCGATCTTCACCCCGTGTACAAGCGAGTCGATACCTGTGCCGCCGAATTCGCCACAGATACTGCCTATATGTACTCCACCTATGAAGAAGAGTGCGAGGCGCGCCCCAGCAACAAAGACAAGATAATGATTCTAGGTGGCGGCCCCAACAGAATTGGTCAGGGCATTGAGTTTGATTACTGCTGTGTACATGCAGCACTCGCCATGCGCGAAGATGGTTACGAAACTATCATGGTCAACTGCAATCCAGAGACCGTCTCCACCGATTACGATACCTCAGACCGGTTGTTCTTCGAACCCGTTACTCTAGAAGACGTATTAGAAATCGTGCGTGTAGAAAAGCCCAAAGGCGTGATCGTGCAGTTCGGTGGCCAAACGCCACTCAAACTAGCCCGTGCTCTAGAAGCAGCTGGTGTGCCCATTGTCGGCACCACCCCAGATGCCATCGACCGCGCCGAAGACCGCGAACGCTTCCAGCAAATGATCGAAAAGCTCGACCTGTTACAACCCCGCAACGCCACAGCACGCAGCCCAGATCAGGCCGTAGAGCTGGCCAAAGAAATTGGCTATCCGCTGGTTGTGCGCCCCTCCTATGTACTGGGTGGCCGCGCCATGGAAATTGTTTACAAAGAAGATGAGCTGCGCCACTACATGAAGACTGCTGTAAAGGTATCCGACGACAGCCCAGTGCTACTCGACTTCTTCCTGCCCAACGCCATCGAGATGGACGTAGACGCAGTAAGCGATGGCGAGCAAGTCGTAATCGGCGCAATAATGCAGCACATCGAGCAAGCCGGTATTCACTCCGGTGACTCAGCCTGTTCATTGCCGCCCTACAGCCTCAGCGAAGATATTCAAGATGACATGCGCGAAGTCTGCCGCAAGATGGCAGTAGAGTTAGGCGTGCGCGGACTCATGAACGTGCAGCTAGCACTGCAAGACGGCAAGATCTACGTGATCGAAGTAAACCCCCGTGCCTCCAGAACCGTGCCCTTTGTATCAAAGTGCATTGGCGCTTCGCTCGCCAAAGTAGCGGCTCGTTGCATGGTAGGTCAGACTCTTAAGTCACAGGACTTCACCAAAGAAATTATTCCGCCGTACTTCAGCGTCAAAGAAGCCGTATTCCCGTTCAATAAATTCCCCGGACTCGATCCCATTCTTGGGCCAGAGATGAAATCTACCGGTGAAGTGATGGGCGTAGGTGAAACCTTTGCCGAAGCCTATGGCAAAGCAGAATTGGGCGCCAGCGACGAAATTCCGGCTAAGGGCACGGTGTTTATTAGTGTCCGCGAGCGCGACAAATCACAGCTACCAGCTCTGGCGAAAAAGTTTCACGACCTAGGCTTCAAGATAGTCGCCACCAAAGGCTCAGCGGCCATGATCGAAGAGTCTGGTTGCCCGGTGCAGCTGGTCAATAAGGTGCAAGAGGGTCGACCCCATATCGTTGATATGATCAAGAGTGATAAGATCGACCTCATTGTCAACACCACCGAAGGGCGTCAGGCAATCTCAGACTCCTCGACGATTCGCTCCAGTGCCGAACAGCATCGCGTGTATTACACCACCACCATGGCCGGTGGTAGTGCAGTCTGCGAAGCCCTAGGCTTTAGCCGATCGGTAGACGGTGGAATAAAAGTGCGCAGCCTACAGTCGCTGCATAAGGGAATAATCTAATGCAAAAAGACGTAATGACAGTAGAGGGCGAAGCCGCCCTACGCACAGAATTAGACCATCTAATTAAAGTCGTGCGTCCCGGTATTATCGAATCCATTGCCACCGCCCGCGAGCACGGTGATCTAAAAGAAAACGCCGAATACCATGCTGCCCGCGAACAGCAAAGCTTTGCCGAAGGCCGCATTCAAGCCATCGAAAGCAAACTGTCCCATTCCCAAGTCGTCGATATCTCCAAAATCCCCCAGGGCGACCGCGTCATCTTTGGCTCCACCGTCACCATGATTAACATGGACACCGACGCCAAGGTCACTTACCGCATAGTGGGCGACGACGAAGCTAGCGTCCCAGAGGGCAAGATTTCCTACCAGTCACCCATTGCCCGCGCCATGATCAGCAAAGAGATTGGTGATGTTGTGGTGGTTAAAGCGCCGAGCGGCGACGTGGAATATGAAATTGATGATGTGGTTTACGTGACTAAGTAATTGTCTGTTACTCCCCTAGTTTATTTTGGTAAGGCATTGAAGTAACTAGAGATCACATTGACCTGTTAGTCTTTATCTATGGCCATAGCATGTGTAGATACAAACTGCGGCTTCCATCAATAACAGCATCAATACTGTAAGCCAGTCCCTGCTTCATCCTATACCAATGAAATATCCTGCTAGCCCCCACAATAGAGACATATAAGACGCTGTTTCCCAGACTTAGCCACAACGACCCATAAAGAATCACATATGTTGCTAAATTTAAAAATAGCAACTAAAATGCTTCTTATTGGCAAATAGCAACGGTTATGTTTCATTATGCAATCAGTACTCGAACAGATTAAAAAGCGCCGTTTAGCGCTGTCCCTTAAGCAGCACGACATGATGCTGCGTGTTGGAATATCGCGTCAGCAATATCAGCGCTTGGAATCTAAAGGCAATCCACGGCTTGATACCCTTGAGTTAATCGCGAAGGGGCTTAAAAGCGAACTACTCTTTGTGCCACAAGAAAAATTAAATGCCGTGCGTGCACTGCTTGCGGACGATACCGCTAAGTCTGCTGAGTCAGGGTTCAAGGTCAAGGGCCATAAGAAATCGTTAGCGGATGACCCATGGCAAGGATTGCTAGGAGATGGAAAATGAGTACAGACAACGCTAATGAAGTGAATGTATTAAGGCTGACAATACAGGGCGCACTCGTGGGCCATCTTGTAGGTTTCAGGGATGGCCACAATGTATTGAGTATTGCACAGGAATTTAAAAGTAATCCTGATCGCCCGACATTTAGTCTAACTACACATCCCGAATTTCCGAGCGCGAAAACGCTAATGGCTGAGCCGTGGGTAAGAAGCCAAAGGTTGCATCCCGTACTTTCAAACTTACTGCCAGAAGGCTCTTTACGTGAGTTAGTTGCACAGGGTCTAAAGGTGCATGTTGATAATGAATTTCACATTCTCTCCTACCTCGGTGACGATTTACCTGGCGCAATCAAGGCCGCCCCAATGGATCCTGAAGATGTCCCTGATTACCTGTTGAGTATTCAGGGGAAGGCAAATGCCAAGGCGGTTAAGTTCGATAAGGTGATTCAGGAAAATAAGTTTTCTCTGGCTGGCGTCCAGATGAAGTTTTCCATGAAGGAAAAAGACGGTCGCTATAATTTATCAAAGGGCGATGAGTTGGGAGACTGGATTATCAAAACGCCCTCGACCAAACATAAATTTGTACCACTTAATGAATACACCGCCATGTCGCTAGCAGAGCTTGCTGGTGTTGAGATCCCTGAGATTAAACTCGTTGAGATGGCACAGCTTGATGATTTACCGTCGATTAACTTACCTGACGAGAAAAAAGCGTTCGCGATCAAACGGTTTGATCGCAACGGTGAACAGCGCATTCATATGGAAGACTTCGCGCAGATTCTGGTGAAATACCCGCACGAAAAATACTCGGCTGCCAATTATGAAAATATCGGCAAGGTCATTTATGATTTCTCTGGTGATGGCTTGGCGGATGTCCAACAGTTCGCTAGGCGTCTATTGGTAAATATCCTTTTGGCGAATGGAGACGCACATCTTAAGAATTGGAGCCTTATATACCCTGATAAATTCACGCCGAGGCTCTCTCCTGCGTACGATATTGTGACAACCAAGGTTTATATCGAAAACGAAACTAAGTATGCGCTGAATTTAGGAGAAACGAAGGCGTGGTATGAAGTCTCAATGAAAAACTTTGAATCTTGGGCGGTGCGATCGGGAATCCCTTGGCGGGCAGTAAAGCCACATTTGGATGACACCTTGAGCAAGGCGAGAGAGCTGTGGCCTGCCGCCCTCAATACACTTCCTATGGATGAAGCCCATAAACATGCCCTGAGCAACCATTGGCGCCAGCTTCATAAAGACTTCAAGATTGAGGACACCTAGTAGATAGGGTTACCGTTATTTGCTAGCTTCCAGTAAAAAGACCATCAGCGCTTTCTGCGCATGCAAGCGATTCTCTGCTTCGATAGATACCACCCAACTGCTCTAACACTCTATTAACTCGCCAGTTGCTATTTGGTATCTATGGGCGAGCAGGTAATGTCCAAATACTGTGTCATCACATTTCAGTGCCTCAGTGTATATCTTCCCAGGGGCCTTTCTTTTGCATACCTCTATGTACAACGTCGGTTTACTTCTGTCATATCAACGTATCTTCGCCATTGCCTATCAAACTCGACCGGGCCCATCCCCTGCGCGCTAAGGGGTTCCTAACCACTGTTCAATGTTTAACTTGTTTCGGCAATGCCGTGATCGCTCTGTGTCGATTCATATTAATCGTTGCTTTGGGGCTATCTGTCGACTTGCAAAACCAGGCCTTTATTATGTATTCTATTAAATTGGTCATACCAAAAATGCACAATTGGATATAAAATTTGGTTGACAGAAGGCTGGAAATTGGATTATATGACGCAAGGTCTTCGGGCCCGAAATAACAAATAGACTTTATTTAGGGGAAAATAGATGAAAAATCGTCATAGCATGATCAGGATGATAGCCTTGGCTGCAGCCGCACTGCCTTTGTCACTGTCGGTTACAGCGCAAGCACAGACTGAAACATTAGAAGAAGTAGTAATAACAGGAATTCGAGGATCACTTGCAAGCGCACTGCAAGAGAAGCGTTCTTCAGATAACCTAGTAGAAATTATTCAGTCAGAAGATATCGGCAAGCTGCCTGATCAAAACCTGGCAGAAGTTCTTGAGAACGTTACTGGTATCCAGATTACTCGTACAGCGGGTGTTGGTACTGGCGTTCAAATTCGTGGTACTAACGCAAACCGTACTGAAATCAACGGTGTTTCTACCGTAGGTTCTGGTTCTGGACGTAGCGGCATCAATTTTGAAGATGTTTCTTCAGCTATTATTGCTGCTGTTGAGGTGACTAAAGCACCTGACGCGAAAACAATTGAAGGTTCTGTTGGCGGTACGATCAACTTAAGAACTATTCGTCCTCTTGATTTGGAAGAGCGTGTTGCTTCTATCCGAATTCAGTCTGAAGATAGCAGCCTGTCAACTGACGGCGCTACTCCTCGTTTTTCAGGTACCTATGGTAATAACTGGACTACAGACAGCGGCGATTTCGGTGTTGTAGTAAGTGCTGGTTTCTCTGAGCAAGACGTTACTGCTTTCCGTCCACGTACTGACCGCGATAACTTTGTTGGTGCAGGCACTGGCGCTGATGCTGCAACGGGTGATTTTCTGCCAATTCAGTTCTTCGTTCAGGACTACGACAACTACGAATATGAAACAAATAACTTTGCTGGTACCTTCGAATGGTCGCCAAATGACAGCCTGAAAATTGACTTCAATGCAGTTCTGAACGAGCAAGAACGCAGACAAGAGAGTTCGCGTATTCAAGCCTCAGGTATTTCTGGCAACAGAGCTATTTATACACCGTCTGAATTTGAAACAGTTAACTTCGGTTCTGTAGATAGCTCAAATGGACCAGTAGATCTGGGTTCTGTTCAAGCAGCAGTTCGAGGCGTTATTCCAATAGACGCTGACGGCAGTGACGGTAACCTACGTTTTTCAGGTGATACTAACTCTCGTATAACCGACAGTGAAATCCTTAGCCTGGGTGCAGATTGGAATCGCGGTAAGCTTTCTGGTCGAGTAGAAGTATCTTCGTCAAAGTCTGATTCTAGTACTCCTAGCTTCAACACTACGCTGAACTTTATTAACCCTAACTCTCCTCTTGATTATGCTGCTCTTCTTGCTAACCGTCAGGCAAACATTGCTAACGCAGACGTAGATGGCTATTCAAACGCATACGACTCTAATGAGAACGGCACGCCTTTTGAGTATGATTTAACAGGCGGCTCACTAACATTTGGTGTTGCTCAAGATGCAGCAAACGGACCAACCACTGGTATGTTGCTAAATCCAGCCAACATTGTTCTGCGTGATGTACAGCAGGGACAAAACATTGCAGAGAATAGTGAAAAAGCCTTCCGTACTGACTTTACCTACGATCTGGATTGGAACGCTGTTACTTCGGTTGATTTTGGATTCCGTCACAATACGACAACTAGTCTTAGAGACGAAATCAAATCAAGTGTTGGTCTAAGAAAAATCGATGATAGCCCTACAGGTGATTTGTTCGCCGATATCCTCGTGGCAGGCCCAAGCAACTTTAATGCTGCTGATGGTAGAGAATTATATGTTCGTGATTTTCTTACTTTGGACCCAGAGCTAGTCGCTAACGATCCTGAAGGTGTTCTAGCTACATTGAACGCTGCGATTGTTGCCAACAATGCAATCACTGGTTCAACACGTGGCCCAATCAGCGCACCAACTTCATCAACTAGCGCATTCTTCGATATTGAAGAGAAGACTAACGCGTTTTACGGTCAGGTGAATTTCGAGTCAGGCATGATCCGTGGTAACTTCGGTCTACGTTATATAGATACCGATATTTCTTCGACGGCCAATTCTTCACTCAATGGTGTAGTGACACCCACAACGTCTAACAGTAACTACAGCTTTGTATTGCCACGATTGAACTTGGTTGCAAACGTAAGTGAAGATGTTGTTCTCCGTGCGGCTTGGGGTAAAGATATTAGACGTCCAGATTTCGACGATCTGTCATCTGCCTATACCTTTAGCACTAGCCCAAACCCTGCGGTTGATCTAGGTAACCCTGGTCTCGAGCCTGAAGAAGTTACGTCATTCGATCTCTCGGCTGAATGGTACTTCGCACCTTCAAGTGTTGTAAGCATTGGTTATTTCAACAAGTCACGCGAAGGCCTGTTTGTTAGAAATGACGAAAGCCCAGCTGAAGATGCAGTGACTGGATACCGCGATATTACAGGTCCTGATTGTGAAGCTGGTGGTATCTTCAACCCGATTGCAGACATCAACGTATTTGGTCCTGTAGGTCTTGGCGTTTGTGTACCTTCTTCACAGACTATCAACGGCGCTGGCGAAACTACGCAGAAAGGCATCGAGCTTGCAGTCCAGTATGATCTTTCAGGTTTTGAAGATCAGCTAGGTTGGGCTTCTGGTTTCGGCGTTATCGCTAACTATACGTCTCAGGAATTCAGCGGTGGTGATTCATACCTAGGCGATACTAGCCGTGCAGCAACTGTGTTTGCTTCAAATGGTGCGACCAACGTCGATATGCGCGCTCCATTGGTTGATCTGTCTGAAAAGTCTTACAACATAACTATGTTCTACGAGAAGCATGATATCTCTGCAAGAATGCGTTACACATGGCGTGAAGCGTATCGTTCAACTGACTTCGGTAGCACTAGTAGCTTCCCTTGGGGTTTCCCAGTTGTTCAGGAAGACAGAGGCCAGCTTAACGCTAGCGTAAGTTACGATGTAAATGACAATCTGAACATCGGTATTGAAGCCGTTAACATTACTGAAGCTGAGGTTGAGCAATCTTGTGTCAACCAGGGCGCTCTGTTGTGTTACCAGGGTTTGACCGATCGTAGAGTTACCATTGGTGCTAGCTATCGCTTCTAGTAAGTGAAAGTGAAACATTGATAGATCAGGGCCTCAAAGTTTACTTTGGGGCCCTTTTTTTTATGTAAATTTTGGCATCCTAATTAGACGAGAATGTTATGCGTGAATCCTGGAGGTGGTTTGGACCGAATGATCCGGTGACCATCGATGATATAAGACAAACCGGCGCCACCGATATCGTCAGTGCGCTTGCAGGGCATACCTACCGGTGAATCCTGGTCGATCGAAGCCATAGAAAAGCACCAGGCACTGATTGAGCGCTGTGAGACTGATCTCATGCCTCTCACCTGGAGTGTGGTGGAAAGTATCCCCGTCCATGAAGACATCAAGTTAGCGCGAGCAGGTCATGAGAAGTATGTGGAAAATTGGATCGTCTCCATGGAAAACCTCGCCCATTGTGGGATCAAAACCATCTGCTATAACTTTATGCCGGTGATTGATTGGACCCGCACCGATCTTAAATTCAAGCTATCAACCGGTGCTTATGCACTGCGTTTTGATCAGCAAAAATTTGCCGCCTTTGATTTGTTTATTCTCAAGCGTGCTAATGCCGAGTTGGAATACAGCGAGCAAGAGCTTGCCGAGGCAAAGCAGGTTTATGAACAGATGACTGAGGTAGAAAGGCAGCAACTGACAAATAATATTATCGCCGGCCTGCCCGGCAAGATGACTGAAGCCTATGGCATAGATGATTTTCGCGCCATGCTGGCCTGTTACAAAGACATCACTCCAGAGATCCTGCGAGATAACTTGTGCAGCTTCCTCGGGAAGGTGTTGCCCCGCGCGGAAGCCTTGGGTGTGAAACTGGCCATTCATCCCGATGATCCTCCTCGAGATATGCTGGGGCTACCTCGGGTTGTCTGCACGGCCGCTGATCTGGAACTTCTATTTGGCGCCCTCCCTAGTCCTTCTAATGGCATGACCCTGTGCGTAGGTACCTATGGCAGCCGCCCTGACAATAATCTTCCCGCAATGGCGAGGCAGTTTGGCTCAAGGATTCACTTTTCCCATTTGCGTGGTGTCTGCCTTGACCCCAAAGAGCAGCGATCATTTTACGAAGCCAGCCACCTGGATAGCGATATCGATATGGTTCAGGTAATCAAGGAGCTGTTGCAGGAAGAAAATCGTCGCACAGAAATTGGGTTGAGCAGTGGCGATATTTATATTCGCCCCGATCATGGCCATCAGATGATGGATGATATAGGAAAAGCGGTGAACCCCGGCTATTCGGCGATTGGCCGCCTGAAAGGTTTGGCGGAGATTCGCGGAGTTATCCAGGCGCTTTCTGCTCATCACATAGGAGAATTATGATGAACGATAGTATTAGTACAAACAGCACGACCCAGGCATCCTTTGCGCAAAAATTTGCCAAAGGGCTGGCGCTATTTCTGCCGGGAATTTTTTTGCTCGGCTTTAATATTGGCACTGGCAGTGTGACGGCGATGGCTAAGGCCGGCGCAGATTATGGTATGTCTCTTCTGTGGACAATTGTTGCATCCTGCCTGTGCACTTTTTTTATGATCAATCAGTACGGCCGCTATACCTTAATCACCGGTGAGACAGCACTGGAAGCTTTTCGAAAACATATCCACCCCTCGGTAGGCATCTTTTTTATTGCTGCCCTAGCGGCTGGTGTTTGCGGCAGTGTGATGGGGGTTATGGGGATTGTGGCGGAGATTTGTTATGAGTGGTCCAAGTCTTTCGTTGTGGGCGGTATTGCTCCAATCTATTTCGCCAGCTTCTTTGTCACCCTGGTGTACTTTATTTTTTGGAATGGCAGAACACAGTTTTTTGAGCGTAGTCTGGCGGTGATTGTTGCGATTATGGCGGCCTGTTTCATAATTAATTTCTTTCTGATGATGCCGCCACCCATTGAAATTATTAGCGGGTTATTTCCGAGTATTCCACAGGTGCCAGGGGATTCAGGCAGTAGTGCCTATCTGGTTATCGCTTCTATGGTGGGCACGACGGTATTTTCAGGGTTGTTTATTATTCGTACCACCCTCGTTAAGGAGGCGGGCTGGACTCTGGTCGATTATAAAAAGCAGCGCAATGACGCTGCGTTTTCGGTGGTACTGATGTTTATTATCAGCGCAGCAATCATGGCCGCTGCTGCAGGTACTTTGCATGTTGAGGGGGTCGGGCTATCAAAGGCTTCGCAAATGGTTTCCTTACTTGAGCCCCTTGCTGGACCAATGGCCGCGTCGATATTTGCTTTTGGGCTGATTGCTGCGGGTGTATCTTCGCAAATTCCTAATGTACTGATGCTGCCATGGCTGATATGCGACTATACAGGTGCCGAACGAAACATGACGTTAGCCCGATATAGGCTATTGGTTCTGTTAATTTCCCTGCTTGGCCTCGTTGTGCCAATTTTTCAAGCCAGGCCGGTAGCGGTCATGATTGTTTCCCAGGCATTTAATGCTGTGATTCTTCCTGTCACGGTTGCCTGTATATTCTATCTGAGTAACCGGAAAGACCTTATGCAGGGCTATAAAAACGGCTTGGTTGCCAACAGTATTTTTGCTGTGATCTTTCTATTTTCCATATTCACATCGGTGGTCGGGATCAGAGGCCTTTGGCAGATGTTATAAGGCCAAAGACGGAATAGGGCGCGCCCGTGATAAATAGATGAAACTGTCTTGCTGGGCGGTGCCCAGCTACTGTTAATTAGGCTCTCCGCAACATTGTCTTACCAATTTGTATGTGCTGTAATACAGCCTGCGGAGTGCTAGTGTGCAATCTGGTTGAAGTTTCCCAATACGAGTAAATTCACACCCATGAGTAATTCAAATAAGCGTTTATATCGCCAAATCGCCGACAAAATATTATTGCTGATTGAGTCGGGTGTATACCCCGTTGGTTCTCGACTGCCATCCGAGCGAGAGTTAGCAGAGCGATTTTCCGTGAGTCGGCCGACTATTCGTGAGGCAGTAATTGCCCTCGAAGCCAAAGGCCGAGTAACGGTTAGAACGGGTTCGGGCGTCTATGTCGTAGAGCCTAGCGTGGAGTTTGCTGGGTTAGCGGGGTTGGCGAAATCAGTCAGTCCGTTTGAATTGATTGAGTCTCGCGTGTTTATTGAAGGTGAAGCTGCCGCTCTGGCCGCGGTTTTAATTACAGACTCTCAGCTGACCCAGTTAGGGAAAGCGCTTGAAGATATGGCCCTGGAAAACATTGAAGGGGATCCTGTATCAGTAGTCGCTGATCGAAAGTTCCACTCAATTATTTCTGAAGCTACTAATAATCGCGTTTTATCATTGTTGATTTCTCAACTGTGGGATGTGCAGGAAGAACTCGACAATATTCGCTTGGCACACCAAGCAGTCTGTATGAAAGATGATGCTCAGCGCCTGGCTGAACACAGAGCCATATTCGATGCCATGGTTGAGAAGGATTCGAATAAGGCCCGCACTGCGATGCGTAATCATTTCTCCCGCATGTTAACCGCTTTGCATGAAACTATTGAGCAAGAGGCTGTGTCTGAAGTGCAGCGCAAAGTCTCACAAATGCGCGAACGCTTTCCTGTAGGGCGAATGGATCTATAGTTAAGTTGTGGGTTTTCTGGCCCAGTTCTGACGTAAGACCAATTAGCAGCATCACTTTTTTCGCCATCTGACTTTACGCCATCTGATTTTACGCCATTAAACACCTGTGTCGCCTCAAAGTTAGGCTAAATAATCCGTCTCTCAAATCGGCCCCAGCACCTAAATCCCGCTATCTACGCCCTGTGTCGCTTCCAATTATGCCTGGGGCGGTTTTCTGCATCTCTAAACCTGAGGTATTGGCCAATATCGATAATTGGTATTACACTTTTGTTTGACAAGTTGCCTGTATAAAGGTACATTTTGCTCTATCTCTATGGCCTTAAAAGTGGCTCAGTGTGTCAGCCGGTCTGTATTTTTAGTTTGGTAGCAGATCAGCTTTTTCTGATAATTTAATTGATGCGAATAATAATGCTATGCCTCTAATGACCGCTCTTCGACGAATCAAACTAACTCTGCCGTTAATGTTGTTGCTGGGCGTAGTTGCCTGCGCGCCTTCTGCTCCGGGTGAAATAAACGTCAAAGATCAGGCCGAATTTAAGCAGGCCGTTGCCAATGCCAAGCCCGGTGATGTTATTACCCTGGCCAACGGCACCTGGAAAGACTTTGAAATACTCTTCACGGGAATGGGTGAAGCCGATCAGCCGATACGCTTAACCGCTGAGACCAAGGGCAAAGTATTTATCACTGGGCAGTCTAATCTTCGGTTGGCCGGAGAATACCTTGAGGTCTCTGGGCTAATCTTCAAAGACGGATATACACCGACCCTACAGGTAATAAGCTTTCGTCAAGACAAAGAGCATCTGGCCAATCACTCTAGAGTGACTGAAGTCGTGATCGATAATTTTAGTAACCCAGAGCGATTCGAAGCTGACTACTGGGTTGCCATGTACGGCAAGCATAATCGCTTTGACCACAACCATTTGGAAGGTAAGCGCAACAAAGGTGTAACCATGGCAGTTCGGCTAGATTCCGAAGCGAGCCGGGAAAATCACCACCGCATCGACCACAACTATTTTGGCCCTAGACCTGTTCTGGGATCAAATGGTGGTGAGACCCTGCGTATTGGTACCAGTCACTATTCCCTCTCAGATTCTTTCACGGTGGTAGAAAACAACTATTTTGATCGCTGTGATGGTGAGGTAGAAATAGTCTCGGTTAAGTCTGGTAGTAATCAGGTGCGTGGCAATCTGTTCTTCGAGTCCAAAGGCACACTTACCCTGCGCCACGGCGATAACAATATCGTTGAAGAGAATATCTTCTTAGGCGGTCGAGTTGATCACACCGGCGGTATTCGCGTAATCAATAAGGGTCAGATTGTCCGCAATAATTATTTAGAGGGCTTAACAGGTTACCGATTTGGTGGCTCTCTTGTGGTGATGAATGGCGTGCCTAATTCATCTATCAATCGCTATCACCAGGTCGTTAATGCTCAGATTGAAAACAACAGCATGATAAACAACGAACATATTCAGCTGGCTGCTGGCAGTGATGCGGAGCGTTCGGCGACACCGGTTGATAGTCAGTTCACCAGTAACTTGATCGTCAATGACAATGGCCGTGACACATTTACCCTGTATGACGATGTCAGTGGTATTCGCTTTGCCGACAATGTGCTGAACAATGTTAAGAGCCCACAACTTTCTGAGGGCTTTAGTAACCAAGCGGTAATGCTAACAAGAGCCGCCAACGGATTACTTTACCCCGATTCCCCAAGCCTAAAAGACGTAGGTGCCAAGCAAGATCTCGTGATGTTAAATAAACATGACACTGGCGTCTCTTGGTATCCGAAATCAGATGCCTCTATACAGTTTGATACCGGGCGCATGATCCAGGTTACAGCGACCCCAGGGGAGTTGCGAGAAGCAATCGAGCTAGCAGCGTCCGGTGATATTATTCGCCTCGCTGCTGGCGATTATCTGTTAAGCAAAGTAATAGAAATCGACAAGCCGCTCACGCTGTTGGGCGACAAGCGCTCTAAAATTGAGTTTGAGCGTTCCACGCTGTTCGAGATTGTGGATGGTGGCAGTTTAAAGCTGAGCGGGCTGGTGATCTCTGGCAAGCGCTCGCCGGACAATGTGGGTAATTCTGTTATTCGTACCAGTCCCTATTCAATGTTGGTCAACTACCAGATCAAGGTGCACAATTCCGTGTTTATACACCTTGATGTTAATCGCCATTTCAATTTTCTAAATGTTGCCAAGAGCACTATGGCAGACAGTGTCGTCATTCTTGACTCCCATTTCAGAGACGTTAGCGGTGCCATACTGGCGATGGATAAAGAGGCCGATGATTACGGTATCTTTAACGTGGATTACGCGACAATCAAGAATTCTAGCTTTACCAATGTGCAGGGCGCAATCGCGACCCTGTATCGCGGCGGAACCGATGAAAGTACCTTTGGGCCCCACTTTACCCTCACCAATTCTAAGCTAACCAATGTGGGTACAGGCAGTAAAAACAAGTCTAAATCATCGATTTATTTGCACGGCGTGCAGGTAACAACTATTGAGAATAACCGCTTCTCGAATAGCTCTGGGATCAAGATAGAACATACCGTCGGTGAGCCGGTGACGCGAATTGTAAAAAATACCCTAACAGCAACTCCCTTACCCACTGTAAGAGAGCTGCACAGTCAGGCGGAAAATACTGCTGTCATTAAAGATAATATTATTAGATAGACCTGCCTAGCGTAGATAAATATATCGGTTTAGTAACAATACTCAGCCCAGGATTTGGAGAAATAAAATATGCAAACAGCACCTTTTCTATTTGGAGAAGAGTTATTAACCGAACCTGTTGCCCCAGGTGTTACTCGAAAAATTATGGGTTTCAATAATCAGATCATGATGGTTAAGGTCTATTTTGAAGAGGGCAGTGAGGGCTATGTTCACAGTCATTTTCACTCCCAGGTTGCCTATGTTGAGCGGGGTGAATTTGATGTCACCGTGGGTGACGAAACGAAAACGCTGGTAGCGGGAGACTGTTTCTTTATGGAGCCCAATATTAGCCATGGTGCTATTTGCAAGAAGGCTGGCGTATTGATCGATGTGTTTAGCCCAATGAGAGAAGACTTTTTTGAGGGGAATAATAAATGAAAATAAGTAACCTTCGCTGGTGGGTGATTGCGCTGATCGCTCTCGCCACAGTCATTAACTATATTGATCGCCAGGCATTAGTTGTGCTTTGGCCGAGTATTGCAGGGGATCTCTATCCGGATAAAACCGCAGATGAGCACAAAGAAATTTATGCCTTTCTGTCTGTTATCTTTATTTTTTCCTATGCCTTTGGTCAGGCTATCTTCGGCAAGATATTCGATTGGATTGGCACCCGTTTAGGTTTTGCTCTGTCCATTACCGTTTGGTCTATAGCGACCATAATGCATGCGTTTGCCAAGGGTGTTGTCACTTTCAGTATTGTCCGAAGCCTGTTGGGTTTGGCAGAGGCCGGTAACTGGCCTGGTGCAACTAAGAGTAATGCTGAGTGGTTTCCAACCAAAGAGCGAGCCTTGGCCCAGGGTATATTTAACTCAGGCGCCGCGGTCGGCGGCCTAATATCCATACCTTTGATTGGTACTTTGGCGATCTATTTTAGCTGGCAAATGATTTTTGTTCTGATTGGTGTGCTGGGTCTTCTGTGGCTTATTCCTTGGATGATCCTTGTGAAATCGCCGCCTAAATACCACCCCTGGATTACTGATGAAGAGCGGGAATACATTCTGAGTGGTCAAGAGAACCAGAGTGCCGCCGCAATTAATGATGAGGGTTACAACCCATCGACAGCGGAGCTGCTTTCACACAAGCAAAGCTGGGGCGTGATTATCGCTTCTGCCTGTATCGACCCCATTTGGTGGTTGTTTATTTTCTGGATTCCAATCTACCTTTTCGAAGTGTATGGAATGGATGTTAAGCAAGTTGCCCTCTATGGCTGGGTACCCTACATGGGTGCAATGATTGGCGCCTTCTTTGGTGGATTGTTGGCACAAAATAGATTTAAGGCTGGATGGACCACTAACAGTACCCGAAAGCTGGTGATCACATTGGGTTGTTTGACCATGCTCCCGGCACTTCTTGCGATGTCGAATCCTGGCTCGCCGATTACGGCCGTCTTGCTTATGGCCGTTATTTTGTTTGGCTTCCAGACAGCCATTGGTAACGTTCAGACTCTGCCCAGTGATTTCTTTGGTGGTAAAACAGTGGGCACGCTAGCTGGATTTTCCGGTATGGCGGCCAAACTTGGTGCGGTGGGTTTAACAGCATTGGTACCTATGCTAACTGCAGGTGGTAACTATACTCCGGCATTTATGATTGGCGCTGGACTGGCTGTATCAGCCCTCGCCAGCGTGTGGATTTTATGTCCAAAAATTGAGCCACTAAGCCCTAAGTCCTAGTCGCTAAGTGGTAGTCCGACAACTAATAAAAAGTTAACTAAAATAATTTAAAAGGGAGAATTATATGACAGTTCCTGTCATCGGTTTTATCGGTCTGGGCCTCATGGGTGGCAACATGGTCGAGAATTTACAAAAGAGAAACTTTAAGCCAATCGTAATGGACCTCAACAAGGAGATCGTTGCGTCTGTTGTAGCTCGCGGCGGTTCCGAGGCATCCTCCGCGGCGGAGTTAGCAGCAGCATGCGACATCATTATGCTGTGTCTTACGACTTCTAATGTTGTTGAAAAGGTTATGTATGGCGAAGATGGCATACTGGCTGGTATCAAAGAAGGCGCCGTGGTGATTGATTTTGGAACCTCGATTCCGGCATCCACCCGCAAGATCGGAGCCGACCTCGCGACTAAAGGTGCAGGCATGGTTGACGCCGCATTGGGTCGCACTCCAGCTCACGCCCTTGATGGCCTTCTCAATATTATGGCAGCTGGCGATGAAGCGACTTTCGAGAAGGTTAAGCCGATCCTCGAGATGCAGGGTGAAAATATCTTTTACATGGGCGCCCTTGGCGCTGGCCACACCACTAAGTTGATTAACAACTTTATGGGAATGACCACGGTCTGTGCAATGTCTCAGGCATTTGCTGTTGCCGAAAGCGCAGGCGTCGATCGCCAGCAGCTGTTCGATATTATGTCGACGGGTCCTTCTACTTCACCATTTATGCAATTCTGTAAGAATTACGCCGTAGACGGTGTTAGTGATTTAGGTTTCTCAATTGCCAATGCCAATAAAGATTTAGCCTATTTCCTTGAGATGGTTGAGGGGCTGGGCACTCGATCTCAAATAGCTGAGGGCACCTCTGCAAACCTCCAGGCCGCTTTTGATGCTGGCATGGGTAATGGTAATGTTCCTGAAGTATTCGATTATTTCCGTACACTCGAAAAGTAATTTTGAGTTTGTTAGATACGGATTCACAGCCTAATAAAATTGACCTAGATAGAGTAAAAGAAATATGAAACATCAGAACAAAGTAGCAGTCGTGACCGGTGGCGTAAGAGATATCGGTAGAGCCATATCGCTTAAGTTGGCTGCTGAGGGTGCTAAGGTCGTGGTTAACTATCATGGTAGTCATGATCTGGCCCAGCAAACTTTAAACGACATTGAGTCCGCTGGTGGTCAGGCCATTTTATACAAAGGTGATATGACTTCCCCCGCTGATGTAGAAGGATTGATTGCTAAAACTATAGAAGCCTTTGGCTCGAGTATTGATATTTTGGTTAACGTTGCCGGAGGTTTGGTGGCACGTAAAACCATCGAAGAAATGGATCTTGAGTTTTTTAATTATGTTATGCAGCTGAACATGAGCTCTACCTTCCTGGTAACTAAAGCGGTTGTTCCTTATATGTCTGAAGGCGCCTCGATCATCAACTTCGCCTCACAGGCAGGACGTGATGGCGGTGGACCTGGTGCCAGTGCCTACGCAACGTCAAAGGGTGCAGTAATGACATTTACTCGTTCTATGGCAAAGGAATTGGGCCCTAAGGGTATCCGTGTTAATTCTTTATGCTGTGGCATGATCAGCACAACATTCCACGATACATTCAGTAAGCCTGAGGGCCGTGCTGCCACTGCCGGTAACACACCACTACGTCGTGAGGGTGCGCCCAATGAAGTGGCTGACACAGTGAGCTTCTTAGCCTCTAGTGATGCTGCGTTCGTTAGTGGCATAAATATGGATGTTAACGGTGGCTTAGTATTTTCGTAAGCGCATTAGTTTTGGTTTAGGGGTGGATTACAACCTATGAAAAATAAGGTCGCTGTTATTGGCGAATGTATGTTGGAAGTCAGTAGTATGGGGGCGGGCAGAGACCAGTCCTCTTTACCTGCGGGGCTTTCATTTGGTGGGGATACTCTCAATACCGCTATATATCTTGCTCGTCTGGGGGCTGACGTCGATTACGTCTCTGCCCTTGGGGACGACGATATGAGTGCTTGGATGTTGAGCCAATGGCGTTCTGAAGGCGTTGGCTGCAATCTGGTCACCAGGCAGAAGAATGGAGTGCCTGGTCTGTACATGATTCAGATTGATGAGCATGGCGAGCGATCATTCCTCTACTGGCGGTCCAATTCCCCTGCCACCCATATGTTTGATAATGCCGCTGAAGCAGATGAAATATTTGAAAAGCTGTCTGCCTATCAACATATCTATTTGTCGGGAATCAGTCTTGCCATCTACACAGAGGCTGCCCGTCACCGTCTCTTTGATTTTCTCAAACGTTATCGCGCCAAGGGGGGAGATGTCATATTTGATGGCAACTATCGTCCCCGTCTCTGGGCCAGTCCCGAGGTTGCTCGCGATGCCTACGAAAAGATGTACTGCCTTGCAGATTTAGTGCTGCCAACCGATGAAGATGAGGCTCAGCTGTTTGGTCTCGAGACGCCAGAAGAAGTTGTGGCACGCCTTAGATCATTTGGAGTGTCAGATGTTGTGCTTAAATTGGGTGAGAAAGGTTGCTTGATTGGCACGGATTCGGGGACGGAGCCAGTGCCTGCAGAAGTGGTTAAGGTTGTGGATACTACCGCTGCCGGTGACTCATTTAATGCTGGCTTTATGGCGTCAAGATTCCAGGGGCAAGATATGAAAGCCGCCTGTGGTGTTGCCAATCGATTGGCATCTGTGGTGATTCAGCATCGCGGTGCAATCATCCCTATAGAATCCATGCCTGTTTATAGTTGACCTCTGAAAGTTGACCTTTAAGGGCTGTGCCCCGAGCAGGATTATTTCCTGGGTAACGCGGGTAAAGTAGGCGGCCCCCCAATACTTATAAAACCTATTGTCTGGAGTACGCATGAAATTAAATAAAATAAAAGCCACGCTGATGGCGTTAATGATGCTGATTATTCCACTTGAATTACAGTCTAAAGAGCACCCTAAGCTGATCCTCACCAAAGCGGGCGTAGAGACAATTAGAAAAAGTCTCGGCCAGGTGCCTTTGTTTGATGCGTCTGTGGCCAGTACAAAACAGCAGGTAGACATTGAGATTGCTCTAGGCATTGATACACCTATCCCTACAGATTATTCTGGTGGATATACCCACGAAAGGCACAAGAAAAATTTCGTGATCGCTCAGAAAGCCGGTGCTCTATACCAGATTCTGGACGATGATAAATACGCTGAGTATGTTCGAGATATGCTGTTCCAGTACGAAGCCATGTATAAAGACCTGCCCGTGCATCCCAAGCCTCGCTCTTACGCCCGGGGAAAATTATTTTGGCAATGTCTAAATGACAGTAATTGGTTGCTGTATATGGCTCAGGCCTATGACTCTATCTATACCTTTTTGTCGGAGGAAGAGCGCCAGAGGTTAAACCAGAATCTATTTCGTCCTTTCGCAGACTTTATCTCTATCGAAAATCCACAGTTCTATAATCGCATTCATAACCACAGTACTTGGGGCAATGCTGCCGTCGGTATGATCGGCCTTGTTATGGACGATCAGGAGCTAATCGACAGAGCACTGTACGGTATTGAAGATGATGGTCTTGAAGTTGGCCTCAAGGATGACGACGGCGGTTTTATTAAAGTTGAAGGGCAAAAGACTGGTTTTCTGGCCAATCTAGAGAATCCGTTCTCACCGGATGGCTATTACACCGAAGGGCCTTACTACCAGCGTTACGCCATGTACCCCTTTCTGATTTTTGCCCTGGCAATGGACAATGTAAAACCAGAGCTCAAAGTATTTCAGCATAAAGACGGCGTATTGCTTAAGGCGGTTAATGCGCTGCTGAATCTCTCCGATGCCGAAGGTAACTTTTTCCCGCTCAACGACGCACAAAAAGGCATGTCTTATTTTTCTGCCAGTTTGGTGACTGCCGTTGATATTGCTTATCACTACGGCGATCAGAATCCACAGCTACTCAGTGTTGCCGAGAAACAGGGTCAGGTGCTTCTGGACCAGTCTGGTCTCTCTGTCGCTGTTGCTCTCCGGGATGGAAAGACCCAGCCTTTCGTTAAGCAATCTATCAATCTCTCGGATGGTGCAGAGGGCGATGAAGGTGGGGTTGCGGTATTGCGCTATGGCGTTGAAGACTTAGCCGTCGTGTTTAAATATGCCGCTCAGGGCCTGAGCCACGGCCACTATGACAAGCTGTCGTTTTCATTATATGACCGGGGCGATGAGGTTATTCAGGATTATGGCCTAGTGCGCTTTGTGAATATTGGGCAGAAGGGTGGCGGTAATTATTTGAAAGAAAATCAAAGTTGGGCAAAGCAGACAATAGCCCACAACAGCCTCACCCAGGATCAGACATCCCATTTCAAAGGGAAATATGAGATCGGCAGTCAGCATCATTCGGAGCTGCACTTTTTCGATGACTCGAGAGCCGATGTCCAGGTTGTCAGTGCGCGAGAGGCGAATGCCTATCCAGGCACCGAAATGCATCGCACCATGGCGATCATTAAACCTGAAAATTTTGCCACGCCTTTAGTGCTCGACATTATGAAGGTGACATCAGAGGCTAAACACCAGTATGACCTGCCATTTTATTTTATGGGGCAGGTTCTGCAGACCAACTTTGACTATGAGATCCCATCCAGCTTGGCGCCATTAGGAGATTCTGACGGTTACCAGCATCTGTATCTAGAGGGCAAAGGTAAGCCATCGTCAGACAGTACCCAGTTCAATTGGCTAGTTGAAGGTAAGTTTTATACCCTGACATCAGCGACCAATGTTACCGACGAATTGCTCTTTGCCAGAGTGGGCGCTCAGGATCCAGAGTTCAATTTGCGCCGGGATGCCGCGTTAATTTTCCGTAGAAAAGACGTCGGCGACAGTCTTTTTGTCTCGGTGATCGAACCCCATGGACGCTATAGCCCAGTTTCTGAATTGTCAGTAAACCCAAAGAGTAATATGGCTGCACTCAAAGTGGCATTCGACACTGAGGCGTATACCGCGGTTGTTATTGAGACCTTGGATAATAAGTCGAGTCTATTCATTGTCGCAAACAGAGACCCAGCAACCTCTGCAAAGCATCATCTAAAGATAGGCGGCAAGCACTACAGTTGGCTGGGGCCATATCATCTTGAGGTGATAAAATAGCTGATATCCATGGCTGAGGTTTATCGCCTTATGCTGGCGAACCCAGTTCGCGTCTGCTTCTGGATAAGTCAAAGCCAGTCTATATTGGTAAGGCCAATATAGACTGGGTATCAACTTGATTCTCATAGAATTGCCGCTAGATTTTGATCCATAGTCTCGCTGATTAAGCGTTTATTTCATACAGCGACTTTCCTGCCCCCATACCTGAATCTTAAAAACCTCAGATTATGCCGTCCAAATTAAGCCTATCTGGATCCCTACACAGTAGCTCCCTCGGGCCATCCGGCGTTTTAGGGTGCTCCGTCACACTAATGCTGCGGTTGGTTTGTGTTCACCCTATCTACAGACAATAATTGGTCTGACCAATACGGTTGACATTGTGGCTGTATTCTGTGACCCTCGCTTTAAAATAATAAAAATCACCAGGGGACTAAGAATAATGAATAATAAGATGAAGAGACTGTTTGCTGGTCGCCAGCGCGCATTTGAATTGACGGCGCTATTGGGAGTGGCGGCTATAGCTGCTTCTTTGCCGAGTTTTTCATATGCCCAGGAAGCCCAATCCGGCATTGATGAGGTCGTAGTCACTGGATCTCGTGAGACTATCCGAAATTCAATTGCCACCAAGCGCGAGTCAGCGACAGTAGTGGATGCGCTTTCCGCCGCTGAAATTGGAGAGCTACCGGCTCTATCTATTGGTGAAGCCATCGAAAATATAACCGGCGCTTCGTCTCACCGAGAGCAGGGCGGTGCCACAGAGATTTCGATTCGTGGACTGGGGCCGTTTTTAGGTTCTAGCGTTATGAACGGTCGCGAAGCGACCAATGGTAGTGGTGACCGTTCAGTTAACTTCAGCCAGTTTCCTTCTGAGTTGTTCAACAAAATAGCGGTTTATAAAACTCAAGAAGCAAGTTTTATTGAAGGCGGTGTGTCTGGCCAAATTGCACTAAATACCCGTCGTCCTCTTGAATACGGCAAGCGTCGAGGTCAAATTTCGGTTAAAGCGGGATACAACCCTAATAACGCAAATATCGACCCCAACGAAGGCGATGTAAAATATAGGACGACCTTTAGTTTTATTGATCAGCTCGAAACTGAATCTCTAGGCAGCTTTGGATTTTCCTTGGGTTTGCAAAATAACGATGCTACAAACCCTGAAGCTGAGTACCGATCGACCAGTAACTTTGGTACCTGTCTGAATGACCCGACCCTGGCTGCAGGAATGTCACGAACCAGTTCTGGCAACTGCAACTCTTCCAGTTCTGAGATTCAGGCTGAGGCTTTCACCGGCACTCCCTATGTATTCACCTCTAGTTCTCGCCGCTTTCGTCACAACACCACCGATGACAAACGGGATTCAGTTTTTGCTGCAGTGCAGTGGCAGCCCAACGATAAGATCGATATAAATCTTGATCTGCAGCAGTCGGATCGTACTTTCACCGAACAGCGTCACGATTTAGTGTTTGCAGAAATGCGTCGTGTGTCGGCTGGCAACGCAGATGATTACTACAACACCCTTGGTGAAGGCAACTTCGAAACTAATGGGCCGGCAATTACTCAGTTCAGAAATTTTGGTCGTGTAGAGACTAACTCAGAGTACCAGGAGCGAATCGAAGAATATAAAGGCTATGGCTTGTCATTTGAATATGCCTACAGCGATCGTCTAACGCTGTCATTTGATGCTTCAAAGTCAAAAACTGAGCGACAAGAAAATATTTGGGGTGTTCGACTTCAGTCTGAGGCGACCAATATTGGTAACGTTGCCCGTGTGAACGTCGATGGTAGCAGTTCAACTGATCGCCCGTTTGCTATCCATGATCTGAGCTATACCGATGCTGATGTAGCGCTAATTATCCTCGAGAATTTCGATGTTACTAATCACGATGTTTTTGCGGACAGTGCGCGTACACGAATCGATCTCAACGCATTGCGTGAGCATGAGATTACCTCCTATCGAGGTGATTTTGAGTATCTGACAACAGAATGGGATGCAATTACCAGTATTGAAGGCGGCGTGCGCACATCAGAGATGGCATTCACTTCGTTCCCACGTACTAGGGTTCAATCAAACCACAGTGACGAGGCGCTGGATGCTGCAAACGTGGCTTGCCGCTTAGATTTCCCAGAAGCTGATTTCTTGTCTGACGCGTCCAATAACAATAACTTGATCACTAATGTTGATTCGAATGGCAATAGACTTGAAGCGGGTACTGGTAGTAGTTTCGCCGCTTTTGACACCCTGTGTTTGGTTGATGAGCTCTATTATGCAACCTCACCAAACGAAGTGACTCCAGGCATTCCAGATCCTACTTTGGAAAATATTTCCAACCTCAATGTTACAGAGGATACTCTGGCGGCCTATGTGCAGTTCAACTATGAAACGAGCTGGGGCGATATACCTGTGCGAGGCAATTTTGGTTTGCGGGTAGTACAAACCGAGGTTGAATCAATCGGATACCGCAATGAATTTACATTGGTTGACGATGATCTGTTGGACCCAAGCAACGCCGTTTATTTAGAAGCTGTGGCAGGTACTCTAACGACTCAAACCGGTGGCAATCGTTACACTGAATACTTGCCTAGCTTTAACCTTGTAGCAGATCTTAACGACCAGACAGTCCTTCGGTTTGGCGCTTACCGCGGAATGTCCCGCCCAGATCCCGATGCTTTGGGTTATGGAAGAAGTTTAAATATTAATGCTGACGGTGATGAGACCTCTCTTGCTGACTTCACGGGCCGCGCAACAGCGTTAGGTAACCCAAGATTGCAGCCGATGATGTCGATTAATTTTGATATCGCCATCGAACGCTATATCAACGAAGACACTATGTTGGCGTTTGGTGTTTACACTAAGAGCTTTCAAGGTGGCTTTGGCGTTACTCAGCAAAGTGAAGACTTTGTGATCGACGGTGAAATTTTCCCTGCCGTTGTATCTACTAGTCAAACGAGTGACGAAAAATCGAACATCAGGGGCTTGGAAGTTACCGCGACACATAACTTTGATTATCTGCCAGGCCATTGGAGCGGGCTGGGCTTCAAGCTTAGTTATAACCAAGCTAGTTCTGACTTTGAGTTTGAAGATGTTCGAATGGGTAATCTGGAAATAATTGATGGATCCGGAAACCTAGCCCAACAGACTGGCATTATCCCTCCAAGTGAACTCTTTGGATTCTCCGAGCGTGTAAGTTCAGCGCAGCTTTATTACCAGATTGGTGATTTGGATGTGTCTCTTATCAATAAGAAGCGCAGCGATTACTTCCAGCAATTCGTAAGCTCTCCAGGCACCATCAGGCTGATCGATGCCGCCAATGTCTGGGAAATTAAGGCGCGTTATAAGTTGATGAAGAATGTGTCGCTAAAGTTTGAGGGCATCAATATCTTCGATGAACCGAAGACTCAATATAACCCAACCAGCGATCACCTGGCTGAGGTTAATAGTTATGGTCCACGTTACTATTTCGGAATCACCGCTAAGTTTTAATTAAGAATATGAAATATCCCTGGCTCGTTTGGCCAGGGAGATTTCAGACGTTAATCTAAACGCTCTAGCATTTATCAATACATCACTGACCGAGATAATAATACATAAGGGGTAGGTAAGAAGTGAGGGTTGTCGACAGACTTAAGGTGGCGCTAACGCGATGAATGGCTTGTCCCCATTTATTCGCAAAGTCTTTGCGTCAGGACTATTTGCACTATCCCTATTTTCTGAGGTCAGTGTTGCAGTAGATTCTGAAGTGCCGGCTATTCTCAACCCAGGGTTTGAATCTGGCTGGGCAGGTTGGGTAGTTGGAGAGTCATCTGATGCTGGGGCTGCGATCTCAGATACTGCCAACGGCGGTTCTAAGTCAGCAAAATTATCTGAAAAATCTTCTTATGTCGCTCAGGTTGTGCAAGTTAAACCGGACACCTCTTATCAGCTCAGGGCCTTTATTCGCGGCACTGGAAATCTTGGAGCCAAGGTTGGAAGTGAGATTTTCTTCGAGCAGCAGAACTCCAAGAGCAATGACTGGCGGCAACTTAGTGTCAATTTCCACTCTGGCACCCACAGGGCAGTGACCCTATTTGGTGGCTTTGCCGGTCGCGAAGTCAGGTTTGATGACTTCGCCTTACTTGAGGCCTCCGGTGATGGTCAGGTTGCTGATAGCGGTATTAAATTTCTCAGTTCAAGTTCTGGTGGTTACGGCCTGTCGCCGGATTTGGCGCCAGGGCAAAATTTCGATTTAGCGGATTGGTACCTGAACACTCCAGACGATAGGGATGGCGACAATAAATCTGATCGTTTCTCGGAATCTGATTTGGTAAAGGGTTTTAATGATCCGCGCTATTTTTACACTGGCCCAGATGGCGGCTTGGTTATGCGCGCTACTATTGATGGCGCCAAAACATCCACAAACACCCGTTTTGTACGCACTGAGTTGCGAGAAATGCTGCGTCGAGGCAACCGCTCAATTAAAACCAAACTCGATGATGGCAGTCCGAATAAAAATAATTGGGTATTTTCGTCGGCCCCTAAGCGCGCTCAGTCCGAAGCAGGTGCCGTTGATGGAATATTGAAAGCCACTCTGGCAGTCAATCATGTGACGACTACCGGAAGCGCATCTCAGGTAGGCCGTGTGGTGATCGGACAGATTCATGCCGCTAAAGACGAGCCAATCCGGCTTTACTATCGAAAGTTGCCAGGCCATTCAAAGGGCTCTATTTATGCCGCCCATGAAGTGTCCAAGGGTGATGATATCTATGCCGATTTAATAGGCAGTCGAGCCAGTAATGCGCGGGATCCGCAAGACGGAATAGCATTAGACGAAAAATTCTCTTATGCCATTGATGCCAAAGGCCACCAGCTTAGGGTGAGTATTTTTCAAGAAGGAAGTTTGCGCGCAAAACATAGCTTTGACTTAACTGACAGCGGCTACGGCGTAGCGAAAGAGTATATGTACTTTAAGGCTGGTGTTTATAACCAAAACAACAGTGGCGACCCTCAGGATTATGTTCAGGCTACGTTTTATCAGCTTGATAATCAGCATGGAGATAATCGCTAATGTTCAGGGGTCCAGTATCTAAGTTCACTTAACCATTTAGGATTCCTGCAGTTTTGGGAACCTATTCTGAATTAAATCGAGGCGCTTCTTTAGGAGCCCTTATAAAAACGTTCCATTGGGGGTAATAATTATGAATACGAAATTGATAACAATTGTCGCAGTAACTGCGGCGCTGGCTGGCTGTAGTGGCGAAAGCGATAGCAGCCTCAATACAGTTAATTCGGTGGGTAGCGTGGCTATAACAGGCTCGGCGGAATCAGGTGAGCGACTGAATATGGTTCTTTCTGACATGAATGGCTATCTTCCTGGTGATTTGACAATTGTTTGGAGCGCCGACGGCGTGCCCATTGAGGGCGAGACGGGCAATAACTTAGATCTGGGTGCGGCACAGATTGGTGCTGCGATCTCGGTATCGGTCTCTTACTCTGATAATGATGGTTTTGCAGAAGATGTGACATCGGCGGATACAGCTGCGGTGATTGCTGAGCCTGCAGTCAATGATGGCGCAAGTGTTGCTATCTCCGGTGCTGCTCAGGTAGGTCTGGTATTGACGGCCGAGGTTACGGATACCAATGGTGTAACGGGCGCTATTAGCTATCAATGGACGTCCAATGGTACTGCCATTGATGATGCTACCTCTGCAGACTACACCCTGACCACGGCAGATATTGGTGCTGAGATTGCGGTTACTGCAACCTATACCGATGACGATGGCTTCGACGAAACTCCCACGGCTACCCTTACTGGAGAAGTTGTGGCCGCTGGCGTGAACTCTGCGGGTAGCATGGCTATCACAGGTAACGTTATTGCTGGTGACGTAGTGACGGCTGAGATAACAGATGGTAATGGTACTGACACCGTTGTTTACCAGTGGCAATCTGATGATGTAGATATTACCGGTGCGACTCTGGGAACCTACTCTGTGACAAGCGATGATTTAGGCACTGTGCTTTCTGTAAGCGCAGATTATACCGACTCCGATGGCTTCACTGAGTCCCTAACTGCCGAGCATAATGATGTTGTGTATAGCTTTATTACCACGGGTGAGCAATCTTTAGAATCTGCATTAAGCAGTGCGGCAGATGGTGATTGGATTGGTCTTGCGGATGCGGCCGACGGTGATGACTATGAAAACATGGCCGAGATGACCATCAATAACGACAATTTGATGATCACTAGAACAGCGGGAAGTACTGCGGTGATAACAGGTGAAGCCTGCATCATGTTTAACAGCGGTACTAGCGGTGTCGTTATGGATGGTTTAGTTTTCGATGATTTAACCTTTGATTATGCCACTAGTTGCTTGAGCCCTGACGCGTCGGTAGTACTGCACGGTGACGGAAACATCATGCGTAACAATCAGTTCCTCGGTGATCAAAACCCACGTAGTTCTGATTTTGGGTCGAGTGATGAATATCATTACGTCGCGGTGAATGGCACGAACAACATCATAGAGCGAAATCTCTTTTCTAACAAAACTACGCTGAATAACTTCGAAGGCTCGGCCATCAGCATGTATGTTAACGATGATGTGGGAAGTGCTGAGGGCAATATTGTCCAGTACAACCTGTTTAAAGACTTCGGTGATAAGACCTCTGGGTCTCGAGATTCAAATACTTTTGCGGTTCAGGTAGGTCGTTCGACGGGCAGTGATGCAACTGGTAGTGGTGGCCATTTTGTTCAATACAACCGTTTTGACAACGTAAACACCAACCGTCGTTTGATTATGGTTCAGGGTGGCGGCAATACAATTGATGGTAATACCATCGTCAACTCTCTTGGAAACATTGCTCTTGAGAACGGTTTTGGAAATACCGTATCGAAAAATATTGTGCTTTCAAGTGCTGACTTGAGCGAGGACAGCGGTATTTCTTTTGCTCCTCTAGGTCACACGATCGTTGATAACTTTATTGGTAATGTCACTGCGACCTCTGCTGACCGCGCGGGCTTACATATTGACTCTGATCCATTGGATGCGTCTTCAAGTACGACTATCATTGCCGATACCTCATTAGATTTGACCACTGTGATAGCAAGCAATAGCTTTATTAATAATGACCGAGCTATTCAATTCGAGGACGGTAGTGGTACTCAGTGTCTGCTGCTTAATTATCTTCTGGACTTCGATGACAACCTAATTGCCAACCAGAGTTCTGGTGCCAATATCTTTGGCAGCAACTCCGGCGATAGTGATCCTGCTGTTACTGATCAAGGTTATTTAGATGATGGCTGTGAGCTAGATGCGGCCTCTGATTTTGATAATAACCACTTCTACTCAGCGACTCTGTCGACTTCGGGCACGTTTGACTTTAACGGTGTTGGTACAGGTTTTGACGGCAACATCGGTATTGACGGCAGTGAAGATGGTGCGAGCCTAAGTGCTCCCACCGATGACCTGTTGGTAGAAGGTACAGGTGCTGATGCGGGTATCGGTGTTGATATTGATCTTCTAAATTTCATCGATGAAGCTGATGTAGGTCCGGATTCCACTTGGGATAATGATTAAGGAAGCGATTAATGCGGTTTGTACTTTTAAACTGTTTTGTTTTAACCACAGCCCTTGGGGGCTGTGGTGGCGGTTCGGGATCTTCAGGCACTACAACAGGCAGTTCAGGTACTTCAGGGAGTTCAGATAATGCAGCCAATAACGAAGTAACTATCAGTAATTCATTAGGAACCGTTTCTATTGATGGGCAGGCTCAAGTAGGGGAAACCTTAAGTGCGGTCGTCGTCGATAGCAATGGCCTGGCAGGTGCGAGCATCACCTATACCTGGGTAGGGGATGGCGTAGCTATTCAGGACTCTACTGGCCAGCAACTGGCCTTAACTAGCGCTGAAGTTGGTGCAACTATAGGACTTAGTGTCAGTTATACAGACAATGATGGGTTTACTGAAAACCCTTCATCAGTAGAAACATCTGCCGTTATTGAGGCATCGAGTGTCGTTGACGAAGTGCCGGTCAGTGAAGAAGTGCCGGTCAATGAAGAAGCCTCGATCAACATAGTCGGTATATCCCAGATGGGCGAGACGCTCACAGCCGTTGTAACAGACTTAGATGGTATCGGCGATGATGTCACCTATCAGTGGTTCGTCAATGATGCGGCTATTGAGAACGCAAATTTAGATACCTATGATTTACTTGGCGCTGATGTGGGCGCCACTATTTCGGTGAGTGCCACCTATATTGATGACGCAGGATTTTCTGAAGAGCCTCTGTCAGATGCTAGCGACGTCGTACTTGCAGCCTATGGTCTTGATCCCGATTTACCCCCCGGAGAAAACTTTGATCTGCTTGGCTGGTACCTGAGTACCCCTGAGGAAAACTCATCAGGCCTGTCTACACGGATTCCTGAGGTAGACCTTGCAGGGGGTTACGAAGATTCAGAATACTTCTGGACCGCTGATGACGGGGGAATGGTATTTCGTGTAACAAATGCCGGCGCTCGAACCTCAACGAACACCAGTTACCCTCGAACTGAGTTACGTGAGATGCTCAGACGGGGAGATACCAGCATAAGCACCCGTAACTCTGATGGTACGCCCACGCTCAATAATTGGGTTTTTTCAAGTGCACCAGATGAAGCCCAGGACGCAGCTGGCGCAGTTGATGGTCAGCTGAGGGGAACCTTAGCGGTTAACGCAGTGACTACCTCTGGCATTAGCTGGCGTGTTGGCCGTGTTATTGTCGGTCAAATACATGCCAAAGATGATGAGCCGATTAGGTTGTATTATCGAAAGCTGCCCGACAATGAGCGCGGCTCTATCTATGCCGCTCATGAAATCAATGGCGGCGATGATATCTACTACGAAATCTTAGGCAGCAGATCCAGCTCTGCATCGGATCCTAGCGATGGTATTGCTTTGGACGAGCTATGGTCCTATGAAATTCTTGCGGCGGGCAACCAGTTGACGGTAACCATTCGCAGTGGTGATTTTGATGGAGAAATATTGGGCACGGCGGATATAGACATGAGTGAGAGTGGCTATGATATTGCTGCGGAGTTTATGTATTTTAAAGCTGGCGCTTATAACCAAAACAACACCAGCGATGGTGGCCTAGCGGATGACTTTTCTCAGGTGACGTTCTATCAACTAGAGGCCAACCATGATTAATCGCTCTGTTAGGACTACGCCCTAAGGTAGCCGCTAAGATACTTAGGTGTTGGCAGGGGAGGCACCGATACTGTGCCTCTCCGGCTAACGACTAGCCTGTAATAAGAACACCATCAATGCTTTCTGGGCATGCAAGCGATTCTCTGCTTCGTCCCAAACCACCGAAATATTCTCATCTTCCATTAACTCGCCAGAGACTTCTTCATCTCTATGGGCGGGCAGACAATGCATAAACAAGGCGTTATCTGCGGCATGGGCCATGAGCGTATGATTCACTTGGAAGCCGGCAAAGTGCTTTAGGCGCTCCTCTTGCTCTGCTTCCTGCCCCATTGAGGCAAACACATCTGTGGTGACTAGGTCTGCGGCTGTTGCGGCTTTGACGGGATCGTTGGAGGTGCTTACACGATCACCCGCTTCTGCGACTAAGGCGGCATTGGGTTCGTAGCCAGCCGGCGTAGCTATCTGTAATTTGAAATCAAACTGAATGGCGGCATTGATCCATGAGCTGCACATGTTGTTGCCGTCACCAATCCAGGCAACAGTTTTGCCTTTGATTGAGCCACGATGTTCGACAAATGTTTGCACGTCGGCCAATAGCTGGCAGGGGTGGTATTCATCTGTCAGTGCGTTGATCACTGGCACTTTAGAATTAGCCGCAAAGCGTTCGACGATCTCTTGGCCATGGGTACGGATCATCACTATGTCGACCATGCGCGAGATGACTCTAGCGGAATCTTCAACGGGTTCGCCGCGGCCTAGCTGGGTATCGTTTGATGACAGAAATATAGCGTCGCCACCGAGTTGTGCCATACCGGCTTCAAAGGATACGCGTGTTCTGGTGGATGACTTTTCAAAAATCATACCCAGTACTTTGCCCTTAAAAATGGGTTCTTGGCGGCCTTCACGTTTGGCTGCTTTCATTTCTATGGCTAGGTCGATTACCTGGGCTAATTCCCCAGGGCTCAGATCGCGCAATGATAAGAAATGTCTAATCGCCATAATCGGTTAGTCCTGTTTAAAGTCTTTGATAAGCGGTGCAAGAATAGCCACCACTTGGTCGGCTTCGTCGTCGGTCATGATAAACGGCGGCAGTAATCTGATCACCGTATCAGCCGTGACATTAATAATTAAGCCTTGGGCCATTGCCGCGGGGAATAATGATTTGCAGGGCTTGTTTAGCTCTATGCCTATCATGCAGCCTTTGCCGCGAATCTCGACTACATGCTCGACATCGGCCAGTGCTGTTTTAAAGCCTGCCATTATTCTGTCGCCCAATACTGCGGCTCTTTCACTGAGATGTTCATCTTGCAATGTATTAATAGTGGCCAGCGCCGCGGCACAGGCCAGCGGGTTACCGCCAAAGGTTGAGCCATGGTTGCCGGGATGCATTAGCTGAGCGGCTTCGCCATGGGCCAGGCAGGCGCCAATGGGTACGCCATTGCCTAGACCTTTAGAGGTAGTGACCACGTCGGGGATAATACCGCTGTGCTGGAAGTAAAAGTATTTTCCGGTACGACCATTACCTGTCTGCACTTCATCGAGCATTAATAGCCAGCCGCGCTGGTCACAAAACTCACGTAGCTGCTGGAGGTATTCTGAGCTGGCCATGCGAATTCCGCCTTCACCCTGGATGGGTTCGACGAAGAGGGCGCAGATGCTGGGGTTATTGTCGGCGACGGTGGTGAGGGATTCCATGTCGTCAAAGGCAGCGCGGGCAAAGCCTCGCACTAGGGGCTCAAAACCGGCTTGAACCCTGCGTCCACCGGATGCACTTAATGTGGCTAAGGTGCGACCATGAAATGCATTGTCCATGACTAAGACGGTAGGCAGTGTGATGCCTTTTTTATGGCCATGGAGGCGGGCGATTTTGATGGCCGCTTCATTGGCTTCTGCGCCGGAATTACCAAAAAATACATTGCTCATGCCAGAGGCAGCGCAGAGTTTATCGGCGAGCTGTTCTTGGTTTGGGATAGTAAAGAAGTTGGAGCAATGGGTGAGCACTGTTGCCTGCTCGGCCAATGCTTTGGCGACGGCAGGATGAGAATGCCCGAGGCCACAAACGGCAATACCGGAGAGTGCATCTAGGTATTTATTGCCATCGGCATCCCACAGCCAAGCCCCTTCGCCCTTAACGAGGGTGGCGGCTCTGGTACCATAGGTATTCATTAACGAGTCGGTCGACATGGGCTGCGCGCTTCCTTTCTATCCGTGTTTTAGTGCCAAGCTTCTGTTTATCACTTCAAGTTATAGCTTCAAGCAAAAACGGTTTTCAACAGAATAAAAAAAGGCAGCTATGCTGCCCTTTTGAATGATCAAGCGTAAATAATATCGCGCTTTATTTGAGCTGGCAACCACTGACTTGAGTGGGCCGGGAAGTTACAGGCCGGTTCTCGTCTTATTCTTTGCGGTATCGCTGATTATTGACCCAGGCCCAGAGGCCGGTAATAGCAAGAATACAGAGTAGCAGGCCAACGATATCAATAAAAAGCACACCGGCACTGCCAAAGAATCGGCCGCTGTGGAGGTCCAGAATCAGGGTTTCCATTGAGATACTGCTGCTGATCTCCTGATCTTTCAAATGGTCTTTAATAGACTCTGGAAGGGCTGTAGGGTTGGTATTGGCCGGTAGCAGGCTAATGTTGCTGGGTGCTAAGGCCAGGCTATCGGGATCAAATGTCTGTACGCCAGATTCACCGCGCAGGTAGAGCTGGTTGTTCTGGGCGATAAGTCCGGTGAGATCTGCGGGCAAACCCTGCAACTGGGTAAAGCTTTCTATTAGCTCTCCCTTGGTCGTGAGAATAACCAGCGCATCCTTGCACAGGGCCAATAGCTGTTGCTCTATTTCAACCACAGAGAGCAGTGGCGGCTGACACTGGGCAACTTTTTGCTCGTTTAATAGCAGCTGGTTATCTCCGGCTTGGTACAACCAGTCACCGGAATCTAATTCGAAGCCATCACTGGCAGCTTGCTCTAAGCCATACCAAGACAGTAACCAGTCACTCGACAGTTTGGTATTGCTGAGCTTTAAACCGATGGAATGATTTAACGCAAAACCGCTGAGCGCCAAAAAAATGATCATAAAAAATAGCGACAGGCCAATACGGCGATGCCAGCGGATATTTAAACCAATGGATTTTTTTAATTTCAAGACGGGTCTCTAGGGTTGATGACCTGTCCATGATAATACAAAGCTAGAGCGGCTACCTTATTTACGGCCCAAACCGACAGGGTGGCACCGGTAATTCCGTCGATAGATTGATCGAGGTTATTTTTACTGGTGAGGGACGCGCCGAGATACTGTCGGGTGTAGGCAGGGTAGCGTACTTCGCCACCACGGCTTTCGCGGTAGGCAAGAATTTTAACCTGCTCAATTTTACCCTCTGCGACAACTACGCCAATGGTAATGGGCATCTCTTTGCCAATCTCTTCGAGAATCCAGGCGGTCTTGTTGTCGAGCTGATGATAACGCACGCGCAATCCTGCTAAGGAGTGGCCAAGAATTTCTGCAGCCTGTTCACGGATATCTTTGGTTAGCCAGAGTGTGGCTTTGTTGGGGGGCTGGTTGAAGGCCTCGGCAATAAAATCTGGACCAGACTGATAAACCCCTTTGGCACTCACCAGGGGTGAGGACAAAGAGGTTAGTAGTACAGTGCCTATTAATAGCAGGGTTTTTAACGTTGGTTTTAACATTCCTACTCGTAAAGTTAACAAATTTGTTTGGTTATACGCACCCTTCGTTTAAAAAGAGTAGCCTACACCCATATTGATACCATCGTAGCCTGACTCACCAGGTGCATCCTGATTTTGGTAGTCAAACTTAAACACAACATTGGGGTGCAACCAGTAGTTAACACCTAAATCAATCTGGGTAATTTCAGAGTCTGTGCTGCTACCGGCAGTGTTATCCCAAGAGCTGTAGCGTGCAAACAGTCCCAACTTATCATTCAGCTTAAAGGACGGCTCAATATACATACCTGTCTGTTCATCAGCACCCATTTTGGTGGTGTTAATGGCATCGTCAAAATCCCATTGGGCGTAGAGAGCTCGCAGTTGAAAGCTGTCTCGCTGCCAGGCTATGTGGGTTTCGAAAAGTGTGCCATCGATGGCTACCCCTTCACCCTGGCGCACATCTGCTTGATGCTGGAACGAGGCAGCTAGTTCCAGTCCCGGAATGGCGGTGTATTTAATGCGTCCAGTAAAGGCCATGTCATCCGCCTTTGCTTTGGCCACTTTCTGACGGCCATCTCGTGGTTTGTGGTCACCTTCCGCAATATATAGCCCAGAGTGAGCCGCTAGGTCATAGCTAAGGCCTTGAGTGATTTCACCCTTTATAGCAGCGCCCGCTTCCCACCAGGTTGCAGGAATAATGTTTTTCTCTACATTGTTTCGCTCAGTGCCATAAAACGTATTTGGCTCATGAGTCTCATTGATGATACCGATGGGCATCAAAAATAGGCCTGCTTTAGCAGTAAGATTTTCAGTGGCATCCCATTCTATATAGGCCTGTTCAAGCTCCATCTCTCCTGGATGGCCGTTTCCAGAAAGACTGTGCTCTAATTCTAATTCAGAGAAGAAGCGGATGCTGTCTGTAAACTGGTGACCGGTGAACATTACGAAGCGATGGAAATCAATAGCGTCTTTAGTGCCAGATGCGTCATCTGTTTCCAAATTATTGTAATGAAGTTCACCGTAGCCACCAAAGGTGGTTTTCTTTGAAGCCATAGGTGCGAGAGCAAACTGCTCCATCGCGGTAACCGTTGCTTCGGCTACGATCTCGGTTTCCTGCAGGCGGGCATTACTTTCGCCGAGTTGATCTTTGAGGGCAGCTATTTCAGCCTGCTGTTGCTGAACCATGTTCCATAGCTGCTCAAGGTTCGGGGTTTCTGCTGCCGTAGCTGCCGTTGATAGAGTCATGCCAACAACGAGGGCAAGAAGCTTTTTATTCATTAACTATTCTCCTAAAAACTAAGTGTCACTATTTGGCTGTTGCTTTGAGGGCGTCACTATAATAATTTTTAAACGCAAATGCAAATCGTTCTCATTTGCATTACGTGAATAAAGGGTTTGTGGATCAATTTGATGGGTTTTCGTAAATAAATAATCCGCAGCTCTGTCAGAGCGGGGCGTAAACAGGTAACATCTCGTCATACTCAGCAACAAGATTTTAGAGGTCTGAAACAATGGAAATCATGGAAACAATCCGCGATCAAGTGGAAAACAACTCAGTACTACTTTATATGAAGGGCTCTCCTAACCAGCCGCAATGTGGTTTCTCCTCGCGCACGGTACAGGCGCTTATGGGTTGTGGTCAGCGTTTTGCTTATGTAGATATTCTGTCTAATCCAGAGATTCGTGCCAATTTGCCAGCTTATGGCAACTGGCCTACCTTCCCACAGCTGTGGGTTGGCGGCGAGCTTGTTGGCGGCTGCGACATCATTACTGAGATGCATGAGAAGGGCGAGTTAAAGCCAATGATCGATGAAGCACTCGGTGATCAGGCAGCTTCCGAAGCAGATAGCGACGCCTAATTGCCCGCCGGTATGTTGCTATCGTTTTAGCTATCTTTTCAGCTATGTACCGGCAATCAAGAAATCTATTGTTCACTGCCTGCTTTTATCCTTCTATCAGGGCCATAAAATCTTTTTATTGGCTGATAGCAGGGGGCTGTGTGACTATACTCAAGCAATCACAATCCACTTTAAGCAAATTATAGGAGAATTCTCATGGGTGTATTAGTTGGCCGGTCAGCCCCTGACTTTACCGCAGCAGCAGTGACTGGAAGCGGCGAAATTATTGAAAACTTTAACTTGGCAGAGAGCATCAAAGGCAAGAAGGCTGTTATCTTCTTTTACCCTTTGGACTTCACCTTTGTCTGTCCCTTCAGAATTGATCGCGTTTGATCACCGTTATGCAGAATTCCAAAGCCGCGGCGTGGAAGTCATTGGTGTGTCAATTGATTCTCAGTTCTCTCACAACGCATGGCGCAACACCGCAATTAACGATGGCGGCATTGGCCAGGTAAAGTACACATTGGTTGCTGATGTTAAGCACGAAATCTGTAACGCCTACGATGTTGAGCATCCAGAAGCCGGTATCGCATTTCGCGCATCATTCCTAGTCGATGAAGCCGGCATGGTTCGTCACCAGGTAGTTAACGACCTGCCACTTGGCCGTAACGTTGATGAGATGTTGCGTATGGTTGATGCCCTTAGCTTCCACGAAGAGCATGGCGAAGTATGCCCAGCGGGTTGGACTAAAGGCGACGCAGGTATGAAAGACACCACCGCTGGTGTTGCTGAGTACCTAGCAGAGCACGCCGGCAAGCTTTAATTTAGTCAGCGCTCCACCGCAGTTAAAAGAGCCCGCGCCTATTAGGTGCGGGCTTTTTTTTGCCAACTCGTCGAGGCTGGCAGCGTGTGTCTATCACGCTAATATCCGGCATTAATTATTATCATGATCGTTAATTCAATTGTCCAAGGATGACCAATGATTTCCCTTCGTAGTATGTTCGTTGCCGCAATACTTCTTACCCCAATGCCAGTTCTGGCTGACGTTTTAGGTGTTTCAGTCGGGGCTGGTTCCTGGCAAGCCAGCCCAGAAGGCGATATCGGCCGCACTGATATTAATCTCGAATCGACCCTTAATCTGGATGAGGAAAATAACCAGTTTGTTTTTGTTGCTATAGAGCACCCAATTCCTGTTCTTCCTAATATTCGCTTACAGCACAGCGAGATGGAATGGAATGGCGACGCATTAGTTGCCGCGGGCACCAATCTTAACGGCAATCCTTTTGTTTCAACTGAACAGGTTGCTGTATCTCTAGACCTGACCCATACCGATGCCACTTTCTATTACGAGATTCTCGACAATGTGGTTGATCTGGATCTGGGTATTACTGCGCGATCATTCGATGGCGAAGCCAGTTTGATAGGCGCTACCCAGCAGGAAGCCATTGATCTGGATGCTATAGGACCACTACTCTATGGGCGCGTGGGTGTTGATATTCCGCTGACCGGCCTCTCGGCTCATGTGCTGGCAAATTGGATTAATGTGGATGAGTTTAGATTGATCGATTGGGCGGCAGAGATTATGTATGAATTTGATCTTTTACCCGCCTTGGATGCGGGCCTGATTTTGGGTTATCGCTCAATGCTGGTCGAGCTGGATGATCTCGATGATCTGCAGGCAGATGCCAGCTTTGAAGGTTACTACTTTGCCCTGCAACTGCGCTTTTAATCCGGTTTATTTTTTATAGGCTAATAGCTACAGACCACTATGAGATAACGCGGCGGCTTTTCCAGGGTCGTTTTATCTCATCGTGTTTAACCGCAAAATCACCCGTCTTACGATCTTCAAGAAAATAATCCAGCGCCAGCTCGACTACCGGAAACGCAAGTTCAGACCAGGGGATATCCGCCTCGTCAAACAGGGCAACCTCAGAGGACTCTGAGCTGGGCCCAAATACCGGCTCTTCTAAATGGGCGCGATAAAAAACATACACCTGATTAATCTGTGGAATATCAAAAAGGGCATAGAGTTCTGGGTTCACCACGGTGGCATTGGCTTCTTCCATACATTCTCGCAAACCACCTTCCAATGAGGATTCGCCATTTTCTAAAAAGCCCGCCGGTAAGGTCCAGAACCCGTGACGTGGTTCGATAGCCCGTTTACATAGCAGTATTTTGTCACCATAAATCGGCAAAATACCCGCGATGACTTTTGGGTTTTGATAGTGGATGATTTCACAGTGGTCGCACACATGGCGTTCACGATTATCATCTTCGGGTATTTTTAGGCTGACAGAATTGCCGCAACTTGAACAAAATTTCATGAAAAGCTCAGAATATGATGAGAGCTGAGTATAATGCACAAATGCTAGAAACCATTAAAAATCAGTTAAAAAAATTTCCCCTTGATCGGTCTCAGTCTGGCCCTCAAGTGTTTGGCGATACCGCTGCGGTGCTCCTGTTAATTCATGGCGACCCGGCTGATCCTCAGGTAGTACTTACCCAGCGTGCGATGCATCTTAATAACCATGCGGGCGAAGTCGCGTTTCCTGGTGGTATGTGGGACAGGACCGACGAAAATTTATTGCACACAGCGCTGCGAGAAACCCACGAAGAGATTGGTGTGGCTCCCCATCTTGTGGAGCCTATCGCGATGTTGCCCGTGGCGTCTCCTAAGCGCCGTAGCCTTCTGGTTACACCTTTTGTTGGTATTGCGCACAGTCCTCTCGAGGTAAAAGCAGAGGTCTCCGAAATAGCCGCCATATTTGATGCGCCACTCAGTACTTTTTTGGATACAGATCAGTATCAGTATTTTGAAATGAAAAGCCCCGTAGGTTCACTCAGCTTTCCCTATCTAACGTATAAGGGTTATAAGATCTGGGGGTTTACCTTAAAAGTATTGGTGGATATGCTTAATGCCACCCTAGATGCAGGGATTGATTTAACATACCCCAGCGATGCCTACATAGAAGAATTACGTAAAAGAGGACAACAATGATTTACCAAATTGGCGACGACAGCCCAGAGATCCATGAGTCAGTATTTGTAGCGGCCAGCGCCGATGTAATGGGCAAGGTGATTCTTAAACAAGATTCCAGTGTTTGGTTTAACGCGGTGATTCGCGGCGACTGCGATGTGATTGAAGTTGGCGCGCGCAGTAATATCCAGGATGGCGCAGTACTCCATTGTGATGTGGGCCAGCCGTTAAAAATCGGCGAAGATGTTACCGTCGGCCATAACGCCATGATTCACTGCTTGGAAGTGGGTGACCGCACATTGATCGGTATTAACGCGGTTGTTCTCGACGGTGCCAAAGTAGGCAGTGACTGTATTATTGGCGCCAATGCGTTGGTTAAAGCCGGTGCTGTGATTCCCGACGGTTCGATGGTCGTTGGTTCTCCGGGCAAGATTATTCGTGAAACTGACGAGCAAACTAGGCAGTTCTTGCTGGGTTCAGCAGCGCACTATGTTCATGAAGCCGATAAGATGAAGACCAAATTGGTAGAGGTAAAGCGCTAATGTCCGACAAGCCCGTCGCCTCGCCGTGCAATTCAATTTGCTCACTAAATGATGAAGACATCTGTATTGGCTGCTTTAGAACCAATACAGAAATTCGTGACTGGAGTTACTTAGATAACTACCAGCGCCTTGATGTGCTGGTGCTCTGTGGTGAGCGAGCGCAGAAGAACAATCCGTTTTACTAGAAGCTCTTAACAAAGACCTCATGGTAGCGACCGCCCTGGAATAGACGGCGTCTTAAGTGTCTGGCTCTTTCTTGGGCCGCAGACTAAGCGCCGCCACTTTCTTGATCATGGTGCCGTTGATCTCCTCGGTCTCGAACCTGTAACCCTCAACCGCAAAGCTGACATTAGCATCTGGAATACTCTCGAGCTGCTCTAAGGCTAACCCGTTTAATGTCTTGGGGCCGTCGGTGGGTAGTTCCCAACCAGTGGCCTTATTGATTTCACGAATGGTGGCCGCACCATCAATCATATAGGTACCGTCGTCGCGGGCAATCACTTCCTCAATATCATCCGCCGTGTTGGTGGTGAAGTCACCGACAATCTCTTCGAGAATATCTTCCAGCGTTACCAAACCCTGAACTTCACCATACTCATCCACTACCACGGCAAACCGTTTGCGGGTCTTTTTAAAATTCAGCAGCTGGGTAGTTAGGGTCGTGCTTTCAGGGATAAAGTAGGCATCTTCGGCAAAGCGCTTAATCGCGTTGGTGGTGACTGTCTCAGAGCGCAGTAAATGATTGGCTTTACGGGCATGGAAGATACCAACGATATTATTGATGTCGCCTTCGTAGAGTGGCTGTCGAGTATATTCAGAGGACAGAATATTACTCATTAGATCATCAATGCTATCTTCTAGATCTAGACCCTTCACTTCATTGCGGGGAATCATGATGTCTTCGACAGTAACATTTTCTAGATCAAGAATGGCTCTAAGCATGCCCTGATTGTCGCCGGAAAGCTTGTGCCCAGAGATATCCACCAGAGACTTTAGCTCTTCATTATCCAATGCATCATCGCGATCTTTCTTGGGGTCAAAGCCCAGCAGAGAGATAAGCGCGTTGGTCAGGCTGTTAACCGCCCACACCAGCGGTGTTAGCAGTTGCAGCATGGGTTTTAAAATATGGCTGGCTTTAAAGGCAAACCATTCGGGATTCTGTGCGGCAATGGTTTTTGGGGTGACTTCAGAGAATACCAGCACGGCGATGGTCAATGAGGCTGTGGCTACCCAGGGAGCAGCGGCTTCACCGACATAAATTATGGCCAGCATATTGGCGATAATAGCCGCGAAAATATTGACGGCGTTATTGCCAATCAGAATAAGACCAATAAGGCGATCCGGCATGGCAAGCAGCTTGGCAGCTCTGCGCGCGCCAGCACTTTTTTTACGTTGGTGACGAAGCCGATATCGGTTTAATGACATCATGCCGGTTTCGGAGCCAGAGAAAAAAGCGGATACAGCAAGTAGTGCTACGAGTGTTAACCACAACACCCAGGGGTGGGAACCGTCCAAGGATAGGAACCTCTATAGTTTCGGCAGAATATGTTGAAGTAGTTTGCGCGCTTTAGCAACAGGAGTTTTTACTGGGTGAGAATAAATTCTAAGACGATCTTACTGCCAATATAGCCAACCAAAATCGCGATAAAACCCGCCCAGGTCCAGCGAATGGCCTTGTTGCCCCGCCAGCCACGATTATGACGACCCCATAGCAGGATGGCATAGACAGCCCAGGCCACAATGCTAAAGGTCACCTTGTGCACAAGCTGCTGAGCAAATAGGTCATCAAAGAACAGAAAGCCGCTGATTAATGACAGCGTCAGCAATATTTCTCCAGCCCAAATCAACTCAAACAACAGTGTCTCCATGGTTTGAACAGGGGGCAGGGTGCGCATCAGAATATTCTGGTGCTTATGTTTGAGTTGCCAGTCTTGGTAACCAGCCAGTAGCGCCTGCAATGCGGCGATGGCCAGTAGGCTGTAGGCGAGAATAGAAATAAGTACATGGGCCTGCATAGGGCCAGACATGAGTGCAGGAGGCTTACTGCTGGGGCTAACTAGCGCCGCCAGTAGGCACAGAGCGCGAGAGCGGCAATAGCGACCAGGTATAGACTGTGTAGTGGCTTTTTAAGGCCGCTGACGAACACTAAGACATTGATCACCAGTGCCAGCAGAGCAAGTATCTTGAATAGGCTTAGATCCAGACCACCTTCAACCAATAACAGCCCGGCTATTGCCAGCCCATGCAGACAGATACCGATGCCAGTGATCGTCTGTAATGAGATTGGATTAAAGTGGGGGTCTTTGCGCAGCTGCATAAGGTGGTAAACCAACCCAACCATGTACGCAGCAATTGCAGCAAAACCCAGTATGGAGCCTGTCATCTGATAAATTCGCTAATTAATTTCAATGAGTGTGGCATATTCAAGACACAGGGTGAAGAGCAGGGCAAAATTATTGCTATAATGCCGCCCTAAAATGAACCGCCGGACGTTAACAGCATGGCCATGTTTGAAAATTTAAGTGAGCGCCTCTCCCAGAGCCTCAAGAAAATCTCTGGCAAAGCCAGTCTCAGTGAAGCCAATATCGAAGAAACATTGCGCGAAGTGCGCATGGCGCTGCTTGAAGCAGACGTCGCGCTTCCTGTCGTCAAAGACTTCGTTGAGCTGGTTAAAGAGCGCGCGCGTTGGGTAAAGAGGTTAATAGTAGCCTTAACCCAGGTCAGCAATTCCTGAAGATCGTTCAGGCCGAGCTCGAGCGTGTGATGGGGGAGAAAAATGAGTCCCTCAACCTAGCCCAGCAGCCCCCAGCCATTATTTTAATGGCCGGCTTGCAGGGTGCGGGTAAAACCACCTCTGTTGCCAAGCTATCTCGCTATCTGAGCGAGCGCGAAAAGAAAAAGGTCATGGTGGTCTCTGCGGATGTGTATCGTCCAGCGGCCATAGAGCAGCTTAAAACCCTGGCTGCTGAAGTTGGCGCGGTATTTTTTCCCAGCGATCCCAGCGAAAAGCCAGTAGCCATTGTTAAGGCGGCTATTGCGGCGGCCAAAACCAGCTTTGTTGATGTACTTATTATTGATACTGCCGGTCGTCTGGCTATCGATAATGAAATGATGGCCGAGATTAAAGAGGTTCATAAGGTCGCCAATCCGGTTGAGACTCTGTTTGTTATCGACGCCATGATTGGTCAGGACGCGGTGAACACCGCCAAGGCCTTTAACGAAGCGCTGCCACTGACCGGTGTGATTTTGACCAAGGTCGATGGTGATGCCCGCGGTGGTGCTGCGCTTTCTGTCAGGCATATTACTGGCAAGCCGATTAAATTCCTCGGTGTGGGCGAAAAAGTAGATGCCCTTGAACCGTTCCATCCCGAACGTATTGCGTCGCGCATACTGGGTATGGGTGATGTGCTCAGTCTTATTGAAGATGTTGAGCGCAACGTTGATAAGAAAAAAGCCGAAAAACTCGCCCAGAAAGTCGCCAAGGGCAAAGGCTTTGACCTTGAAGATCTCCGCGATCAGCTCCAGCAAATGAAAAATATGGGGGGTATGGCCGGTATGATGGATAAGCTGCCGGGGATGGGCAATATGGCGCAGATGGCTCAGCAACCCGATATGACCAGCCAGTTTGGCCGTATGGAACATATTATCGACTCCATGACACCCAAAGAGCGCCGCAACCCCGATATCCTCAATGGCTCCCGCAAGCGCCGTATTACCGTCGGCTCTGGCACCAGTATTCAGGATCTTAACCGCCTGCTAAAACAGCACAAGCAAATGGGTAAGATGATGAAAAAAATGAAGGGCAAAGGCATGCAGAATATGATGCGTGGCATGGGCGGTATGGCGCCTTCTGGGGGTGGTTTACCCCCCGGTATGTTCCCGCGCCGCTAGGGTAGAGCCAAAGGCCTGTTGCCACAGGCTTTTGGATAGAAAATCTCAGCTGCATAAAAGCTGTGTATTTTCCTTTAAAGTGGTTTCCTTTCATTTCCTTTTGACGTAACATACCGCGCCTCTCGTGGGGGTCCCGCTATGTTGTTTATTATTGTTGCGTGGCACATGGTTAGGTACTTAATTAAGCATCAAGTTTGGCGATAATGCCGCTTGAACACAGGATTTCAGTAAATGGTAACAATTAGATTGGCTCGTGGCGGCGCAAAGAAACGTCCCTTTTACCACATCACAGTCTCTGACTCGCGTAACGCACGTGATGCTCGTTACATCGAGCGCATTGGCTTTTTTAACCCAGTTGCCCGCGGTGCCGAAGAGCGTCTGCGTGTAGATCTTGAGCGTGCCACATACTGGCAGGGTCAAGGCGCACAGGTTAGCGAGCGTGTTTCTGCATTGTTGAAAGAGGCTGCCAAGCTAGTAGCAGCCTAATTATAGGCACTGCAGCGTGAGTAGCTCTCTAACGAAGCCGGAAACACTTGTTGTAGGCCGGATAACAACAGTCTTTGGTGTGCGTGGATGGGTAAAAATATTCTCGTATACAGAGCAGATAGAGACCTTGTTCGACTACCAACCCTGGTGGATTGATACCCCAACCGGTCGACAGCAAATTATTGTTGATGACTGGAAGCGGCACACCGATTGTTTGGTAGTACACATCAAAGGCGTAGACGATAGAGATATTGCTCGCGCCTGGTGTAACCAAGACATTTCAATTGATAAGAGCCAGCTTCCCGATTTGCATCGCGAAGAGTTCTATTGGTATCAGCTGGAAGGTCTTGCGGTGGTTAGTCACTTTGAAGGCCAGCAGATACGGCTTGGAGTGGTTAAGTCCCTGTTAGAGACTGGCGCTAATGATGTGCTGGTAATCGCAGGCGACACCGACAGTATCGATAGGGAAGAGCGGCTAGTTCCCTATGTTGATCAGTTTGTGACCAAGATAGATTTGGCCACTAAAACAATCGACGTAATTTGGGATCCAGAGTTTTAAGCAACAGTTCGGGTCACAGAGGTGAAATGAATGAAAATTGCATTGATAACCCTGTTTCCGGAAATGTTTGCGGCAGTCACTGACTACGGTATAAGTAGCAGAGCTTTGAAAGACGGGTTGCTGGAGATAGCCAGCTACAACCCAAGAGATTTTACCGAAGATCGTCATCAGACGGTCGATGCCAGACCCTACGGGGGTGGCCCAGGTATGGTAATGATGATCGAACCTCTACGCAGGGCGATATCAGCAGCCAAAGAATGGACAGACGAAGACCCATTGGTGGTGTATTTATCCCCCCAGGGCAAGGTGTTAAATCAGGCAGCCGTTAATGGTTTCGCCACACAGCAGTCACTTATTTTGATTGCGGGTCGCTACGAAGGTATCGACGAACGATTGATTCAGATGGAAGTTGATGAGGAATGGTCCATAGGTGACTACGTCCTCAGTGGTGGAGAACTTCCAGCGATGGTGCTGATAGATGCGCTGATACGTCAGATACCCGGAGCATTGGGGCATCAAGACTCAGCAGATCAGGATTCATTTGCCAATGGTTTGCTCGACTGCCCGCACTATACGCGGCCCGAGCAGCAGCATGGGCAGCCGGTACCAGAGGTTTTACTCTCCGGTGACCACGAAAAAATACGGCGTTGGCGTTTGCAGCAATCATTAGTGCGAACACAACAAAGAAGACCAGATTTACTGGACCGCCTGAAGCTCAATAAAGAGCAACAGGCTCTACTCAAGGAAGCGAGTGCTGCGCTGGCAGATGATAAGAACGGATAGCTTATCCTCTCTGTACAGAGCTCTAAATCAGGTGGCAGTGCCACCAACCAATGAAAATTGAGGAGCAAGAAATGTCGAACAAAGTATCTATCATCGCTGAGCTTGAAAAAGAGCAGATGACCAAAGAAATCCCTGATTTCAGCCCCGGTGACACAGTGGTTGTTCAGGTTAAGGTAAAAGAGGGAGCTCGCGAGCGTCTTCAGGCCTTTGAAGGTGTAGTTCTAGCTAAGCGTAATCGCCAGCTGAACTCAGCATTCACTGTACGCAAAATATCTAACGGTATTGGCGTAGAGCGTACCTTCCAAACTTACAGCCCATTAGTTGATAGCATTGAAGTTAAGCGTCGCGGTGCTGTTCGTCGTGCCAAGCTGTACTATTTGCGCGAACGTTCAGGTCGATCTGCACGTATCAAAGAGAAGTTGGGCTAAGCAATCATCGATTGCTAGGGCAGTATCAAAAAAGGCGATCCTTAGGGTCGCCTTTTTTATTGCCAATTTTTCACCCTTAGTTGGGCTCTATCGACTTCTAATATCATTTCTAGTGCCATTTCTTGACTGTGGCCATTCATGGTCTATTCTTAATTTTGCCAGTAGTAAAAATGTGAACTAGTTCACGTTTTACAGCTAGAGCGGTTCTGAGTGCCAGAGTATATAAATTCTTGGCACCCGTGATGGAGAGATGTACAGGGAGTGGGATATGAAAAAGGTATTTTTAATAGTAGTAGTTGCACTGTATTCACTAATGGCGCTACCAGCGAGTGCCGATACAGTTGATTTATTAAGTATCTGGAAAGCCGACAAAAAAAATGATCTTGGTGGTGTAGATGTTGATGGTGATAGCAGTATCGACATGGGCTACGGCACTTGCATCGTGCCTAATTGTGAAGTGAACACTGGCGATCTCAGCAAGATTAGCTCTAAAGAGTTTTGGCAGGGAGGCGTGGCCAATGATCACCGAGTACCTGATATGCAAAATATGTTGGCGTTTGAGGGTGTCGCCATAGGTGATTTAGTGAAGACCCTAGAGAAGGATCCATTCGACACTAAAACCCTAACTTCAACAGTCGATTTTTCTGGTTATATTACCGTTAAAGCCTCAGGTTCAGTCTGGCTTTATTATGTTGAGGATATGGATAGCAATGGCGTCGCTATTACCCTTGGCAACGCTTTAGATGGCAAGTTGCACAACATATCTCATTACGCCGAATGGGGCATGTCAGAGGTTCCACTGCCCGCAGCAGCCTGGTTTTTCATCACAGGTCTGATTGGGCTGGCGGGTATTCGTAAGCGCGGGAGCACTCGCTAACTAGTGAGACAGCCCCAGATTTAATGTTAACTAGATCGCATTTTCACTGATAAGGGATTCGCATAACAGAAGACTCTCGCTACACTCTTTTTGAGATAATAACGCTTGGCGTCTGTTGTAAGCTATGAAAGATAACCTATCAAGGATGGTGCGTTCTAAGGACGCGAAAATAAATGCATTCTCGCGTCTTATTGATGCGGGGATCATTGGTAGCACCCTGGTTGCTCTGGTTTCCGTTCTAAAATTAGAGTGGCTGCCAAGCTACAGCGGACTATTGCTTTTGGCGATCGTCTTATTTAGCTTCTTAACTGAATCTAGCCGCTCCTATAAGTCGTGGCGAGACATCAGTATTAATGACGAAATAATGGCTGTAGGCAGCAACTGGATTGTGGTTGTATTCGTCCTTATTGCCATTCAGGTAACCTTTCAGCCGGTTGATCTCTATAACCGCGAGATGGTGCTGTACTGGTTCATATTAACCCCTATAGAGCTTATCTCATGGCATTCCATTATGCGCATGGCACTGCGGTTTTTCCGCTATACAGGTGTTAGCGCGCAAACAGTGGCCATCTATGGGGCAACAGAGCTCGGTAGCGGCCTAGAAAAGCGAATTCAGTCAATGCCCTGGGCCGGTTACAACTTTTTGGGCTTCTTTGACGACCGCAAAACTAATGGCACGCGCCGCTTTATTTCCGACCAGAGCCTGATTAAGGGCGGCTCCCAAGACCTCATTGATCAGGCCCGCGCAGGCACCATCGACACCATATTTATCACATTGCCCCTCGCCGCAGAAAACCGCATCAAGTCATTGCTTGATGAGCTTTCCGATACCACTGTGTCGGCCTACATGATGCTGGATTTATTTAGCTTCGACTTACTGAATGCCAGCTGGCTCGACGTGCAGGGTATGCCTGCAGTGAGTATCTTTGAGTCTCCCCATACAGGCCTCGATAACATTACCAAGCGCGGTCTGGATTTAGTGTTTAGCACGCTTATTTTGGGCCTTATAGCAGTGCCGATGCTTGCCATCGCACTGAGCATTAAATTGACCTCCAAAGGCCCGGTGATCTTTCGCCAGTTGCGCTATGGCATCGGTGGCGAATCAATCCATGTATGGAAGTTTCGCACCATGACCTCAACGGATGCCGGCGATGGCGAAGTAAAGCAGGCCTGCAGATCCGATAGCCGAATTACCAAATTGGGTCGTTTTTTACGTAAAACCTCTCTCGATGAACTACCCCAGTTTTTTAATGTGATGGCCGGAACCATGTCGATTGTAGGACCGCGCCCCCATGCTGTTACCCACAATGAATTTTATCGCTCGGCCATTCATGGCTATATGCTCAGGCATAAAGTGAAGCCAGGCATCACTGGGCTGGCGCAGGTTAAGGGCTATCGTGGCGAGACAGATACCCTAGAGAAAATGGAAGGCCGAATAAAATACGACTTAGAATATATTCGCAGCTGGTCACTGTGGTTGGATGTAAAGCTCATTGTTATGACAGTGTTCGTTGGTTTTAACAACAAGAATGCTTTCTGATAAGGAGACTTTAGAAAGGACAGCCGTCACAGACCAAGATTCAGGTCTACAATTAGCGGTAACGGATTAACTTAATAAGATTACAAAGGAACAGTGATCATGGACATCAACACAGCAGGCATTAAACCAATAGTTTTAAGTGTATTTCTAGCACTCACCAGTACCGTAGCGGCAGTTGCGAGCGCAGCACCAGCCCTAGAGGCCTACCTCTTAAATCCCGGCGACCAGCTGATGGTCTCTGTATGGAACGAAGAGTCTCTAGAGCGAACCATCACGGTACTTCCCGATGGAAAAATCTCATTTCCTCTCGTTGGCCATCTAACCGCTGCTGGCGAAACCGCATCGGCTTTGGAAGGCAAGATAACCGCCAAGCTCGACGCCTTTATCGCCGACCCCGAAGTCAACGTAACCGTCACCAATACTCGCGGTAATGTGAGCTATGTGGTTGGCAAGGTACTCAACCCAGGTCCTATTGTAATGGTGCAGGCAACGACCGTTATGCAGGCCCTAGCAATGGCCGGTGGGCTCAATGAGTTTGCCTCGGCTAACTCAATTAAAATCATTCGCAGCACCGATGAGCAGGAAACGCTCCTCAAGGTCCGTTATTCAGATCTTGAAAAGGGCAGTGACCTTTCCAGCAACCACCGGCTAGAAGCTGGCGACGTAATTGTTGTTCCATAAACAGGACGGGGTGAAATTATGAAAAAGATATGTAAGCTAATTACGATAAGCGCAGCCTCGATACTAATACCGGCTGTGGCCTCTTATGCAGGCACCTGGGTGCCAACCTGGGGCGTTGGTTCAAGCGTCAACTATGATGATAATTTTTTCATGTCGGACGATGAGCAAAGTACCTGGGAATATTCAGTAAGACCTGAGCTCTCATTAAAGTATCTAACGCCATCCGTGGAATCCTCACTGGATGCCAAGTTGGCGGTTAGGCGCTATACCGAGTTCAGCGGATTTGACTCCGAAGATCCATCACTCACCTGGGACAATAGTTTTAAGACTCAACGAGCAACTTGGACTCTAGATTTTGGCTATGCAGAAAATTCTCAAAGAGATGCTGCTGAGCTAGATACCGGCGAATTCAATTCCAACAGCATTGTAGAAACCATTAATGTAGAGCCAGGTGTCAGTTACCAGCTCACAGAGAAAGACAGTGTTTCATTGGGCCTGAGCCATATTGAACGGGACTACGATACCGGCGATTTTTCAGACAACGAAAATCAATCGGTGAATCTTGGCTGGCAGCATAAAATAAATCAACGCTGGACCACCACAGTGAATGCCACCGTCTCAAAATATGAGGCAGCACGCCCTGCTATAGATTCTAGCGAGACTGACTATGACAATGTTACCGTCGGTATTATTTACCAGTATTCACCCGCTATGAGCATCCAAGCCAGCGCAGGTCGCTTTACCAGTGATAGACACCAAATTGTGTTTGTTGGGCCCGCTCAGGTCATTACCGACGAGGACAACTCTGGATCCTTGGCCACTATTGCACTGGCCTATGATCAAGCAAAAAACATCTGGTCGGTTAATGTATCCAAAGGTCTGTATCCCTCCAGTCGTGGTGAAGTTGAAGAGCGCGACTCCTTCAGTCTCTCTTATGAACGCCGCCTGAGTGAACGCAGCTCCGCTGGTCTTCTTACGTCTTGGAGCGATACGTCCTCTACTACCAATCCAAGGGAACACAGTAACGTAGAGCCCTTCTATAGATACAGCATTACACCGCGACTTAAGCTGGATACGTCCTATAGTTTTCGTGCCTATGATCGCAATACCGGCAGTGTTGAATCTAATAAGGTTAAGGCAGGCTTGCGGTATAGCTTTTAGAAGCGTGCGGTATAGCCCCTAAAAATAATCTCAATGAATTATAGATATAAAAAGCCTATGTGAATCGCTTCTATGAAGAGCAAAGGCAAAGAGACGGGCGACAATAGGTAGCGGGAATTAGGGTTAAACGGGATAAGAAAAGGAAGTAACAGAGTTTATGGATGAAACTGAAAAGTCACTGCTAGATTACCTAGAAATTCTACGCAGACGTAAGCTATACATCATAATTACCTTTCCAGTATTGTTGGCCATCAGTGCAGCAATCACCTTTATGCTACCTCCGATTTACCAATCCGAAGGTGTCATTCTGATTGAAAGTCAGGAGATTCCCCGGGACCTAGTGCGGTCAACAGTAACTAGCTACGCCGAGCAGCAGATACAGGTTATTAAGCAGCGAATTCTCACCACGTCGAGAATTCTTGAAACTGTCGACAAATATGACGTGTATGCCGACGAGCGCGAGTCACACACTATTTCCCTATTGGTAGAGAAATTTCGCAGCAATGTGCAGATCAGCATGATCAATGCCAATGTAATCGATCCCACTCGGGGCAGGGCCCAGCGCGCAAGTATTGCTTTCAAAGTGTCATTTATGGATGAATCGCCGCAGGTTGCACAGAAAGTGGCCAATGAGTTGGTGACCCTGTTTCTAGATGAGAACATTAAAACAAGAACCAGCAAAGCTGCTGAAACCCTCGGTTTTTTAACAGACGAAGCCGACAAAATTCAGAAGACAGTACAGGAGCTCGAAGGCAAAATAGCCGGCTTCAAACTGGAATATGGCGACAGCCTTCCGGAGCTGCTGCAATTTAACCTGTCCATGATCAATAGTCTGGAAGAGAAAATACGCGCCTACCAAACAGACTCAGTGCGCCTTGGTGATCAGATTCACTTCTTAAGCTTAGAGCTTGCCAGCATGGATCCCTATGTAGCCAGCAGCGATGGTGTAAATACCCTAAGTGCCCCAGTGCGACTCGCACAGTTTAGAAATGAACTGAGCAGTATGAAAAACAAATACTCAGAGTCCCACCCAGATATAAAACGCATCACCCGAGAAATTGCCGCCTTAGAAAAACAGGTAGCGGCAGATGCGCTATTCCAGCCAGAAGAGAATATCGATGAGATTTCTAATCCTCTTTACCGTCAGATAAAGATCAAAATAGACGTCTCCGAAAAAGAGCTAGCACGGCTTAAAAAATCACGAAAAAATATGGAAATCGAAGTCGCGGACTACAATCAGCGAGTGCTCCGTACCCATGAAGTAAAACGAAGCTACGACGACTTAACCCGGGACTACGAAAACACCAAGAAAAAATACCAAGAGTTACGGGCTAAGCAATTAGAAGCCGATGTGGCACAGAACCTTGAGTCCGAAAATAAAGCTGAGAGCTTCACCCTAATCGAACCGCCTCTAAGGCCCACCGAGGCAGTAAAACCGAATCGACCTAAGCTATTGATGATGGGCCTATTTCTTGCTGGAGCAGCGAGCTTTGGATTGGCGTTTCTTGCCGAGATGTTAGATCCCTCAATACGCAGCGTCAAAGATGTCACCCGAATAACTGGCCGCGAACCCTTGGCGATTATTCCAATGATGCTCACCGCCAATGACTACAAAAAAATCAATAAAGCGAGAAAAACTCTGATCACTATTTCCGTAGTCTTGGCTTTTATTGCGGTGGTTATCGGACATTACTTTTTCATGAGCCTAGACATAGTCTGGTTCAAGTTGCTTACCAAAATAAATATGCTGTAGGTTAATTTATGTCACGTATTCATAAAGCATTACAAAAAGCACGAGAGAAGCGTCAAGACCAAAAACTGGCGACGGGCAACAGCTCGCCCCTAGAAAAGATAGTGTATTCCGTCAGTCAAGTGATGCCTATAAAGAACGAAGTGCTAGAAAAGAACCATGTGGTTTCTCGGTCAACTAGCGACCCTAGATCGCAGTTATTTCGATCATTACGTACCGACATCGTAAAAGTGATGCGCGCCAACAACTGGCGTTCCATTGGTATTACTTCCCCCTCCTATGGTGAGGGTAAGTCCCTGATCGCGAGTAATCTCGCCGCAGCCATTGCGATGGAGGTTAACCATACCGCCCTTTTAATTGATATGGACCTACGTACGCCAACCATCAAAGACCTTTTCGCCATATCGCCAGAGAAGGGACTGTTGGAATATCTAAAAGGTGAAGCAGAGATATCTGAGCTTCTGGTTAACCCAGGAGTAGATCGCCTTATGCTATTACCCGGCGTAGGCACAGCAGACAACTCGGCAGAATGGATATCAACCCCCAAAATGGTTGCCCTGTTTCACGAAGTCACACAGCGCTATAAGTCGCGGATTGTGGTCTATGATTTACCCCCGATCCTGCCCCGTGATGATGTGCTCACCTGCGTAAACCACATCGATTGCTTTTTGATGGTGATAGAAGAGGGAAAAAACTCCGAAGTCGAGATTCGAAAAGCACTGCAGGCCCTAGAAAACTGCAACCTAGTGGGCACCGTTATTAATAAATCACATGCCAGCGAACTGGCTGTTAAAGCCCCTGTGTCCGCCTAATATAAAGCCCGCTTAATAAAGAGATAGTCAAAGCCATGTATAAAGAGTTTTTTAATCTAACAGAAAAGCCGTTTAGTCTGAACCCAGACCCAACATTTCTGTATCTGAGCAAGAACCATATAAGAGCCCAAACTATGCTCGAATATGGATTCCACAGTCAGGCCGGTTTCACTGTTATTACGGGCGATATAGGTGCAGGCAAGACTACCCTGGTTAACTACCTTCTCGAGCAAGAGGGCGAAGAAGTGGTAATAGGGGTGATTAATAATACCCATGCCGCCTTTGGCAATCTAATGACCTGGGTTTTAGATGCGTTTGAGCTAGAAGAACCAAGCCCTGAGAACGCCAAAAAATTACGCAAATTTTCAGAGTTTGTGATGGATCAGTACGCAGACGGTAAGCGAGTACTGCTGGTTATTGATGAAGCCCAGAACCTCTCCGAAGAAACGCTCGAAGAGCTGCGCCTTATCTCCAATATCAACATCTCAACAGATGTGTTCCTACAACTCATATTGGTCGGTCAGCCAGAACTAATAGAGAAGCTAAACGATCCAAGGCTGACCCAGTTTGCACAGCGTATAGGCGTGGACTTCAACCTACGGCCTATGGATTACGTAGATACCGGCAAGTATATCCTGCATCGCCTGAAGACCGCAGGTTCCAGCAAGTCGATCTTCACCACCGATGCTATTGCCGCCATCTTCTGCTTCTCTGAGGGCGTTCCACGGCGTATTAATACGCTCTGTGATATGGCACTGGTGTATGCCTTTGCGGATGAACGTAAGAGTATTAATGCCAATTTGATTATAGATGTGATTAAGGACCGAAATACGTCTGCTGTTATAAGGCCGACAGCTACTCAGGCTAAAGAAGTCAAGGAAGTTGCCAATTGGCTTAAAGAAGCCAAGGGTACAGATATCATAGATATGATTCCTGAGTTTGCCTAAAAAACTGGTCTATTAACATACCCTAATCCAGTAATAGACCGCCTCTTAGCATAACAAATTTTTATATAGGCAGAACATAAGCCGCCTATTACCCAATAAAAGATAGGTATGTAGTCAATAGAGCTCACAGTTATTATCATTACTAGCATAGAGCCTAATACCGAAAAAAGCAGCCGACCTATATTGACTAGATCTTTTTCACTTTGGGGCAGCGATTTGAGAGACTTTAGTACTGAAAGTAGTAGTCCCAAAAAAAGCGCCAAAAAAAGTGATAAGCCGATAAAGCCGTAGCTCAGACCGATATGCACATAAGAATTTACAACATCGATAATTCCTTGGCCTTGCCGCATTACTTCCATCTCAGGTGTTTCACGATAATTGGATAGGCCAAATATTGGGTTTTTCTGGAAAAGCACCCATGACTGTTCCAAAAGCCTGAATCGGTAATCTACGGTTGATGCTTCATGGGACTGTTCTGCGGAGAAGAAAGGAAGTGCAGAGATTATTTTTTGTCCGATGCTTGTGAGGCTGAGAAGGGAAAATGCGATAGCTCCTCCCACAGAGAATTTAGCTAAATTACCAAACTTTTGAGGGCCAGACCAAATATATAAAAGAATGAGAACAATAGCGCCGATCCAGGAACCTCGTGCCTTTGTGAAGTATAGGCAAGAGATAAAGAGCACAGTTAAAATTTTGATTAGGTTAGATTTTTTTGTGTATTTACTCAGAAATATTGCGAGGCCAAACCCCGTTGTCATAACATAGCCCAGCGTAAGAGGGCCAGAAAAAAGAGTACTAGACCTTAGAGAGTCGCCTCTGATGCCGTAGTCTATGCCTTTGGTATATTCGAGGACCTGCGCAATGGAGGATGAATAAAGTTTCCAATGTTTGATTGATTCAAAGGAGCCAATAAGCGCCAGAGGGGCGATACATAGAAACAGAATGAATAGTAGTTTTTTTAGCTGCTCTGAGTCGGATACTAGCCGACTAAAAGCATAATAGGGTATTAGGATTGCAATAATATAATTAATACTCTCTCTAATGCCATTAGTTAAACTGTTTTCCCTGAAGTTAAGTATGCATATTATAAAAACATAGGCTAATACAATTCTGTCTAGCTTGTTGGCAGGCGATGAGAACAGGCCTTTTTTACTTCTATACGCTGGCACCAATATCATTAATGTAAGAATATTGATGTAGCTTAGCACTATCAAAAAATTGACTAGACCAAACCCGGGTATTGTCACCTTGAACATAGGAGATGCGCATAGAACGGCCATGAAGAATCCCAGTCGATCTATTTTCGTAGTAGTTACATAGGTCAATAGAACAACCAGCAACAGCATATACATCCAGATATTTGAACTGAAAAATGAGATTGTGGTAATGGTAAGCCAGTAATTACGCCAGAGCTTAAGTTCGGATTTTTTGATGAAATCAATATTTAGGCGCATTAACAGCGAGAACATAAATAAAGAGAGGGCTATAACTACGATATAGGCGCGGAGGAACTCTGGCATTTAAACGTCCTGTTCTTATAATCCCTTGAAAAGCAGCATAATATTTGACTAATGCTACCTCTATACTAGACTTAAATAACAGTTGTTGCGTTACTTTTAGTGGTTTTTAAGACCTGATTAAGTTAGCAATGAGTTATTAGAATTCCAGGAAGGAGTTTCGCAATTTGGGCTCTACGTTGATCCCCTCACCCACCTCTATAAAAGCACGTGCTATTAAGGGATCACTCTGGTCAGTATTAGGCTTTGGTGGCTCTCAGTTCGTTCGTCTGCTCAGTAATCTACTCTTAACTCGGCTGTTGTTTCCTGAAGTTTTTGGGTTGATGGCTCTGGTAACGGTAGTGTTGCATGGTATTAAGATGTTTTCGGATATCGGCATAGCAACCTCCGTGATACGAGATCAACGGGGCGATGATACAGCCTATCTGCATACTGCTTGGACTCTGCAGACAATGCGGGGAGGCATTATTTGGGCCATCAGTTGTGTGCTAGCCTATCCCGCATCCACCTTATATAACGCTCCCGAACTAATGATATTAATTCCAGTGATTGGGTTTACAGCTGTTGTTCAGGGCTTTAATGCACCCGGCATCCTGACCCTCAAACGGCACATGAAGGTAAAACAGTTAATATGCTGGGAATTTACGGCCCAGTTAATCACTGTGGTGGCAACTGTTTTATTAGCATGGACCTATCAATCGATTTGGGCGATCGCTGCGGGCGGTCTAATCGGCGCTCTGTTTGGCTGTATTTACTCTTATATTATGACTCAACCTCAATGGCCTCGATTCGCCATGGAGCCAAAAGCCCTAAGCAGTATCTTTTCATTTGGTAAGTGGATTTTTCTGAGTACTGCACTGACATTTTTAATCCAGCAGGGCGATGTTTTAGTACTTGGGGCTTTCCTGCCTAAAGACCAGTTAGGTTTCTTTGCTATTGCCGTAATTTGGTCCAGGATGCTCCTGCAATTACTACTCAAGTTAAATGATCAGGTCATGATGCCTTTGTATTCTGAAACCTACAGAGAAGATAAGGGTTCGATTAAAGCTAAGATAAAGCAAACACGCATATACCTGCTATTAGCAACATTGCCCTTTGTATGTCTTATGGTTATTGGTGGGCAGTTTCTTATTGAATTACTGTACGACCCCAGATACTACTCCGCTGGCTGGATGTTACAGGTGCTTTCTATAGGCTCTATTGGCAGTGTTATCACGGCAACCGCGGGTACTGCCTTGCTATCTTTTGGTGACTCATTTGGATTTATGCTGTTTCAGGTGGCCAGGGCAGTTTTGCTGGTTATTTGTATGCTCGTTGGTGGTTATTATTTTGGCGTTATAGGCCTGATTGTGGGTGTGTCCGCGTCAAAAATACTGAGCTACCCCTTTCTTGCAGGTGTCTTGTATAGGCATAAAGTATGGCTGCCCTCGGTGGATGCCACAGCCTTTATTGTATGTACCTGCTTTGTTGCAGTTGGTCTGTTGGTTACTAATGGGATAAATTTCTAGATTATGAGTGATTTTATAATCCAGCTTGGAAGAGGGGTGTCTCCTGACAAAATTCAAAAATGCCTACAGAATAGGCCGCGGATGGCGCACCGAGAAATACATTGCGTAGAGTATGAATGGGGGCAGGTCATACTTCAGGAGACGGCTGACGCTCAATATACGCCCTATAAGGATGATGGCTCTCTGGTTGGATGTGTCGGTCGGCCAAGGTTCCTGGGGGGCCGGCAAAGGGATAAAGTATTCTGCTCACGTCTCAACGATCAATGGCTGGGTCATAGCAGTCAAAACTCATTGCTCGATAGCTTAACTGGCATGTTTGCGTTACTGAGAGTAACGCACGCCCAGATATCCATTATCCGAGACCACATGGGCACTCAGCCGGTTTACAGCGCCTATACTGCCGCTGGCGATCTGGTTGGCATAGGCACAGATGTTGAGACATTGGCGTTGATAGCTGGCCGTGATATGGACTTTGACGCGATCTCGTTGGGTGAGCTGTTGGTTCATAATAGTATTACTTTTCCATTCTCCAGCCGCCAAGGCATCCATGAGTTTGAGCCTGGTGCCTGCGTCAATATATCGTTTCATAAGGGCCAGCCCAATATTGAGGAGCAGGTTTATTGGACGCCCAAAGAACTGGCCACCCCACAGATTGGTCTTGTGGATGAGCTTGTAGACCGAATGCGGGAGACGGGATCCGATATAGCGGCAAGCGCCGACGCTATAGGTGTGACCCTGAGCGGAGGTCTGGATTCAAGAGCGGTTCTGTCAGTTTTACCCAAGGATCAGGTTACCGCGATTACCTATGTTACCCATGAAAATTATGAAACAGACGTTGCCCAAGATGTGGCGCGTGCCTATGGATGCAACCATATTTTCGCTAGACGTTCAGGAGGACTATTTTCAAAGGCTCCTTCTTAGCAGTGGCCCAGAATTATTGGGTACAGAAAGACGTGCAATGATTCATGGTCTGTGTATTCCAGAGTCTGGCCTAGATGATCAATTTGATGTGATTTTAGGAGGACAGCTTAGTGATACCTATTTAAAAGATCATTACATGCCCAAATGGCAGCGTGAATTTTTCCGGCCCAAAGGAACCAAAGAGAGCCTTGGCGTAGTGTTAAGAAGATTGCTCAATATACCTCAGCCAATTCACCTCCCAGGCATTGGCAGTAATCTGGGCCGATACCGGCTGGAAAAGTATCTTAGCCCTGAGATCCGTCAACAGGTGCGATCTCGCAGAGCCAAAAGGCTCGAGACTGTAAGAGAACTTCGGCCACAGACTGCTGAAGAATGGGTTAAGTTTTGGCCAACGAGTCGCCAAGACGATCTCGCTCATATTATGGGTAATAGCAAATTATTCTCATTTGAGACCTTATTTTCGCATAGGTACATTATAGATTTTGCCACTAAGCTGTTACCTGAAGATCGTTATGCCGGTTCGATTGCCAGCCAAGCATTCTCAATTCTTTATGGAAAACTCGGCGATGTTCAAGATGCCAATACAGGTAGAAGGCCTGGCGACACGGCATTGAGTGGCGCCAAACCCGTTAAGAATGGCCCAGACAAATCTATTGATACCAAGCGTTGGAACAATGTGAGTGATAGTTGGTTTGATATGGTTGCGTTACAGAAATTTGCTCCTCAATGGCAGAGTCAAAGAGAGCGGTTAGTCCAGTCTTCGGCAATGGAAATACTTGACCCTATTATCGATCGGTCTGCACCACAGCTAATGCAAGCTTACGCTGAAGACTTAGGCCCCACATTCAATCAGATGTTCTTTCAGCTGGCGATGGCCATTGACGATAAACAACACAAATAACTATTTTCAAGGAAGAGGGAGTAATTAGTTTATGGACCCGAGTCATTCATTAACATTTGGCCAGCGATGTATTAATTTTGGCAAGCGCCAAATCAGAGATTTCAAACGACGACCAAAAACCAAGTATCAGCAGTCATTGATTGATCGCGGCTGGTATGACCTATCTGCGCGGTCTCAGCTGCCAATGATATTTATCGGGGGCTGTGGCCGCAGCGGCACAACATTATTACGCGAGATGCTAAACCGCCACCCAAATATTTTTTGTGGTCCAGAGACCTCAATGTTCGGATTGCCATTTTGGCCAAATAATATTTCAAAGATGTGGAATATTGAAGAGGGCGAAATATTCACACAGGTAAGTCAGGCACCAAATTTAGCGGTGTTTGCAGAGCAATTCTACCTAGATCAAAGTAACAAGGCTGGCAAAAAAAGATCGGCTGACAAGACGCCAAATAATATTAGGGTGATAGGTAAAATGCTGACATGGTTTCCTAATAGCCGATTTATTCATATTGTGCGCGATGGTCGAGATGTTGCTTGCTCACTGCGTCATCACCCCGAAACAAAAAAATCATCGACGGCAAGATCGTTCCTAGCCACATTAATCGGCCTATATCTGAATGTGCCGCTAGGTGGTTGAATGACACTAGCAGCGGTCTTGCCTATAGAAGTCACCCTCGTTATTGCGAGATTAAATATGAAGATTTGGTGCAGAGTTCTGTTCCCGTACTCAAGAAACTTTGTGAGTTCATTGACGAGGACTATACAGATGAGATGCTAGAGCCTAGTGCAATCGGACAGGATTCTATGGATATTGGTAGGCTGGTGAACAACCAAAATAGCAAAGACAAAGTATCGACTACTAGTATGGGTCGCTGGTCACGGGATCTATCGTCGGACGAAAAAAGAGATTTCATGAATGTTGCTGGAGAGTTACTTATTACGATGGGCTATGTGGAAGATCACTCATGGGCAAAGTAATAGAGCAGGGGTCTGTCCCCCAGAGGCAGTCTTTGGTTATTAACTGGGTTAATCCTAGGCCTGGTATGTCAGGTGGTGTTAAATCTAATCGTCTTATTGCCGAGGCAATGGTCAGACGAGGGCATCAAGTAAACATACTGTATGTTGATGGGCCCGCCCCAGCACCTCCTTTTTGGCGTCTGAGGGGGTATTTGCGCTATTGGATAAATCGAAGTAAAACCTACAATAAACAAAAGCATCATTTTGAATCGAGTACCGCCAATTTAATGCCCGTACCTCATAAGCCGATACTGGCTGAACATGCTCCAGATGCTGACGTCACAATCGCGACCTGGTGGGAAACCGCCCATTGGATTAGGGATTGGCCTGACTCAAAAGGTATCAAAGCCTACTTTATTCGTCACCATGAAATACATGGAAGAAGTCCGCAATTAGCCGCACAGACTTATCAGCTACCTTATAAAAAAATTGTTATCGCAAGATGGCTGAAGACCTTGATGAAGGAATCCTATGGTGATGCTGATGCAGTCCTTGTACCTAATGGGGTCGACTGGAATCAGTTTAATTATCAATCGCGCACAAAACAGTCTGTACCTACCATTGGTATGCTTTATGGAATCGTTGAATGGAAAGGCGCAGAGACTGCCTTTGAAGCGCTTCGTCTCGTACAAAAAAGGCTACCAAACCTAAGAGTAGTCTGTTTTGGCTCCCACCCTATTAGCCCAGACCACAGACCGCCGGCTAACTTTGACTATCATTATCGTCCAAGTCAAAAGCAGATCCCTGAGCTCTATCGGCAGACCGACTGCTGGTTAATGCCTTCGACATCGGAGGGTTTTGGTATGCCGGGTCTGGAAGCAGCGGCCTGCGGATGCCCAGTTGTAAGCACCAGATGTGGTGGCCCTGAGGACTATGTTAAGGATGGTTACAACGGCTATCTTGTCGATGTGGGCGATGCTGAAGGAATGGCCGAGCGACTTATTCAATTACTAAGTTTCGATGACGCTCGCTGGGCTGAAATAAGTGCTGCGAGCAGTCAATATGTGCAGAGGTTTGACTGGGATGTGTCTGCAGCCATACTGGAACAAGCCTTCTATTATTCGATTTCAGAAATGAGCCATCAAAGCTAGCTAAACTAATCAGTGATTAACATCACTGATTAGTAGGGTGCCGACTATTTACCGACTAGTTTACGTCTGATTTTATTACCAATCTTAACCAAAATGGGTGGCGTAATACTCCTAAGAACCCGTTTACCAGTATCAACGATATTATGGGTGGCGCTTACCGCGTTGGGGTCTGTCTCTCTAAAAAGCGTACTGTGGTCGCCAACCTTAGGATCTAATTCGGTATCGGGGCGACCGTTAGAATAGTAATAGAGGGCTAATGACTTTCTACTCATGGCTTCAGGGCAATTTAACGGAATTGGATGGCCATGATAAGAGAAATCGGTAGTGGTAAATATGGCTAGGGTATTAAAGGTCGGCAGTATACGTTGACCGCATTCGGTCATAGCTGCATCCCATAGTTCAAAATGGCCGCCATATTTTTCATTCCACTCTTTATTGAGGTATATCAGGACGTTAACTCTGCGATCAAGGCCTGTTAGCTTATGCTTGTTAAAGTCAGCATGAATTTTAAGTACCCCGCCCCTTTTTATTTCGTGCAGCCCGCCGCCAATAAAATACGGGTCGCCAAGCAATTTCTCATCGATACCAGTAATAGACTGGATAAACTCTAAAAAAGGCGCTGAATTGAGAAAATGCATAAAGGCACGGGTTTGAGGCCCGAAAGATAACTCTCCTTTGCCTGCAAATTTTCGTTCATTGCTATTGTTAAACTCCATTGAGTCTTCACTCGCCAGGTCTGGAAACTCGTCAACAACCTGATCCAGTAGAGTCTCATTAAAGAAATTATCAAATTTAATAAATGGAAAAGGCACCCCATTGCCATAAACCTCTCGATTGTCAGCAGCTACCTTGGAAAGATTAGAGTAATTGGGGGCGATAAAAGATTTCACGCTTCTTACCTCAGGTTTTAACAGGAAATGTCGATTTTTTGACAAGGTGATCGACCATGCGCAGACACAGTTGAATGATCGGCATAGTAGGATTACAGGCCCCGCCTGTGGAAAACACGCTACTACCGGCTATGTATAGATTGTCGAGACCATGCACCTTGCAGTTTTCGTCCACAACGCCATGTGCAGGCAATATTGACATCCGTGTTGTACCCATATGATGGGCATGCCTGCTAAATTTTATAGTATTCTCATCGCTTGCCTGAATGACAAAATTTTCCAATTTAACATTACCTAACCCTGCCTTTTGGAAATCTTTGGCAAATTGTTGCCCGATGGTTTTGATTGTATTGCGATCATAGTCATTGAGCTGCCAGTCAAACTTAGCTCGCTGGAGTCCCATAGCATCTCTTTGGGCACTCAGCATTACACGGCTATGTAAATTCGGGGACTGTTCCATCAAGGTACTAATATTACCCATGCCGGGGCATTTAAAGTCACTGAGATAGTCTATTTTTTCGCTTAATTCCATTTCGCATGCAAGGTTTTTAAAGAAGTTCTTAATAGCGCGTGTACGACCATAAGACTTAACTGTTTTGACAATACTTAACGTCACATTAGACTGGCCGATATCATAAGCATTTGAAAATTGCGCATCGGTATAAAACTGCATCTGTGAAGATTGGTCTGGATTTTTATAGATGAAGGAGCCAAGAGATACATTTAGATGCTCCATAAAACATCGGCCAACCATGTCATGGCTATTTCCAAGGCCCTCTTTTATTTGCGATTTACAGTTTAATAGAAGTCTAGGATTTTCTATGCCACCCAATGCGAGGATAAATGTTTTAGCTTTGAATTGCGTTTGGCCACCATTGTAGTGGCGTACTAGAATTGATTGTACGGATATATGATGGCTGTCTAGACCTAAGTCAACGGCTGTTGCATTGTAAAAGCAGTGAATATTTGGATTATTTTTTATTTCGTCAATATATTTTTCTTTGAACCTAGTGGGGGGGCTCTGGGCTGATTTGTCCGGATAAAAGTGCCCATCAAATGTCGTAGTACTTATAGGCTTAAACCCGCCGCTATCGTCAATGTCGATGATTTTCATTGCAGGTGCTAGATATTTATCCAACTCTGAATAGTCTATTGGCCAACCTGGAAGGCTGTTTACAGAGGGCCGATTAAAGTCGGAAGCGTCAAATGGTCGGCAGCGGCCAGACCAGTGATTGGAGGTGCCTCCAAAAAACCGTAGTCTCGTCAGTTTTGGCCATCCTTCATGGCCTACTGACTCGCATTCATAGAAGTCTTGAGACTCAGCTGTATAGTCTAAGCCACCGGCCTCAAGTATCAGTATTTGGAGCCCCTTATTGGCCAATTCCAATGCGAGAGTTATACCGGCAGGGCCTGTGCCAACTATACAGAGGTCATATTCTGCGGTGTGTGACTCCGTGGGATCGAATGGTAAAAGCATCTATCTTTGGGCACTTAGATGAAGGTCTTGTTTGGTAACCACCCATCCATTTATCGTATAAAAATCATCGCCAATATACTTAATCCTAGACGTTGATTCGATATTGGAGGTTTTGGTTTGACTGGGGAGAAGCGCTGCTGCAGCACCACCGCAAAAATACTTAACAGCGAGCCGCCGAGAAATCGACTGTTGCATCATTATATCCATATAATCATATCTACAGTTGAAGAGTAGTTAAGATACTTTGTGACTTCAAGTTTTCTTCCTGCTTTCTAAAGTCATCTAAGCCTGTTGCAAACAGCGGTAAATCAACCTAAATAATAGGGAGCAGTGTGACGTGGCGCATGCAATACAATGAAGTTTATGTAATGGATCACGCTATATTGACGTAGCTAGATAAGTCACAAAAATGATAGTTACCATAGAGCCAATTCAAACAATAAGGAGATAGATAGTTTTGAGCGCCTTAATAAATAAAAAGTATGTTTTATTGCTCACATTGGTTCTCGCTGTTACTGCCTGTAAAAGTAGCCCACCACCCGATACTGGCGCACAAAACATATTGACTCCTGCATCCTCCTCAGATGGCAGTAATTCCGGCAGCGACAGCGACAGCGGTATTACACCTAACGCTGTCTCGGCTGAAGTTGAGCCACAAGAAGTCATTGTCAGCACAGCTGACAGGGAGACGGCAGAATCTCAGCCCGTCTCTAACTATGGGGTTAAGTCCGGTGAATTTAACCTTTTACCTCGAGAAACTAATGGTTGGGACGAAAATGGTTGGTCAGTTCTCACCCCATCGGCCGACTCTAGATTAATTTATGTCAGCTCATCAGAGGGTAATGATGAAACGGGAGAGTTTTACGCTCCCCGTGATATTGATAATATTCAAGATCCGGGGCTACTAAAGCCATTCAAGTCTATTAAAGCCGCTATAAATCAAACCCGTAAAGGGTATCCCGATTGGATTTTGCTCCTCAGAGGTGATGAGTGGGAAATTGGTTTTAGGGCAGAATTAAAGGCCGGCCGGTCTATTGATGAACGAGCGGTTTTTACCTCCTACGGCAATAGCACTAAGCGACCTATGATTACTAAGAGTGAAGGCCGGGAAATGTTAAGGATATGGTCAAATCGCAACTATATGGTAGTGAAGGGGATATCATTCCATGCATTGGGTAGAGACCCAGATTCGTCTTCATTTTTAGGTTGGGGTAATGTTGGAGACGTTGACGGCATACTTATCTATGGCCCTGAGAATACGGTTATGGGGTCGATTCTACTTGAAGACAACCATTTCAACTATTTGAGCAAAGGTATCTCTATCGATGGCGATGCAGACCATGTCGATATAGTGATAAGACGAAATATCATAAGAAATTCTTACAGTGAAGACGGTCATGCACAGGGCATGGGTGCATCCTCTGCCTCAGTTTTGCTTGAAGAAAATGTTTTCGATCATAATGGCTGGTTAGTACAGCAGCGGGTTGAGGGGCAAGGCGAAAAATCTCAAGGGCAAGCCACAATATTCAATCACAATACTTACTTCCGACGGTCTGTTGACACAATTTTCCGCAATAATATCTTCCTAAGGCCATCCAGTATCCACAATAAGTGGACAGCTAATCCGGGTACTAGGGGCGTAGATGAAATAGTGTCACGGAATTTGGTTATAGAAAATAATCTATATGTTGGTGGAGAGATAGGGATTAGCGCGGGAGGCAATGACGATTATGATAATGGGCATCGTTGGGCTAACATCAAAATCCAAGACAATGTGATGTTAGCCATTGGTCGAGACAGGCCAACTAATCGGGACCTGGGTTGGTACATTGATGCTATTGATTGGGATGGCGGCACTATCTGCGGTAATTATCTTCTTAAGAATGATAATCCCTTAGTACAGAACATCAATGGCATCAAACTCAATGGTCATAGCAGAGATGTCAATGTATCCAAAAACATTATCTACGATTTATTTATGACGGCTTCGAGTAATAATAATGGTGCCATAAGAATGAATTCCGACCCTAAGTCCAATATCAGAATTTTTGATAATAATATCCAGCTTGCCGGCAGTAAGATCCGCCCGGTGATCTCTGAAAATGTTGCGTCGACTGAATTTGATAATAACGTGTACTTTTCTGGTGCAGATCTTGATCAATGGTTTAGGGTTGATGGTAATAACAATTCCTTTGATAGCTGGCAAGACCTGTCTGGTGACATGGGCTCCTCCATTGAGCAACAGTATTTTTCTCAGCCAGAGCGGAGCTTCGAAAGCTATCTAAGTTCGATCGGATTAGGTGCTAGTCTGGATGATTTCATAGAAGCAGTGAGTAGCCAGTCGGAGCACACATGGGACGAACGTTTTTCTGCTTTGACAATCAATCGCTATATTAAACAAGGATATGGGAATACTACCTGCCTATAGATAGTTGCTGGTTTCTTAAGCTGATATTAACGAGCCAGTAAAATATAGGCTATCATTTACTGACCGCTCCCAAATAAAATTGAGGGCGGTCTTTCTTTATTAATGAGAGCGTCAAAGGAATGACCCGAAAATCTTCATTGAAGCCAAAACTATTAATGGTAATGAATGGTCCCCCTTGGTCCGACTGGACTATGTCTGGAGTTAGTGCCGGCGTTTGTCGTGAACTGTCGTCTCGAAATTTTCTCTATGGTGCGGTTTCTCATCGCTGTACTACTGCAAGACACTTTAAGGGGCCTAGCCGATTCTATAAGTTACAAGAGAGAATATCAGGCTTATTCGGCGTCACTAATCAAGATGCTTTAGGCGGCTGGAAGTCAGAGCAGAGTTCTGGTCTGGCTGAGATATTAGAGCAGGCGCCTAAGCATACTGCTGTTATTTATACCTATGTGAATCCCGAGTACGGAGAGCAAGAGCATTTGCGGAGATTCCGGTGGATAGGAATTTCAACAAAGGATGCAATCAAGCACGAATCCTATGGGCATGAAGGGGTCGATGCAGATGTAATGCATCAGAAGTTGCTCAAACAGCATAAAACCATACATCAATGTGAAGGGATATTTACTCACTCAAGTTATGGTGCAGACTCAATTGCCCGCGACTTCGGCTATCCCCGTGAAAAAATCTACCCAATAGGTGCGGGTGCTTCTGTTCAAATGAAGGGGTTTATGGATACCCGTATAGAGCGTTATTCGACAGCTAACCTTCTTTTTATTGGGCGCGATTGGAAACGTAAAGGTGGCCCGCTTGCCTATCAAGCCTTTTTGCTGCTAAGGCAAAAAATACCCCATGCGACTCTGACTATTGTTGGCCCGACTGAGCAGCCAGTATTTGGGGATGGCGTTATCTTTGAGGGATTCCTGCGAAAGCACAAGTATTTCGAACGGCGTCGACTCACTAAGCTGTATAAGAACGCATCACTTTTTTGTACGCCGTCTGTCTGTGAAACCTGGGGCCTAGTATTTGTGGAGGCTGCAGCTTCAGGCTTACCTATTGTAGGGACTAATGAGTGGGCGATGCCAGATATCGTTCTAAATGGAAAAACTGGAATACTCTGCGATGAAAGAACACCAGAGGTGCTCGCCAGCGCGATGGTTGAGATACTAGAGAATCCTGCTAAGGCAAAATCATGGGCGAGGCGGCTATTAAGCATGTTGATGAGGTGCTTGATTGGCCCAATGTTGCAGATCGTATTATTGCTGCTATCTCGCCTGAGGCGCTAGAGGGTCGGCAGCCTACGTGGTTGCCTAACGATATTGAATGTCAGGTATGCAAAAAAAAATAGTGCTGATTCTAGGTCCTAAAACTGTCTGTTGTTATTGTTAATTATAAGACGCCAGGTTATGTCTAGATTGCCTTGAGTCTTTATATGAAGGTGATACTAGGTCTGAGGTATTTGTTGTCGATAATGCCTCGGGTGATGGTTCTGTCGAGATTATTAATCGCTCGAGTGCTGACAACAATCGGAGTACTAGTGTCATATGTTCGGGTGTTAACGGCGGTTTCTCTGCCGGTAACAACATAGGTATTAGGCAATCTACTGGTGATTTCATCCTGTTACTTAACAGTGACACCATTGTTCACCCGAATGCTATTGAGATATTAGTAAATACCTTGACCGAAAATCCTGAAATGGGCATGGCCAGCCCTCGTCTAGAGTGGCCAGATGAGCGGGCCCCAAGAAAGTTGTTTTCGTTTTCATCGCCCCATCAATGAGTTGATTCGCTCAGCCTGTACCGGGCCAATTACCAAGCTACTGAAACGCTATGAGGTACCTATTGAGGTGTCTGATGAGGCGTCCTACCCAGAGTGGACTAGTTTCGCCTGCGTGCTTATTCGCAAACAGGTATTTGATCAGATCGGCCATTTGGATGAAGAATTCTTTATGTATTTTGAAGACGTTGATTTTTGTCAACGTGCGCGACGAGCTGGTTGGAATATCATCCACAATCCGAAGGCGCGGGTTGTGCATTTGCGTGGTGGTAGTTCACCGGTAAAGAGCCAGACTGCGAAAAAAAAGCGCCTACCGCGGTATTTCTATGAGTCTCGTACCCGTTATTACTACAAGTATTTTGGGCGATCTGGCCTGTTAGCTGCCAACCTGTTCTGGCATCTAGGCTGGCTGATCGCAAGATTGCGCAAGCTCGTTAATAGCGATTATCAGTCAAATATTTGTGACAGCCAGTGGCGTGATATCTGGACCAACTTCCATAATCCAACCGCTGCCTATATACATCCGGATCATTACTAATGGACACTAAGCTGCCCCACTTCTTGGTCATTGGCGCCATGAAAAGCGCCACAAGCACCCTGCATAACCAACTCGCAGCACAGCCGGGCATTTTTATGTCTACTCCTAAGGAGCCCAATTTCTTTAGTGACGATGCTGTCTATGCTCAGGGACTTGCTTGGTATCATGGGCTTTTTAGTGAGGCTGCAGAGACGGATCTATGTGGCGAATCCAGCACCCATTACACTAAGTTACCCGATTACCCTCATACCATTGAGCGGCTGCAAGAGGCGGTACAGAGCCCTCGTCTTATCTATGTGATGCGTGATCCTATTGATCGACTGATCTCACACTATATTCATCAGTGGTCGGAGGGTATTATTTCCTGCGATATCAACCAGGCCATTGATCGTTACCCAGAGCTTATTAATTACAGCTGTTATGGTATGCAAATAAAGCCCTATCTGGAGACCTTTGGTAAAGACGCCGTGCTACCTGTATTTTTTGACGCGCTTAAGTCAGCGCCGGATCAAACCTTAGTCAAAGTGGGCGAGTTTATTGGTTGTCCGGCACCTCTGTCCTGGGTTCATGATCTTGGGCCCGATAATGTCTCACAGCGGCGTGTTAGGAAATTCCTAGGTTATAAGCTTTTAATAGAATCCCCCGTTATGCAGGCACTTCGTCGACGGCTGATTCCTCAGAGGCTACGAGATAGCATCAAGGGCAAGTTGCAGATGCAGGACCGCCCTAAAATCCATGAGGCGCAACTTGAACGTATCAGCTCAATTTTTGATCGGGATTTACACACCTTAAGCCCCTGGTTGGGGTTTGAAATAACCTGCGCTAATTTCAGGCAGGTATCTCTGACTAGTTCTGAAATAAAGGATTAGGTCCCAAATATAGGCTATCTTTACTAGGTGCCCTTTAAAGTGTGAACCACTTATCTATTTGAGGTAAAAGAGGGTCTCATTTTATATTTGAGATTCACTTTTTTTAATCCATTAAGTAGAGTTGAGTCGACAGATTAGATAGAGAATATATGGACGATTCTTACGTAATTATTTCGCCGTGCCGCAATGAAGCGGAGTTTATGCGCAGCACCTTGAATTCCGTGGTAAACCAGTCAGTAAAACCCAGTAAATGGATTATTGTGGATGACGGTTCGACAGACGACACCCCGCAAATTCTTCAGCAGTACGCCAATCAATACAGCTTTATTGAGATTGTTACCCGTAACGATCGTGGGCATCGAAGTGTAGGCCCTGGGGTTGTTGAGGCTTTCAATGTTGGTCTGAACGCGATTTCTCTGGATGAATACCAGTTTATTTGTAAGCTGGATCTGGATGTCGACTTACCCAAGCGGTATTTCGAAATATTGATCTCGAGGATGGATGAATCACCACGCATTGGGACCTGCAGCGGTAAGCCTTATAACAGGCGCGCTGGCAATTTAGTGAGTGAGAAGCGCGGCGACGAGATGTCGGTGGGTATGACGAAGTTCTATCGGATAAGCTGTTTTAAACATATTGGTGGCTTTGTGTCTGAGGTGATGTGGGATGCCATAGATTGCCATCGTTGCCGACAGCTGGGGTGGATTGCCTGTAGCTGGGACGAGCCTGAATTGCAGTTCGTGCACCTGAGGGTCATGGGTTCTAGTCAGGCGGGCATTTATACGGGCAAGGCTCGGCATGGTTATGGGCAGTATTTTATGGGTACGGGGCTGGCTTATATGACGGCCACTTCCTTGTATAGGATGCTCCACCCGCCTTATATTTTGGGTGGATTAGCCATGTTATGGGGTTATTTGAAAAGCATGGTTGCTAGGGTCCCTCGATATAAAGATGAGAATCTACGGGAGTTTATACGCGATTATCAATGGAAGTGTTTGGTGTTGGGTAAGCAGCAGGCGACTCGGTATCTCGACGATCAACAGAAGACAGTATGGAATAAGGAAATGGTTGAGCTTGGGGATTGATAGCTCGAATAAACAGAAAAAGGAATTTGTTATGGATTTTACAAGCTTCGTAGATAACTACTACCAGCAATACATTAAGGCAATTAACAGCTTCGATAAGGCCAGTCTTGAGCCGGTGCTAGAGACCTTTCTCAAAGTCGCCAAAAACAACGGCATCCTATGGACTGCAGGTAATGGAGGCAGTGCAGCCATCTGTGACCACACTGTCTGTGATGTCACCAAAGGCACTCATAAAGATGGCCAGCCCACCATTAAATCAATTTCTCTATCCTCTAACACCGCCATGCTCACTGCTCTGGGCAACGATATTTCTTATGATGTGGTGTTTAGCGAGCAGCTTAAATACTACCTCGGCAAAAATGATGCTCTGTTGCTGGTGAGTTCCAGTGGCAATTCCCCCAATGTGGTTAAAGCCTGTGAGTACGCCAATAAAATGGGTGTGCCCACTATTGCGTTTGTTGGCTTTAAGGGAGGCAAGCTTAAAGATATTGCTAAGCACTGTGTTTGGATTCCCGTGGAAAACTACGGCATGGCTGAGGACGCCCATCAGAGCCTCATGCATGTGACGACCCAGTACATTATGGCCCATGTTCGTGAGCAAGTTGCTGAGGCTGAGGCCGTCAGCTAATGGTCGCTAACCAACAGATTGCTGTGGTTGTTATTGGTCGTAATGAGGGTGATCGACTGAAACGCTGTATCGCCTCTTTACAGGAGAGTTCTGGCCAGCAGATTGGGCCAATGGTGTATGTGGACTCCGGTTCTAGTGACGGCAGTGTTGAGCATGCACAATCAGTTGGGGTCGATGTTGTCGACCTAGATATCAGTATTCCTTTCACGATGGCCCGCGCGAGAAATGCGGGCCTTCAGTATTTACAGTGCCATTACCCAGAGTCTCAATATGTGCAATTCGTTGATGGTGACTGTGAGGTGGCCCTCAGCTGGATCGCCGATGCCCATGCTTTTTTAGACCAGCATCCAGACTCTGTCGCTGTCTGTGGCAATCGGCTGAACGTTATCCGAGGGCCAGTGTTTATAACCATCTTATTGATCTGGAATGGCAGGGCATAGCGGGTGAGGTTGACGCCTGTGGTGGAGATGCCATGTACCGTATTAATCGGCTGGTAGCCGTGGGTGGATTTAATGAATCCATGATTGCCGGCGAAGAGGCGGAGTTATGTTTGCGGCTGCGTAGCGAAGGGGGCTCTATTGCGCGTCTGGATCGCCCTATGACATTGCACGATGCCAATATGCATCGGCTGTCTCAATGGTGGCTTCGTTCCGTTAGGTGTGGCCATGCCTATGCACAGGGATTTGATCTTCATTCCCGTGATAAAGCTCGCTATAAGAAACGGCAGCTACTCAGTAGCCTGGCCTATGGTGTGGCATTTCCGGCTCTATTTGTATTGATGGCCGTCATGCTAATCACAATGAGCCTACCTGCAACATCCGTTATTTTTATCTACACGGCCATGCTGTTTTTACTATCTTTGTATATTCGTATGATTCAAAAAACGGTCAAGTCGCGACGATCACTGGGTAACACCTCGTCGGAGATATCTCTGTATGCCTGGTTTATCGCCTTGGGAAAATTTCCTGAGGCCCAGGGGATTTGTAAGTATTACTTTAATAAATTATCTGGCAAAACCAGTAAAATTATTGAGTACCGAAATAGTTAAGAGCGGCTAAAGGAATAGCATGATTCATTATATAACCAGTACTGGGGTCGGAAATGCCTGGGTTGGCAACGAGTTAATGGCGTTGGCAAAGCAAGATATTCCCTTTGTGCTGCATTCTCTGCATAGGCCTAAGTCGACCTTTTTTAAGTCCGATGAGGTGGCGGCGATTAATGCAGACACCCATATTATTTATCCCCAGTCTGCCTGGGCAGTTTTCTGTGCTGTCTGTTCTGGGCCTTTTTTGTTTGGGGGCTCTTTTTGGTTTGCCCTGTTGAATAGCTTTTTTGGGCGCAAAGAATCCTTTGTCGTGCGTCTTAAATCCATCTTACATTTTGCTGTTGCCTGTCACTGGGCAAAGTCGCTTATGGGCTCCGACGTCTCCCATATTCATTCTCAGTGGATAAACTCCTGTGGCACCGTGGGTATGTATGGTGCCTGGTTGCTAAACAAACCCTTTAGCTTTACCGGCCATGCGGCGGACCTTTTTCGTGAACGTTGCGCGCTCAAAGACAAGATTGCTCGAGCCAAGTTTATTGTCTGTATCTCAAGTTTTCATCGCGATTTTTATCTTTCCGAGGGCGCTGAGCTCAGTCAACTGGTTATTGTTTATTGCGGCATTGATACCAGTCTATTTAAGCCTGTGACGAGACCAGTCGCTCAAGCCGGCCAGCCCATTCGCATTATTTCCTCGGCGCGCCTCGTGGAGAAAAAAGGCCTGTGCTATCTGATTGATGCCTGTTCGCTATTAAATGCCAATAATATGAGCTTTACATGCACGATTGGCGGAGATGGGCCTCTTTTAGATGAACTTCAGCGCCAAGTTAATCATGCGGGATTGGCTGAAAAGGTCTTTTTTACCGGTCAGCCTCTGTTACAAGAGGATATTCCCGGGTTTATGGAGACGGGTGATATTTACTGTTTGCCCTGCGTTTGGGCCAGTGATGGGGATGTAGACGGGTTACCTCAGATGTTAATGGAGGCGATGGCCTGTGGTATTCCCGTTATCTCCACGGATCTAGTGGGCATGCCCGATCTTATTAAAGCCGGGTCACAGCGGGCTATTAGTTGAGCCTGAGAACGCTCGAGGCATTGGCCGAGGCAATTCGGCCATCTCGCAGAGGATAAAACCCTGCGGGAAAGCGTTGGCGATAGAGGGAAGAGCAAAAGGTGATTCGGACCTTTGATATCTCAGTCTGTCTTCGAGCCATTACTGAATAAATTTAAACAGGCTCTTAGGCCGGCCATTGAGCAGGCCAGAAAAGAAACAAACCAACGAGACAACCAACCAAGGACAGGTGCAATGATTATTTCGCAAACCCCCTATCAGGGTGAGCTTTGCCGGCGGTGGCACAGATTTACCCTCTTTCTATGAAAAGGAAATGGGTGCCGTTTTATCCGTGGGCCTGAACCAGCATATGTATGTGACGGTGAGCCCCCGCTTTAAGGCGTCTACACGAATTGCCTATACCAAAACTGAAATCGCCGATTCTATTGATGATATTCAACACACCATCGCCCGTGAAGCTCTACGTATGACCGGACTCGGCAAGCATCTGGAGATAACCACCATTGGCGATGTGCCCTCTGGCACAGGGTTGGGCTCTAGCAGTAGTCTGGCGGCCGGCATGCTCAACGCTCTGTATGCCTATAAGGGTCAGATTACAAGCCCACAGCAGCTCGCAGAGCAGGCCTGTCAGATTGAGGTAGATATTCTCGGTAAACCCATTGGCAAACAGGATCAATATGCAGCTGCATACGGCTCGCTTAACTTTATTGCCTTTAATCCCGATGGCAGCGTGGATGTTGAGCCTGTTCCCTATAGGCCAGAGACTATTAAGGAACTGGAATCCAGAACCTTACTGATGTACACCGCACAGCAGCGCAGTGCTGACGATATTTTGATTAAGCAAAGTGCGGGGACTACCCAGGTAGACACCTTTAATATTCTTCGGCAGATGCGAGATTTGGCGGTCGAGATGAAAGGCGTGATTTCTGGCAGTGGCAGTATTGATGAATTCGCCCGGCTGTTAAACGAAGGCTGGCTGCTTAAAAAGTCTTTGGGTTTTGGTATTTCCAACAGTGCAATTGATGACTGGTATGAGGCTGCAATGAAAGCGGGGGCTCAGGGCGGAAAATTACTGGGTGCCGGCGGCGGCGGCTTTCTGATGTTGGTGGCGCCGCCGGAGAAGCATCAGGCGATTCGTGATGCTCTGGGAAATCCTCGAGAAATCCCTTTTGAAATTGATCGCCGTGGGAGCCGAATAATTTTTATTAGCGACAGATACAAATAACTTTTAAATGATTTAAAAGCGATACGTTCAAGGAGAATGAACAGGTGAATATTCTATTAACAGGTGGTGCGGGCTATGTTGGCAGCGCTTGCCTAAGACTTCTTAAACAATCTGGCCATACTGTGGTGGCTTTCGATAATCTCATTGAGGGCCATCCCCTTGCAGTCGATGGCGCCAAATTAGTGGTTGGCGATATTCGCGATACTGCATTTCTCGAGCAGACGATGCGTGACAACCAGATTGAGGCTGTGATGCATTTTGCGGCGGCAACGGATGTTGGCGAATCGGTGAGAAACCCAAGCTACCATTATGACAACAATATTGGTGGGACTCTGTCATTACTCAACGCTATGGCAGCAGCCAGGGTTAAAAAGATCTTGTTTTCCAGCACCTGTGCCACCTATGGCATGAACCCCAAAAGTCCAATGGCAGAGGATGCTGATCAAGATCCTTGCAGCCCCTATGCCCGCACCAAGCTTGCGGTGGAATGGATGATTAAAGATTTTTCTCATATCCATGACTTTGGCTACACATTGCTGCGTTACTTTAATGCCGCTGGGGCCTCAAAGGACGGTAATTTTGGTGAATATCATCATCCAGAGAACCATCTTATTCCTCTAGTGCTTGAAAATATCCGCTGTGGTGAATCTGAACTCAAGGTCTTTGGTGATGACTACCCAACAGCTGACGGCACCTGCATTCGAGACTATGTGCATATCGAAGATCTGGCTAGCGCGCACCTTTTGGCCATGGAGGCCATTGGTGAAGGTACTGCCGAGGTGTTTAATATAGGGACAGGTGATGGCCAATCGGTAATGGATATTATTAAGGCCTGTGAAGAGGTCTCTGGGCATAAGGCAAATTATAAAGTCGTGGATCGCCGGCCTGGTGATCCACCGGAGTTGGTTGCCAATTCAACCAAGTTACGCACCCAACTAGGTTGGCAGCCCAAGTACACAACCATTGCAGATATTGTTCGCACCGCCTGGACCTGGCACAAGTTAAAGCCACTTGGTTATGGTGAGAAAAATGCCGACCAAGAAAAGGCCGACATTAAAAAAAGGGCGACTATTGATTCAACGCCAGCTTGCCAAGAGACTAGCCAATGAAAGTACTCGTCACTGGTGGTGCAGGTTTTATTGGTTCCCACACGGTCGATCGATTAATCGCTGATGGCCATCAGGTGAGAATTCTCGACTGTCTTAAAAAGCCAGTGCATCTTAAAGGTATGCCGCCCTGGATAAACCCCGAAGCGGAATTCATTCTGGGTGATGTGCAGATAAAGGCTGACTTAGTAAAAGCGCTGGAGGGCGTCGATGCGGTTTATCACTTGGCAGCCTATCAGGATTATCTGCCGGACCTGTCGACATTCTTTCACACCAATGCGGTGAGCACTGCAATGATTTATGAAATCATTGTTGAGAAAAATCTGGATATCAAAAAAGTGATTGTTGCTAGCAGTCAATTTGTTCAGGGTGAGGGACAGTATCACTGCCCAACCTGTAACACTGCTACTTCTCCATTAATGCGTGTGGAATCAGACCTGATTAATAGAGACTGGGAACACCGCTGCAAAACCTGTGATACGCCTATTGATTGGACCTGGACAACGGAAGAGCATGTGGCACCGCCCAATGCCTATGCGCTGTCTAAGCATTCTCAGGAGCAGCAGGCTATAACGTTTGGTGAGCGCTATGGCATTCCCTCAGTGGCATTGCGGTATTCCATTGTCCAGGGTGCACGACAGTCTTTTTATAATGCCTACAGCGGTGCCTGTCGAATCTTCTGCCTTAATTATTATTTCGCTAAAGCGCCAACCCTCTATGAGGATGG
>CALSNK010000008.1 GCA_943787675.1 uncultured Pseudomonadales bacterium
ACGGTGACTCGCATATTCTTCATCTTCTTGGCCACCAAACACTGGGTTGCCAGCACATGCTCAACCTCAGAGGTACCAATACCATGGGCCAAACAGGCCAGTGCACCATGAGTCGCAGTATGGGAATCACCACAGACCACGGTCATACCCGGCATAGTCGCGCCCAGTTCAGGACCCATCACATGGACAATGCCCTGGCCCATCTCATTGATCTTGAATTCCTTAATCCCGTAAAGGTCGCAGTTATCATCCAACGTCTGTACCTGAATACGAGACACCTCATCAGTCATACCCGCAACACCGGCATCACGCTCAGTCTTGTCAGTAGAGATATTATGATCAGGGGTGGCAATATTCGTGTCCAAACGCCAAGGCAGACGACCCGCAATACGCAGACCCTCAAAGGCCTGAGGTGACGTCACCTCATGAATCACATGGCGATCTATATAGATTAACGATGAACCATCGCTGTTTTGCTTAACAAGGTGGCTGTCCCACAGCTTGTCGTAAAGTGTTCTTCCAGTCATCACAGTCTCCCAGACGTGCTTCTTTCAAGTTGCAGCCATTGTAGACCTGCTTTATTATGAAATAAATTCATATTTAGCATAGCTGTCATTCCTAGCAGGAATCAAAAGGGCAAGCCATTGGATAATCAAAACCTCAAAGCCTTTATTACCGTCGCAGAAGTGGGATCATTTTCAGAGGCCGCCGACCGGCTCTACCTGACTCAATCGGCGATCAGCAAGCGTATTGCCCTGCTAGAGCAGCAGATAGGTAAAAGACTGTTTGATCGGATCGCCAGACAGGTATCGTTGACCGAAGCCGGTAATGAACTATTACCCAGAGCCAGACGCATACTCCAGGAATATGAAAATGCCCTACAGGCAATTAATGATCTCTCTGGTGAAGCCAGCGGCACACTTAGATTGGCGATTAGTCACCACCTCGGCTTGCATCGTCTGCCCCCTATTCTGAAACAGTTTGCCCAGCAGTATCCCAATGTCACTTTGGATATTGAGTTTATGGATTCAGAGAAAGCTTATGAGCAGGTGTTGCACGGAGACTCAGAAGTAGCGGTAATTACATTGGCACTGGAAGCCCACCACAATATTAATAGCAAGAAGATTTGGAATGACCCGCTGCGCTTTATCTGCGCCCAGGATCATCCATTGGCCGAGCTAAAGAAACCGGCGCTTAAAGATCTTGCGGAGTATCCGATTATTTTGCCGGGGTTAAATACCTATACCGGGCGGATTATTCAGAATCTGTTTCAGAAGGAAGGGATACCCTTAAAGGCACCTATGTCGACTAACTATTTGGAGACCATTAGTACCATGGTTGAGATTGGGCTTGGGCTGGAGTGTGTTGCCGGAGACACTGGTCGAGGGATCTGCATGTGATGCCATTTGAGGCAACTAGCATCGAGAGGGAGTTGGGGTATATTCATCATACTAAGAGAAGTCTTTCGAATGCGGCGGTGGCTTTTTCTGGGGTTGATGGGTAGAGCCTAATGGCAAACTTTAGGTTCAACCAAGAGGCAAAACCTCGAAAATCTAAAACTTTTGCACCGAAACTTGCATTAACGTGATTAACGACTATAGATAATAGCATCAATAACTAACATTCACGGAAGAGGTGTTATGGATAAGCTAGTTTTTCAAAAAATTCCCGCCGTAGATTTAGGATCAAACCTATTCATAAATTGCCCTACTATATTGCAGTTTGATGATGACCCATTAATAGAGATAGTCCGCCTACAAAACATTGGATTCTCAACAAGTATTCCAATATATCATCAAGACGGAACTTATCTAGCTCGAGTAGTTGGATCTCAAATATATGCGACAGGGGAAGGGAAAAAAGCCAAAGTTCAACTTTCCCACCCACAGGGCAAGACTGTTTGTAAAATTGAAAACCAAATTCTCTTCGAAATAACAAGAAAAGACGCCTCCGCTCTTAAAACAATAGCAGAACTCTATACGCCTTCAGGGCATTTCGTGAAGTACTCAAATCCATATCCTTCAATAATCGACGCCACAGGCCAAGCACTAAAAATTCACGGGGTAACAATGCTTGGGAATACTATATCTGATTTTAAAATTGGAATTTGGGCCAAATCTGACGGATCGCTTTCTATCGGCTGTAATCCATAACTTAATTAAAATCCCCAAAGTAAAAGGACTCTATTTGATGAATATAAAATATAAGCCAACTTGGGCCATATTTATTTTCCTGAGCCTGAGTATTGCACCATTCCTGACAAATTCAGAACCCTATTCAGCCAATCATGAAAAGGTAAAGATACTATTCAAAAGTAACACTGAAAAAACTGCTAAAGATGCGGTTTGGACGGCTAGAAAAATTTTCAAAGTCGGTGTTTTTGATAACGGTACCCCTCGCAATGGTTATGCCATGTACGTATGCGAGATACTTTATGAATATGGGTTTAAAGAAAAAAACATCTGGGTACAAATCATTGATATCGTGAAACTTAGTCAAACAGGAGATTGGGTCAGGCTCGGTCAGGCCCACTGCAAATGAAGCATGAACTTCACCATATATAGAGCTATCAAATGTCAGGGAAATGAAAAAATTAGGGGCAGACTCGAATTTACCTTGCGAGAGCGTTTAATATTTTTGTTTGACTTTCAGTGATGCAATTTAGCTGTCATATCCAGCCCCAGCGCCTGCATAACAACCAAAGTTGTCTTTAAGGTCGGATTGCCCTTTTCGCTAAATGACCGATAAAGTTGCTCGCGGGAAAGTCCCGTTTCGTTGGCTATCTGGCTCATACCTTTGGCTCTAGCCACTACACCTAGGGCTTCAGCGATATATCCTGAATTACCGGTTTCAAAAGCATCAGCCATAAATACCTCAATAGCTTCTGCACTATCCAGAACAGCTGCGGGGTCGTAATTGTATATTTGCTCTGCCAAAAAAATTAGGGTCAGACTCGAATTTACCTGAACATTGTCTTACTAGTCTTGCCACAGGATCGTATTTCCACTTTAAATTCCACTCTGACCCTAATTTACCGCATACAACCTAATCTTCGTTAAAGTAATCTGTATCTATCTGTTTAATTTCGTAGACTTGCTTAGTGCTAACACCTAAGCCGTGATCAACCATTAACGTAGCCAGTTGAGCACCATCAATCAGTATTATTCTCTTTTCGATCATACCCACAAATTCTCGAGCATCAGTGCTGAATTTGGATGTGGTAATAAACACCCCTTTCTTTGCTCGCTGCATATCCAGCGCACCGGCAAACTTTTGTATTTCAGGTCGGCCTACCGTGCTCTCGCTATAGCGCTTGGCTTGCAAATAAATCATCTCAAGACCTAGGGGGTCTTCTTTGATTATTCCGTCAATACCGCCATCCGCTGTATATTGCGTGGCTTGGCCCGCCTCTTTGCGGGAGCCGCCGTAACCCATCGAAATCATCAGATCGACAACCAACTGCTCGAAAAAATCTGGGGATGCGCTTTTAATGATGTCTAACAGCTCGCCAGTTAACGCCTGATTTAACTCGGTATTGGCCTCTTCAAGTTTTTCTTCTGGTGTCGATTGACTGTCGATATCGACCACATGGCTGGTCGTTTCATCGGGAGACTTTGGTTTGGCGGTATGAAAGGCAATAAATTCAGGAAATTGTCTAAGGTATTTTACCCGCACTGGCTGATCGGTTTGAGCCAAAGCATCGAGGCCACGCTGAGTAATCTGGGTCAGGCCTCGTCCCGGTGACTCTAGCAAGCCTGCTTTGGTTAGATAGGTTCTAGCCCAACCAACCCGGTTTTTAATAACTGTTTGTTTACCCGAAGAGAGCTTTTGCTGAAGTTCTTGATCGGTCAGCTGGAAATGATCTTTAACCCGCTCAATAACATCACGAAATTGATAAACTTGCCCATCGTTAACCGCAGTTAATAACGGCTGCATTGTTGCTTGGAAATCAGGTATGGCCATAAGAAGGTCCTTGTTATGCCAACTAAAATTTAAATAAATCCTTTTATTTAATAACGCAAAAAATATCGAGACAAATAAACAGATTATTCGTCTATATTACAAAGTAAACCCAATCTATTCAAACGGGCATAAATTTAAATCGGCTTCAACCCACTATCCACATCAGCATTCTGCCCACGGTTACGCAGATAATGATCCATCAACGTAATCGCCAACATAGCCTCAGCAATCGGCACGGCACGAATGCCCACACAGGGATCATGGCGACCAGTAGTAATAACTTCCGCAGATTCACCCGCAGTATTAATCGACTGCCCGGGAATACGCAGACTCGACGTTGGCTTAAGCGCCAGATTGGCGACTATATCCTGACCGGATGAGATACCGCCCAGCACGCCGCCTGAGTTATTTGAGGTAAAGCCTTCCGGTGTGAGCTCATCGCGGTGCTCGGTGCCCTTCTGGGCCACTGAATCAAAACCTGCGCCGATCTCTACACCTTTAACCGCATTAATACCCATTAGGCCATGGGCAATCTCTGCATCGAGGCGATCAAAAATGGGCTCGCCCAGTCCTACGGGCATATTTTTCGCCACTACAGTTACCTGTGCACCAATCGAGTTGCCCTCTTTGCCCAGTGCCTGCATATAGGTTTCCAGTTCGGAAATCTTATCGGGATCGGGGAAGAAGAATGGGTTCTGCTCGATTTGGTCTTGATCAAAGCGTTCGGCAACAATCGGGCCGAGCTGGGAGACATAGCCAAATATCTCTACGCCCAGACGCTCTTTTAAATACTTTTTGGCGATACCACCAGCGGCTACGCGCATAGCAGTCTCACGGGCTGAGCTGCGGCCGCCACCGCGGTAATCGCGCTCACCGTACTTTTGATGGTAGGTGTAATCCGCATGGGCCGGTCTAAACAGGTCTTTAATCTTGCTGTAGTCTTTGGATTTCTGATCTTTGTTTTCAATCATCATGCCAATCGCAGCGCCGGTGGTTCGGCCTTCGAATACGCCGGAGAGTATCTTTACTTCGTCGTCTTCTTTGCGCTGGGTGGTGTAGCGTGACTGGCCGGGCTTGCGGCGATCGAGATCGGGCTGCAGGTCGGATGCGCTAATTTCCAGGCCGGGAGGACAACCGTCGACAATACAGCCAATGGCTAGGCCGTGGCTTTCGCCAAAACTGGTTACGGTGAAGAGTTTTCCTATTGTGTTTCCGGACATGGTGCGCCTGTGCCTTGTTGTTTTCTTATATTCGTAGCTAAGTAATTAGCCGTTAAGTGGGCGATTATACGTAAGTTATTAGAAAGATTCGCGGTGTTCGACAAGTTGATCGCGAGTTAGTAGAAATACGCCGGAATCTCCCTCGCTAAATTCTAACCAGACAAAGGGTACGGTGGGAAAGGCGCGCTCTAGGGCCACCCATGAATTACCTACCTCAACTACCAATACGCCCGCGGCGCTTAGGTGCTGCTCGGCCTGCTGTAGCAGACGTCGGGTAAAGTCCAAGCCATCGTCGCCTGAGGCCAGTGCTAGCTCGGGCTCATGCTGGTATTCCTCGGGCATGCTGGCGATATCTTCAGCATCCACATAGGGTGGATTGCTAACAATCAGGTCAAAGCTCTGGCCTGTGGCTACGCCAGAAAAAAGATCTGACTCTAGGACGGTTACCCGATTACTCACATCATGCCCGGCAATATTCATGGTCGCCACGGCTAATGCGTCGGCACAGATATCACTGAGTACCACCTCTGCCTCGGCAAAGGCGTAGGCGCAGGCGATACCTATACAGCCGCCGCCGGTACAGAGATCCAGTACCCGCTTGGGTTCGTATTTACACCAGGGTTCGAAGCCCGCCATGATTAGTTCGGCGATGGGTGAACGGGGAATCAATACACGTTCATCAACAATGAAGGGCAACCCACAAAACCAAGCCTGGCCGGTGATATAGGGTGCAGGAATACGTTCGCTGATACGGCGTTCGAAAAGGGCTTTAACACTGCCCTGCTGCTCTGCGGTAAGTTCTTGCGCTAACACCTCTCGATCGGCATTGGGCGGCAATTGCAGGGCAAATGAGAGCAGATAAACGGCTTCATCCCATGCATTGGTGGTGCCATGGCCAAAGTAGATGCCCTGGCTCTCAAATAGGGTTTCGCCGTATTCGAGCATTGCAGCAACTGTGGGGGTTTTGGTTTCTGTCATTGTTCCTCCGAAGGGCAATATTTTACCCTTGAAACTGGCAATGGTCTGTAGTTTGTTACAAAATGGCGCACTTAATAATTACACTTATATGAATAGCGGAATATACCAATATGCAGGACTCCTTCCTTAAAATTATCAAAAGTACGGGCGAAGATACGACGCGTCCAGGACTGCTAGATACTCCACAGCGTGCAGCTAAGGCTTTTTCTTATCTGACCAGTGGTTACGAAATGGATCTGGACACAGTGATCAACAATGCCCTATTCCCCTCTGATTCCGAAGAGATGGTGATTGTTAAGGATATTGAGCTGTATTCACTGTGTGAGCATCACCTACTGCCCTTTATAGGCAAGTGCCATGTGGCCTATATTCCCAACGGCTCGGTGTTGGGTTTATCCAAGGTTGCTCGGGTGGTTGATATGTTCTCTCGCCGTTTACAGATTCAGGAAGCCTTGGCGCAGCAGATTGCCTCCACCATTCAAGAAGTCACTCAGGCCCGCGGTGTTGGCGTTATTATTGAAGCCAAGCATATGTGCATGATGATGCGCGGTGTTGAGAAGCAGAACTCTACAATGAAGACTTCGTCGATGCTGGGGCAGTTTAGAACTGATCAGGCTACTCGCACTGAGTTTTTGACGCTGTTGAATCATCGCTAGCTAGATTGCTCTTCAACAACTAGTTTGTAGTATTTAATAAGGAGCCCGGTACTGGAAGCAGTAGCGGGCTTTTTTATGTCTCTAGATTTCTATGCTTAACCTTCTAAGCCTATAGATTACCAGCGCAACCCTGTACCGGCACAGACCGAGCAGTTGATATGCCCTCTGCTACAGCTGGTACATCGCAACTCCTGCAAACCGCTGCAAATGGCACAGACCCCGTTGGGGCCATCACCCGATCCAAAGCAGGCGATACAGCGGACATTGCCTTTGCCATAACAGGTATGACAGCTATTAAGTTTACTACCACTACAAACAGTGCAGGGCTCAGGGCTAAACTGAGCCTCATTCAGTGCTGAATAATCCATTTTCGCCTAGACTCCTGTCTACTTAAATGAGCTCCCTGCTCCTTCGATCTAATGCCTTTTTCTGCCGCTCTGGTTTGTCTATTTTTTATTATTCGTCCTTTAGCCCATCACCCTCAGAGCGATATAGGGACCTAGATTAAACACAAGAATTAAAACCTTATATTGAGCAAGGTATTCAAAATACATTTTTGGCACGGCTGCCGGATCCAAATCAAACATTTTGCAGTGTATTTTGACAGCCCAGTCTCTGCAAACAACTACCATCAACGTGCTGAATAGCAGTATGCAAATATTAATAAGACTAGACCAACCGAGAAAGATTGTTAGCTCATGCAGGGTAATCATACTAAGCACCTCTTTATCTGAGAATGGAAAACGAGTACTACTGCAATAGTTTTAGCCAACTGCAATGTGGCTTTCAAGACCTTTATTAAAAAGTAGTACTTTCTTTGCGTTTAATCAAAGTCTTGAGGCCTTATCAGGAGATACCCCGCTATGCTCGGCATGACAGAGCCCTTCATTGTCATCCCGAGCGCCGTACTTGTCATCCCGAACGCCTCACTTGTCATCCTGAGCGCAGTCGAAGGATCTCTGCTCCCTAAGCTGCAATCCTGCAGGGAGATCCTTCGGTTCGCTTTGCTCTCTCAGGATGACAGGGTAGCGTGTTAGCCGAACGCACTACTTGCCATCCTGAGCGCTTACTTGTCATCCCGAGCGCCGTACTTGTCATCCCGAACGCCTCACTTGTCATCCTGAGCGCAGTCGAAGGATCTCTGCTCCCTAAGCTGCAATCCTGCAGGGAGATCCGTTGGTTCGCTTTGCTCTCTCAGGATGACAGGGTAGTGTGTTAGCCGGCCTGCCTTGCGGCTCATCCCACAGCCCTATTTTTCATCCCGACAGAGCCCTACATTGTCATCCCGACAGAGCGTAGCGACGAGGGATCTGGGTACAAATACCTAGCGCAGAAACGCCTGCACTTTCTCAGCAACAGCCTCGGCACCCACTTCCAGGTGCAAATGGTGAGAGCCTGGCATTTTGACGATCTCCATATGGGGAAGCCAGTCAAAGGCTTCGGCATGGTGCTTGTCTGGAGAAAACGCGCTGCCCTCTGCCTGAATCATCATTACCCGCGCGCGAATGGCGGTTAGGAAACTCTCTAGGTGATCTTTGGAGAGTTTGATCATGGAGGCGGCTTTTAGACGCTGATCATTGCGCCAGTAAAACAGCCCTTCTGACTCAATCACTCCGCGCTCTGCCAATATGGCGGCGGCGTCGTTTTCAAGCTTTACAAAGCCATTAACCCGGGCCAATACCGCACGATCGTAGTCCTGAAATCCGGTCGGCGAGGCATTGCCAAAACGTTTGTTTTCATGAATCGCTCGGGCTAGCTGTTTGGCCGTGTTGTGGGCTTCTTCTGGCAGGGGAATAAAGCCGTCAATCAAGGCCGCCTGTGTGACTCGTTCGGGATAAGTGCCGGCCACCAGGCATGAAATAATCGCGCCTCGAGAATGACCAAGAAGACCAAAGGTCTCCCAGCCCATCTGATCGGCAACAGCCATGACATCGGCAATATCGTGCCAGATGTCATAACCAGAATCCTGTGAACGAAAATCGCTACGACCGTGGCCAGCAAGATCCATTGCGATTACGTGAAGGTTTTCCATATGCGGCAGCATACGGTCAAAGGTGTTGGCATTGTCGAGCCAACCATGGAGCGCAATTACTGGCGGATAACCCGAGCGTCCCCATTCTTTTGCGGCAAATTTTAGCCCTTTATTTTCGAAGCTTCGCTCTCTTATAAACTCAATTGGCATGATGTATCCAGTTCAATGATGCGGTTCCCTGTGCGGGAAAATCCATAGAGAGCGAAGCGAGGTTCGCGGTACCCATTCGAGTACCTGTTTCTCCGGTTAAATAATCGATTAACAGGCCAACTAACGGCAAATGGGTAACCATTAAAACCGTCTCGACGTTGGTCCGTTGCAAAAATCCCTCTATGGCGCGCAGGTCACCCTGCGGCGTTAGATCATCTAACCAATCAATCCTGTGATGTAACCCTACTGTCTGTGTAAAAACTTCTGTGGTCTGCGCGGCCCTTAGGTAAGGGCTGCTGACCACCTGCTCTATTGCCCCACATTCAAGCCTGTCGGCCAGAGCAACAGCTGCTACCTGCTCTCGACCGTAGGCCGAGAGAGGCCGCTGGGGATCTGGCCAGCTATTCACGGCGTCACCATGACGCAACAAATACAGCCTCACCCACCTACTACCTTCTTAGTGTCTGCTAGTATCGACTAACTATCTTTTTGCTGCTGCTCGTCGTCTAGCTGTTCAATATCTTCGCTGGCGGTAAAAGATGGCACTTCGTCATCTGCCGTCTTCGGCATCAACAAACTCGCCCTCTTCAACCACTTCCGCAGCGCGCACCGAATAACCCTCTGAGGGGTCAATCACTGGCCACTCGTCGAATGGGAAGGGTTTGCTTTCGGTATTAAAGGTTAGAAACATAACCGTTTGATAGATCCACTTACCCAGCCCCTGGCCAAGATTACGTAGATTTTCATTGTCGCTACCAGTCACTAGCACCAATAAAAACTGTACAAAAACCACGATACTTACCACCAGTCGTGGCCGCCATTAGCAGCAGGGTAAACAGAATCATATAGGCCAAACGAATCCAGGTATTGGCATTGCTTAAAGTTGTCTTTTTATCTGTCATTTGGTTTCACCATAAATTCAACGTCAGTGTTTTGTTCTGCAAGCATCATGCTACTGAGAGACTCTCGAATGGGTCGCTGTTCGAATAACGTTGCGTACAGAGCTGAGGCCAGGGGCATATAGATACCCAATAAATCGGCCTTCTCCTTTACTAGTCTAGTCGTATTTACGCCCTCTGCGACTTGACCTACATCTTTAATTGCCTGATCAAGGCTTTTGCCTTCACCAATGGCTAGGCCAATACGGAAATTTCGGCTTAGAGGTGAGGTGCAGGTGACATATAGGTCGCCAACCCCGCTAAGGCCCAAAAAGGTCATGGGGTTGGCCCCCAGATGCACGGCAAACCGGCTCATTTCGGCCAGGCTGCGGGTCAGTACTCACACTCTTGGTATTCTGGCCCGGCTTTCATCGCCTCGGCAATGCCGGCAACAATCGCATAGATATTCTTTAGGGCCCCTGCCAGCTCTACGCCGTAGCGGTCATGGTTGGCATAGACCCGGAAATAGCTGGAGGCCAGTAAGCCCCTGCACGCGATCGACAAAGCGCATCGTTATCACTGGCCACCACCGTGGCAGTAATCTCAAACTGCGGCAATTTCTTTGGCGAGGTTTGGCCCGCTAATCACGCCCACTGGAACAGTGGGGAATCTCTTGCTCAAGCACCTGGCTGGGCAGCAGAAAGGTATCGGCCTCAATGCCTTTGGCGGTGCTCACCACAATAGTGCCCGCAGGGAGAAGATGACTAACCTGTTTGGCAACCCCGCGGAAGGCGCTACTGGGCACGGCAAAAAAGACGGTGTCACAGCCAGCAACAGCCTGTTCGAGATCGGTATTTATACTCAGGTCAGCATGGAGCTTATAGCCGGGGAGATAGGCGGCATTTTCACCGCTATCGCGTATCTCTTGAGCCACAGTTTCACTGCGCAACCACAGGGTGACCTGATGATTATTGTTGGCGATCATATTGGCGATGGCAGTACCAAAACTACCACCACCCAACACGGCGACTCTGTGACTTTTGTTATTTTCCAAGATTGCCCCTAGATAGAGAATCTGAATCAGCCCGCATTATAGGTTTTGCCCTGCAGACTGTCAGCCGCCAAAACCAAAAAAGCGCCCCAATGGAGCGCTTTTTTGACCATACAGGCTATTTTAAGCCAGCACCTAGCCAAACATCAGGCGATTGAGCTCTTGCACGAACTCGGCTGGGTTTTCCAAGGGTCGACCAGCAGACAGTGCCGCTTGATCAAATAACACCCGGGCCAGACGTTTGGCGCCGTCCTCATCTTTCTCAGCTTCTAGCTTACTGACCAATGGATGCTCCATATTAATCTCAAGAATAGGCTTGGCTTCTGGCACGGCTTGGCCGGCAGCGGCCATAATCTTGCGCATCTGCTCGCCCATATCGTTGTCGCCAACCACTAAACAGGCCGGTGAGCTGGTCAGTCTAGTGGTGGTGCGCACCTCTTCAACCTTCTCGTCCAGCAATGTCTTGATGCGGGTTAACAGTTCGCCATGCTCAGTATTCTCTGACTTGTCGTCGCTATCAGTATCCTTAGACTTAGGTTCTTCGCCAGTGATCTTGCTGAGATCCAATTCGCCCCGCGCAACGTCTTGGAACGACTTGCCGTCGAACTCATTGAGATAGCCCATCATCCACTCATCAATGCGATCCGACATCAGCAGCACTTCAATGCCGTGCTTGCGGAACACTTCGAGGTACGGGCTGTTGGCAATCACCGAGTGGCTTTCGCCAGTTACATAGTAAATCTTGTCCTGGCCTTCTTTCATGCGCTCAATATAGTCTGGCAGGCTCACGGTTGGCTGTGCGCCTTCGCTGGTAGAGCTGGCGAAACGGAATAGCTTGGCAATCTTTTCACGGTTGTTGTGATCTTCACTGGGGCCTTCTTTTAACACGGCACCAAAATGAGTCCAGAAAGTGGCGTATTGCTCTGGCTCGTTAGTGGCCATTTTGCCGAGCATATCTAAAACACGTTTGGTGAGTGCAGCACGAATGCTGTCGACCATCGGCGTCTTTTGCAGAATCTCACGAGACACATTCAATGGCAGATCAGTGCTGTCCAGTACGCCTTTTACAAAGCGCAGGTACATGGGCATAAACTGTTCTGCGTCATCCATAATAAAGGTGCGCTTGATATACAGCTTGATGCCGCGAGTGGCGTCGCGCTGATACAGGTCCATCGGTGCCATGCCCGGGATATACAGCAGGCTGGTGTACTCGTGCTTGCCCTCTACGCGGTTGTGGCTCCAAGACAGAGGTTCGGCAAAGTCATTGGACACATGGCGATAAAATTCTTTGTACTCGTCGTCGCTGACTTCGCTTCTAGAGCGAGTCCACAGTGCCTTGGCATCGTTAACGGCTTCCCAATGAGGAACCACTTCAGCTTGCTCTTCTTCCTCTTTGCCCTCTTCTGTTGGCATTGCTGGCGGCTCTTGCTTGAGCATCTCTACCGGAATGGCAATATGGTCTGAGTACTTTTTAACAATGCTACGCAGACGCCAGTCAGAGCCAAACTCTTCTTCTTCGCTCTTAAGGTGCAACGTAATCGAGGTGCCGCGCTCTGCGCGCTCGATAGCTTCGATCTGGTAATCCGCTTCGCCTTCACAGCTCCAACGTATGCCTTCTGAAGGCTTGGCACCGGCACGGCGTGTTTCTACTACCACGCGGTCGGCAACAATAAAGGAGGAGTAAAAGCCCACACCGAACTGACCGATAAGCTGTGAATCTTGCTTTTGATCGCCACTGAGGTTTTTAAGAAATTCTGCGGTACCCGACTTGGCGATGGTACCCAGGTTGGTGATAACTTCGTCGCGAGACATACCAATACCGTTATCGGAGATAACAATGGTTTTTGCGTCTTCGTCGACTGCGATGCGAATATGTAGGTCGCCATCGTCTTCATACAGATCGGCATTTTCAAGGGCTTCAAAGCGCAACTTGTCCGTGGCATCTGATGAGTTCGAAATGAGCTCACGTAAGAAAATCTCTTTATTGGAGTAAAGAGAGTGAATCATTAGGTGAAGAAGTTGCTTGGCTTCGGTTTGAAACCCTAGAGTCTCGGCCTTTCCCTTTGCGCTTTTTTTGCTTTTAGTGCTAGCTTTAGCTGTCATTTCCGTTATTTCTCCTGATTGATGTTACCCAACTGGTATAAGTAGTCACGCATTAACTGTGCTGACTTTCAAGATGGGGGCGGCGGAGAAAAATTCAACCTCTAGGACGTTCTTAAGGGCACTTAAGCAATTAAAAAATGACATCTAGCGGTGGCGATAGGAATATCGGGACTGTCCTGCCAGGCGGTAACCGACACATTGACCAGCTTACGGCCCTGTCGCAATACGCTGCAGCTGCAGTAAATGGTTTTATAGCGGCCGGGCCGCAGATAGTCCAAGGAGAAATCAACCACCTTGGGCACCTCGTTAACATCCAGGGTATAGAGAATTTCTATGGCGGCAGAGAGTTCGAGAAAGCCACCAATCACACCGCCATGAATAGCGGGTAATGAGGGGTTACCAATGTTCGATGGGCGCCGATCTAACCAATAGAGCACCGCATCGTCTTCAATTTTCGCCTCAGCACCAATAAAGCTGCTGTAGGGAATCAGATCCATTATCTGCTGTGGGCTAGCGTCTTCACGGGCCTTAATCAGGTCGGCTTTTAGTGCTTCAAGTGCGTCGCTCATTTATCCGCCTCCTGCTCAAAGGCCTTGTCACCGCGAATCAGACGATTAAAGCGACGGCGAACAATGTTCATAAACGAGATACTCGGGGTATCCACTTTCATAAAGGTCGCAACACAGTGGGCAATGGGGTTTTCACGGATCTTCCTGCCAGGCGGATCCACGACAGAAAATCACATTAGAGGTATTGCGATACACCTTGGCCGATACATAGATGGGCTGATGTGGCGCCGCCGGATGCATATAGTCGAGGCGTAAATCCATGGTCGGCGTAATGGCCGCCTTGGTCAGCGTAGTGATTGCCGCTGAGCCGCAGCAGGTGTCTAGCAGGCTCACAATCACGCCGCCATGAACAACCCCAGTAATCGGATTGCCCACCACTTCTGCTTTGTAGGGGAAAGGTCATCTCGATCTCGCCACGCCCTACTTTGGTCAATTCAAAACCTAGCGCCGCACCATGGCCCGCTCGCTCCATGGCCAGCTTTAGCATCGGTTTAAAAATGGCCAGCTTTAAGTCCATTAGGCGAGGCTATCTTCAGCAACAAAGTACTTAGGATCTTCGATTACATTGACCTCAACCAGATTGCCCGCCTTCTTTAGCAGTACGCGACATTCTTCACTCAGGTGCACCAGGTGCAATGTTTTGCCGGCGTTCACATAACGCTCTGCCAATGTATCAATGGCATCCAGACCCGAGTGATCGGCCACTCTTGAGCGCGCAAAGTCGATGATTACATCGTCGTTGTCACCCTTGGGGTCAAAACGCTCTAAGAAGGAGGTAGCGGAGCCAAAGAACAGCGGTCCAGTTACGGCATAAACCGTTGAACCCTTGTGGTCTTCACGGGCTTCGACGCGAATAAATTTAGCATGTTCCCAAGCAAATACCAGTGCCGAAATAATCACACCAATAATCACCGCCATGGCCAAATCAGTGGCAACGGTTACCGCAGAAACAGTCACCAGAATAAAGGCATCGCTGCGTGGCACCTTGCCAACAATACGAAAGCTCGACCATTCAAAGGTACCAATAACGACGATAAACATAACGCCGATCAGGGCAGCTAGTGGAATCTGCTCAATCAACGGTGAGGCCACCAAAATAAACAGCAGCAGGAATAATGCAGCACTGATACCAGAGGCGCGACCGCGACCACCAGAGTTCACATTAATCATGCTCTGGCCAATCATGGCACAGCCACCCATGCCGCCAAATAGGCCCGTCACAGTGTTCGCCACACCCTGACCAATACATTCACGATTGCCCCGACCACGGGTTTCGGTGATTTCGTCAATCAGGCGCAGCGTCAGTAGAGATTCAATCAAACCAATGGCTGCCAAAATCACGGCATAAGGCAGAATAATAAAGAAGGTGTCCATGTTATAGGGCACCGCCGGAAGATGGAAAGTGGGCAAGCCACCGGCAATAGACGCGATGTCCCCCACCACTTTGGTGTTTAGATCGAAGCCCAGTACCAGACCTGTTACCACGACAATCGCCACCAGGGATGAAGGGATAGCCGTGGTCAAACGTGGCAGCATATTAATAATAAACATGGTCACCAGCACCAGACCCACCAGCATATAAAGCTGCTCGCCCTGCAACCAGGCAACATCAACAATAGAGCCCTGCATAAAGGTACCGTCTAACCAGCCCGGCTGACCGGGTTCGCCAAACTGTCCCAGCTGTGCCAAGAAAATCACAATGGCGAGACCATTTACAAAACCCAGCATTACCGGATAGGGAACCATGCGAATAAACTTACCCAGCTTAAGCACACCGGCAAGAATCTGAATCACACCCATTAATACCACGGTCATAAACAGATACTCGACACCATGATCGGCAACTAAGGCTACCATCACCACGGCCAATGCACCTGTCGCACCACTGATCATACCCGGACGACCACCAATACAGGCCGTAATCAGGCCGACCATAAAGGCGGCGTACAGACCCACCAACGGATCAACACCAGCAACAAAGGCAAAGGCAACCGCCTCGGGTACCAGGGCCAACGCAACGGTTAAACCGGAGAGTAAATCATTGCGTAAACTAGCGACCTTACTTAACTGAAACTCAAACATTAATTATTATTCTCTTGGTTAATTCTATGACTATTAATAGGTATTAGGTTTTAACGATTGCCGCGATTGTCTTGCGCGCGACCAGAGCTACGGTTTGAATTACCCGAATTATTTGGCCCACGACCACCGGCTTTCTGCTTGGTGCCAGCCTTGGGGCCATGACCATAAACAGAGCGCTTTTTAGCGTTGGTAGAGTTGTTGTTGTGACGCGTATTATCGTTGGCATTGGTTGTGCTTTTAAGCGGCTTGCGTGGCTTGTTGGCACGTACCGGACGATCGAGGGTGGTTTCTTTCACCGTTTGCTGTGGCTCAAAACCTTCCATCTCTCTGCGTGGTAATAGCTTCTGAGTCAGTCGCTCGATGTCGCTGAGCAGATCAACTTCCTCGGCACTCACAAACGAAATCGCAGTACCTGTGGCCCCTGCTCTACCGGTGCGGCCAATACGGTGTACATAGTCTTCAGAGACATTGGGCAGATCAAAGTTAACCACCTGTGGCAGCTGTTCAATATCCAAACCGCGGGCAGCAATATCGGTTGCCACGAGAATACGAATCTCGCCAGCTTTAAAACCCGCCAATGCTTTGGTTCTTGCGCCCTGGCTTTTATTGCCATGAATCGCCGCGGCAACAATGCCCTCAGATTCCAAATGCTTGGTGAGCTTGTTGGCACCATGTTTGGTTTTAGTAAATACCAGCGCCTGAGACCAGTCACCCTTTTTAATAAGCTGGGTCAGCAGCGGGGCTTTTTGCTTTTTATCAACGGTGTAAACCCATTGCTCAACACTGGGTGCTGCCTGGTTGCGTGGGCTTACAGAAATTTCGATAGGGTTGCGTACCAGCCCTTTGGCCAGCTTGCGAATATCATCGGAGAACGTTGCAGAGAACAGTAGGTTCTGGCGACGTCTCGGCAGCAGATCAATAATACGTTTGATGTCATGGATAAAACCCATGTCCAGCATACGGTCGGCTTCATCGAGTACCAGTATTTCAAGATTGTCGAACTTCACCGCATTTTGGCTGTGCAGGTCCATCAAACGACCTGGGGTAGCCACAAGAATATCTACGCCACGGCGCAGCTTTAGCATCTGTGGGTTGATTTTAACCCCACCAAAAACCACGGTGGAGGTCATATTGAGGTGCTTGCTATACAACGCAACACTCTCGCCAACCTGGGCTGCCAACTCGCGAGTCGGCGTCAAAATTAATGTACGTGCCTGATTCGGGCCGGCGCGGCGACCCCTAGAAAGTAGTTCAAGAATCGGTAAGGTAAAGCCAGCAGTCTTGCCTGTGCCAGTCTGTGCGGCGGCCATAATATCGTTGCCGGCCAGTACAGCGGGAATTGCTTTTTCTTGAATAGGTGATGGTGTGTCATAGCCCTGTGAGGCCACAGCTTTTAGAATAGGTGCTGATAAACCAAGCGTATCGAAGCTCATTTTAGTCGTCTTTTATTGGTTGCCGACTGAGGACCCGAATCGGCGGGGTTTGAAGAGGTGTTGGAGATGGTCCAGAATGGCGCGCATCTTACAGGGAACGCGCCAACATTGCACGCTTAGCCAGTCACAGACTTATAAAGCGCCTAACTAAGCGCGCTATTAGACAACTACTGACTACGGCTAGGCTTCAGCCAGCACCTTATAGGCATTAATCACATTGTCTGGCGCCTGTACCAGTTCGACCAACACGCCCTGAGAACTGAGCGGAAATTCTTCATTGCCCTTGGGGTGGACAAAACAGACATCGTAGCCCGCCGCGCCTTTGCGAATGCCACCAGGTGCAAAACGCAGGCCCTGTTCCGTCAACCAGGTCACCGCAGTGGCCAGGTCATCGACCCAGAGGCCCACATGATTAAGCGCGGGAATATCTACGCGAGGTTTTTTATCCACATCCAGCGGCTGCATTAAATCAACCTCAACCACAAAGTCACCGGCACCCATCTCACAGATATCTTCGTCAACGTTTTCACTCTCGCTCACAAAGGTATCGCGGTAATTCAGACCCAGCAAATCAACCCAAAAACTGCGTAGCTTTTGCTTGTCAGCGCCGCCGATGGCGATCTGTTGAAGACCTAATATTGAGAACGGACGTGAATTGGACAAAACTAACTCCCTTGATAAGCCTGTTTAAAGGCGTCGATAAACTGTTCCAGCATAGTAACAGGTAAATCATTAATACCCGCAGCCGCCTCACGACCACCGCCGGTTGGAAACTGCATACAAAGTGCCGCGGCACCCTGCTTATTATTTAACGGGGCGCGAACACTAACCAGATAATTACCGTTGGCTTTAGCGGTTAACACTGCATGGGCACGATCGGGGTTTTGGTTGGTCAGGTCATTGCTGTACACGCCACTCACACGGCGCGCCCAGGGTTGGTCTGGCAGCGCAAATACCGCAATGGCATCATTGGCGTGCAGTGCCTGAGTCGACTGGGCAGCAGTTAGGTCCTGATGATAGCCTGTTTCAAGCTGCTCAAAGGTCTCGCGACCCGCGCTGATAAAGTCTAATGGATTGCCGTAGGCACTGACTAATTTATACAGCTCGGCCGGATGAAAATGCAGCTCGTTTAGATCTGCGCCATAGCCGTTGTAGTTGATATAGACGCCCAAGTTTTCTAACAGCGTAAGCTGCTTGGGACTGATCTCTAAATTTTTGGCGAGACCGGCAGCACTCTTATTGAGGTTGTCGCCAAAGGTCCCCACGATTGCCCAGGCCGTGTAAGCGCCGCGCAGATAATGATTAATAAGCAAGCTGGTGCAAACATCTGGGGCTTCATTGATCAGTGATTTGAGCATGGCTGAAGCGGGAACAGTGCCGGCAAAATGATGGTCCACATAAAATACCTCGGCACCCGCAGTTAACATTCGCTGCAGGTCATCGCGGTTTTTATCCATGGAGATATCGAGCACAGTAACCCGATCGCCGTCTTGGGCATCAACCTGCTTAAGAAGGTTGATGTCTCGTTTAACGCCCGTGATTAGCTGGGCGTTTCGCGGCTCGGCATGACGCAACTGTACCAGTGCGCAAATGCCGTCAGCGTCGCCGTTAAATACATCGTAGTCAGTCATGTAACCTCAAAAAGTTAGTGCTTGGGTGAGTGTTTGAGGGAGTGCTTGAGGGAGTACGTTAGATCCCTCGTCACTGCGCTCTGTCTGGATGATGGCAGGGGAGATATTTCACCTCACCCCACCTCTGCTCTGCTCACCAAGCTATCTGCTACTAAACTATCCGTTACTAAACTATGCGTTTTCCAACCGATAATAATCCATCAATATCTTGGCCACTTCTGGACGTGCAAATTCTGGCGGTGGCGCTATACCATCACCCAGCATCTGACGAACCTTGGTGCCCGACAACAAAATAAAGTCTTCTTTGCTGTGCCCTTCCGCTTCGTTCATCATCACCACACGATCAAGTTTAGTCGAGTAAGCAGTATGGTCAGCATTGAAAATTTCGATGTCCAATGAGCCCGCAGGTACCTTATCGGCAAAAATTGTCTGTGCATCAAAGGCACCGTAATAATCACCAACACCCGCATGGTCACGGCCAACAATTAGATGGGTGCAGCCCATATTCTGGCGGAATACTGCATGAAGAACCGCTTCACGGGGGCCTGCATAGAGCATATCGAAACCATAGCCCGTTACCATCACCGAGTTCTCGGGAAAATATAGCTCAACCATTTTACGAATGCAGTCGTCGCGCACTGAGGCGGGAATATCACCCTTCTTCAGCTTGCCCAATAACATATGTACCACAACACCATCGGCGTCTAAACGCTCCATGGCCATGCGGCAAAGCTCTTCGTGGGCTCTGTGCATAGGATTACGCGTTTGGAAAGCGACAACTTTCTTCCAGCCGCGCTGGATAATTTCGTCGCGAATTTCAGCCGCGGTACGGAAGGTATCCGGGAAATCGGCTTGGAAGTAGCTCAGGCTTAATACCTGAATATCACCAGAGACAATATTGCGCCCCAGGTTGGTAAAGGTACTCACACCAGGATGCTCGGGGTCCAATGTGCCGAAAATTTCTTGAGCCATCAGATTAATTTGGCCATCGGAAACCGCTTCGATTGCCGACACATCCATAATCGCCATCACCGGATGGCCCTCTGTATTTGGGTCGCGCAGTGCAATACGGCTAGCACCTTGAATACCAGACACATCTTCTACCACGTTAAGTACGGGTACTGGCCAGAACAAACCTTCGGCTGTGTGCAGCGTTTCAGCAACGCTAAGCGCATCCGCTAAATTCATGTAACCCGTTAGCGGATTAAAATACCCGGCGCCCATCATCACAGCATTGGCTGCGGCAGCAGAATTAAGTAACAGGGAAGGCAGCGACTCTGCTTCGGTTAATAGTTGCTGCTGTAACTGAGCGTCTTGTACAAAAAGAGGGTTTAAGGTTTCCGAGCCATGTGGCTTGATCAAAGCGGTATCTCCGTAAGGTTTACATTAAATTTAAGGGTCTTGTATAAAAAGTTCTTGTATAAAAAGTTCTTGTATAAAAAGGTCTTGTATAAAAAGGTCTTGTATTAAAAGGCCTTCTATTAAAAAGCTATCAACAAAGGGCTATCTATCAACTGTCTCTTAACTGTCTCTTAACTGTCTCTTAACTAGAGCAGAACCCATGTTTTTCAAGGTAGCCAATAATAACATCTACCTCTTCTTCAAGGGTCATTTTGTCTGTGTGCAGATGAATCTCGGCCTGGGTTGGTGCCTCGTAAGGGTCATCGATACCCGTGAAGTTTTTAATCTCTCCAGCGCGGGCTTTTTTATACAGGCCCTTGGGGTCTCGGGCCTCAGCTTCGGCCAACGAACAGTCGACAAAGATTTCAATAAAAGCAAACTCAGATTCTAAGTGCAGCTTGCGCACCTCATCGCGATCGGCGCGATAGGGACTGATAAAACTCGACAGTGCAATCACACCGGAGTCGACAAATAGCTTGGCAATTTCACCAATACGGCGAATATTCTCGGTGCGGTCTTCGGCAGAGAAACCGAGGTTCTTATTGATACCCAGACGAACATTGTCGCCATCTAAGCGATAGCTCAGCTTGCTGCGCTGTAGCAGGGCCTGCTCAACCGCCACGGCCACGGTGCTTTTGCCGCTACCCGACAGACCAGTGAACCAGAGTGTTGCGCCCTTCTGCCCCAGTAAGCGATTGCGGTCTTCACGAGTAACGTCGCCTTCGTGCCAGGTTATATTTGTTGCCTTTTGCTCAGCCATCATCATATTCCATTAAGAAGTTGCTTGCGGTTAGGAGTCAATCAAGCCGAGATACTAAGGGCTTTTCATATAGATGTAAAACAGGATATTATGGACTTGATAATCGATTTAATCGATATATAATTAATCCGCGACAGAAATACGTAATAGAAATACGCAATATAAATATGCCATAGAGCAAAGCCATGAAATACAGCCTCAGACAACTCGAGATCTTTCTCGCCATCGCCAGATACCAAAATATCTCCAAGGCGGCAGAGAAATTACATATGTCCCAGTCCGCTGCCAGTGCCGCGCTGCAAAATCTTGAGCAGGCCTACAACATTAGCCTGTTTAATCGGGTGGGTAAAAAGCTCGAACTCAATGAGGTGGGTAAAACACTGCGCAGCAAAGCGGTATTGCTTGCCGACCATGCACTGGAATTTGAGCAGGCACTTCAGGGCCATGGTGATATTGGCCATTTAAAAGTAGGTGCCAGCTTTACCATTGGCAATCATTTGGCGGTGACCTATCTGGCCGGATATCTGGCCGAGCACCCGGAAGCAAAGGTAGACATTAATGTGGCTAATAGCGCCGATGTGGTCGCCCAGGTACTCAACTTCGAAGTGGATATCGGCATGGTTGAGGGTGAAGGTGAGGCTAAAGACAAAGCCCTAGAGCTTATTCCCTGGCGCGAAGACCGACTGGTGGTTTTCTGTAGCCCTGAGCATCCGCTCGCAAAAAAGAAGAACCTCACCGACAAAGACATTAAACAGGCCCGCTGGATACTCCGCGAACCTGAGTCAGGCGCGCGCCACACCTTTGCCCGGGCCATGACGGGGCTGATGCCAGAGATTGATATCTACTTGGAATTCAAACATAACGAAGCGATCAAAAAGGCCGTTGAAGCCGGTTTGGGTATTGGCTGCCTGTCAGAAATAGTGCTGCAGAATAACTTCAAATCCGG
>CALSNK010000009.1 GCA_943787675.1 uncultured Pseudomonadales bacterium
GAGCGAGGCCGTCCCCATACCAGCAACGGCGCTTTTGCCTATTCCGCTGATGCCATTATTTGGTATTGGGGAAATGAAAATGGTCGCTAGCAACTACGGCCACCCACTGATATTCCTGTTTCTGGGTGGTTTTTTACTGGCTGTAGCCATGCAGAAGTGGGGGCTGCACCGACGCATTGCGCTCAGGATCATCTCATTAGTTGGTACTAATCAAGACAGCGTGATCGGTGGTTTTATGATTGCGACGGCTTTTCTGTCGATGTGGATATCCAACACATCGACAACCATTATGATGTATGCGGTAGCCTTGTCGGTGATCGATTTTGTGGCTCGGCAAACGCCTGATGAGAACACAGTACGTCGTTTTGGTGTGTCATTGATGCTGTGTATTGCCTACAGTGCGACGATAGGCGGAGTGGGTACGCTAATCGGAACGCCTACCAATGCCTTATTGGCAAGTTTTCTCTCCAGTAGCTATGGCATTGAGATCGATTTTTTCACTTGGATGACGTTTGGTGTTCCCATTGTCCTTATCATGCTTCCAATAGCTTGGATTATGCTGACCAAAGTTATATTCCCATCAACCCAAGTTAGTATTGGCGATGTCGGGACTGTTATTAAACAAGAATTAGGCGAGCTGGGTTCAATGTCTAAGGCCGAAAAAGCCGTTGCCTATGTTTTTCTGGGCGCGGCGTTGGGTTGGATGTTTCGCCAACAGGTGGTGGCCTTGACCGGGCTATCCATCAATGACACTACTGTTGCCCTTTGTGCGGCAATGGTGCTCTTTGCATGGCCCATTGTGGGGAAGAAAACACAATTTGTATTGGAGTGGGAGGACACAAAAGAATTACCTTGGGGTGTGTTATTGCTTTTTGGTGGTGGCCTCGCGCTAGCCGCCGCCTTTGATCATACCGGTTTGTCAGTCTGGATAGGAGAGGCGGTTACAGGCTTTGACGTGAATGTTTGGTTGATGATATTTATAGTGGCCATAACGGTTGTATTTTCAACGGAAATTACATCAAACACTGCATCGGCGGCTACCTTTCTACCGGTGCTCGGTGCGGTTGCGATAGGCATGGAAATGGATCCACGTATGCTTGCTATTCCAGCCACAGTTGCGGCCTCCATGGCATTTATGATGCCGGTGGCGACACCGCCAAATGCCATTGTTTTCACCTACGAGAAAATGCGCCTTTTTGATATGGTCAAGGCGGGTTTCTGGCTAAACATTATTGCTATAGCAGTGACCTTTGCCAGTACCTATTTACTTATTGAGCGGGTGTTTGGTATTTGATCTTCAATGGCTATATCCAGAGCCCGACCATGACGCGGGACTGAATAACGCTCGTTTGTAGAGTCTCACATTGGAGTATTTATATCCGTTTCTCAGTAAGACGTCGATATGAATTTAACTAGAGCACTCAACACACATCGTGAATCAAATATCTACAAATTAAGAGTTTATTGCTAATTTGTAAACATATAGTATTTCTCAAAGTCTATGCTACTTTGAATTTTGGCGCTTGATACAGCCTAGTAGCAAAAGACTGATTAGAAAGTCGATGGGCAGTCGTGCTGATCGGGAGAATAAAAAAATTTAAAGGGGAATAAAATGCAGAAAAATAATAATAAATTCGACAGCCTGTCCCATAGAGTAGGCAGTTTAACGTCAGCGAGTTTACTGACGTTGTTATCACTTGGATCATTGCCACTGACGGCTAATGCTCAAGGTGATGTAAAAGCGGTTGAGTCCCTCGAAGAGATCGTTGTTACCGGTAGCCGAATTCAACGTTCTGGCTTTGAAACCTCTACGCCGGTAAATGTTGTCGGCCAGGCGGCGATTGAAGACTCCGGTTATGGGAATGTTTACGATGTGCTTAAGTCTGTTCCTTCAATCGGTGTTGGTCTTGGTGGTTCAAACTCTAGTCCTGAGGCTGTATCTAATGCCCAGGCTGGTGCGGCCTTCGTCAACCTCAGAGGTTTAGGTACCGATAGAAGTCTGGTGCTGGTAAACGGGCGTCGCCGCGTATCGGGTAGCTCTGATTCCTCTGCTGTTGATGTCTCGATGATACCTGCAGGTATGATTGAGCGTGTGGAGATTATTACCGGTGGTGCGTCAGCGGTCTATGGTGCAGATGCGGTTAGTGGCGTTGTTAATCTAATTATGAAAGATGATATTGATGGCCTAGAGATGTCTGTTGGTACTGGTGCTTCTACTGAAGGTGGCGGCGGCGAGAGAGTTTCTTTTGATCTAGCTGGTGGCTCGGATTTTGCGGAAGGGCGTGGCTCCATGGTGTTTGGCCTGAGTTATAGCAAGGAAGACGAATTGACCTCTCAGCAACGAGACTTTTCCAAAACTCAGCTAACTTTGACTAAAAATCCTGATAATACTTCGGCCAGCGATGGTATACCTGACCGGGCTCACTTCGACGATGTCGGTTTATTTGCCTATTCACCCTTAGGTTCATTCAAGGTCGGTGGTCAGTGGTATACCGCTGTTCCGAACCTGAGGTTAATAGATGCCGGTGAAACCATTTCTAGTGTTCGTGGCATTGGTGCAGAGGGCTTTCGCCGAGTGGATTATTCCCGTCTGCGACAGGAGCAAGAAATTCTGTCCACCCGAGTCAGTCTGAACTACGAAATTTCAGAAGATGTTAATTTCTTTGTCGACGCTGATTTTGCAAAAACCACCAGTGTAGGCTCTGGGCAGCCAGATAACACGTCTAAGAATGGTGGCTTAGCCATCAATACGTTACAGCGTGATAATCCACTGATGCCCGCTGATATGGGGGCTCTTTTGGATGCGAACGGACTATCGTCGATTAAATATAATGCGGCGTATGGAGCGTGGGGGTTAAGGTCACCTACCTTTGAGCGTAGCAGCTATGGAATTACATTGGGCCTCGAAGGCGAGATGAGTAACGATTGGAGCTGGGATGTGGCGTTTCAGGAATCTAGCTATGAAAACAATTCCGAGTGGAATAATTACGTTATCACCCAGAATCTTGCCAATGCGATAGACGTGATCGCCGACCCGGTGTCGGGTGAACCTGTTTGCCGAAGTGGTGCTTCAGGTTGTGTACCATTCTTTCCTTTGGGAGGTGCCACGCCATCAAATGAGGTGCTGTCTTATCTTCAGCATACGGTACTTCGATCTCACAGAAACGAACAGAGCATAGCCTCAGCGTCTTTGTCAGGTGATATCGTGGACCTGCCGGCCGGCGCTATTCAATTTGCCACAGGCTTTGAATATCGCGAGGAGTCTATTTCTGCCTTGGATGATGGATTGGCAAGACAGGGAGCGGTGCACCTATTCAGAGGTGCAGAGCCACAGGATGCCGATATGTCCGTTAAAGAGGCGTATTTGGAGGTTCTTATTCCGGTTATTTCCGATCAGTTGGATGTTGAGGCCGCGGTCAGGGTTTCCGATTACGACACCATTGGCAGCACATCCGCCACCAAGATTGGCATTAATTGGGCGCCGAGTGATGATATTCGGTTCCGAGTTTCAAGTGCGACCAGTGTTCGTGCACCCAACCTTTCTGAGTTGTTCAACCCAGGCGTAACTACGGCTAATTTTATTGAAGATCCATGCGACGATGCCCGAATTGATCAGGGTACTGGCTACCGTGCAAGTAACTGTGTGGCTTTAGGTTTGCCAGCGGGCTGGATCGATCCTGATCCGGACCCCGCCAAGGAACTAGTAACCGGTGGTAACGCTAACTTAACGGAAGAAGAGTCTGACTCACTTACTTTTGGTGTGGTCATTACACCCACTGCTGTTGAAGGACTTTCTGTGTCTATCGATTATTGGGATATTGAAATTACCGATGCCGTAGGCTCTTTTGGTGTTGCCGACATCCTTAAGAAATGTGTTGATTCGCCGACGATCGACAACAAATTCTGCCCATTGATTACCCGGGATGCCCAGTCGTCTATCGCCCGTATTGACGTTAATAAGGTCAATGTTGGTAGTTTAAACGCGACTGGTATCGATTTTCAAAGTCAATATGGATTTGGCCTGTGGGACGGTGATTTTTCCATGGCATTAAGTGGGTCTTATCTACTGGATCATGAGCAGATAATTGACGCAGGGGATCCGACCAGTCTGTTTATTACTAAGGGCAACCCCGACAACCCCGAGTTCCGTTCGAACTTGAACCTGTCATACGTTGAAGGTCCCTTATCGGTTAGTCTCAATACTCGGTATATCGGTTCCGCTGAGCTAGATCCGAATGCTCTAACTGATGAGACAATTGATAAAAATGGAGTCCCTTCCAGAATCTACAATGACTTGATAGTTGGTTATGAGTTTGACAACTCTCTTAACTTGACGGCAACCGTGACCAATATCGCTGATGTAAATCCTCCTCGTCGCGATGGGACATGGACAGGCCAGAGAGGAAACTATGACAATATGGGCCGTTTTATCTCTTTAAGAGCCGCCTATAACTTCTAAACGTTGTACATAGATAGGCTGGGGCCCTGCCCCAGCCTTTTTTGTATTTTATGCCTATAGGAAACGGAACAACCAATTTTGGTAAGATAAGACTCTTATGTTTACTTCTTATACACATGAATTACGTTTGGTTAACGGCCTTAATATCCACTGTCGTATTGGTGGAGAAGGTCCTCCGTTACTACTGCTGCATGGTCATCCTCAAACTCATGTAATTTGGCATAAGGTGGCTGATCAACTGGCAGAGAACTTCACCGTGGTTGCCGCCGATTTGAGAGGGTATGGCGACAGTGATAAGCCTCCAGCGTCTGAAGCTAGCGCCTCTTACTCCAAGCGGATCATGGCGAGAGATCAATTGCTGCTGATGCAGTCTTTTGGGTTTGCTCAGTTTTCGGTACTTGCCCATGACCGCGGGGCGAGAGTCGCCCACCGCCTTGCTCTTGACCACCCCGATGCCGTGACCCGAATGATCCTGCTAGATATAGCGCCAACATTGGCAATGTATACCCAAGCCAATGAGGAATTTGCCCGCGCTTATTGGCATTGGTTTTTCCTAATTCGTCCAACACCGCTACCAGAAACATTGATAGAAGCAGATCCCGAAAACTATCTGCGCACTGTGATGGGGACGAGGAGCGCTGGAATGGGTCCGTTTACCGATGATGCATTTAGTGAATACTTACGTTGCTTAAAGTTACCTGGCGCCGCGATCGCCATATGTGAGGACTACCGAGCGAGTGCAGGGCTAGACCTAGAGCATGACAAAGCCGATATTGATGCTGGAAATAAACTCAAATGCCCACTATTAGCATTGTGGGGAGAAAAGGGTACGGTCGGGCGGTGTTTCTCGCCCTTACATGAATGGCAAAAAGTGGCATTGAACGTCGAGGGTAATGCTTTGGCATCGGGTCACTATATCGCTGAAGAAATACCTGAATTATTGCTCGAATACACGCTGGATTTTCTTAAACAATAATAAGGGTTAGCAACATGACTGAAGGGCGCGAACAATTTAGCTCACGGCTGGGGTTTATATTAGCGGCAACAGGGTCCGCTGTGGGTATTGGTAATCTGGTTGGCTTTCCAGTCGCAGCGACCAAGGGTGGTGGCGGTGCCTTTTTGTTACTGTATGCAATGTTTGTGGTCTTTATTTGTATTCCGGTAATGATGGCTGAACTGAGTCTGGGCAGACGGACCCAGAAAGATCCGATCGGAGCCTATCTGAAAGAAGCCGGTGCTGGGTCGCCTTGGCGAATCACTGGGCTACTATCCGTTATTACCCCTTTTATGATCGCTGTTTTTTATATGGTTATCACTGTATGGATTTTTGGTTATTTCATTGAAATTGTTTCGGGTAATCTAGATACGCTGGCAAAACCGGAAACCTTTAATGTTTTTATTAATAGCAATAAGGTATTTGTTTATCTAGTAATTGTGGCTGTTTTTTTAAATGTAATATTGCTTTCAGGGGTGAAAAACGGCATCGAACGAGCAGCTAAAATTATGATGCCTGCGCTTTTTTTACTCCTCCTGGGTTTGGTTATTTTTGTTCTTACCCTTGATAATGCGATACTTGGTTTACGTTATTATCTGATTCCCGACTTTAGCAAAGTGGATGCGGTTGTGGTCAATAGCGCTTTATCACAGGCATTTTTTTCGTTGTCGCTGGGGATGGGAATTCTTATCACTTACGGCTCCTATGTCGACCGAGGTGAAAGTCTTGCTGCCAACGCCAAATTAGTGGCTATGGCTGATTCGGCAGTTGCGTTTTGCGCGGGGCTGATGATATTGCCGGCTATATTTGCTCTCAACCCAAAAGCTAATACCGAAGATTTAACAGATTCTTCTGTTGGTATGATGTTTTCCTATCTGCCGAAGATCTTTATGGCATTGGAGTCGTCGGTTGGTTACGTGGGAGCGAGTGTAGTGGCCGCCATATTCTTTTTGCTAGTGTTTTTTGCCGCAATTACATCGCTCGTGTCAATCACAGAGGTGCCGACCTCCAGTTTCATCGATACGCTGGGTCTAAGTCGAAAGAAAGCACTGATTTGGCTTGTTTCAGTGATGGGCCTGCTCACGGTAGCCTGTATTGTCTCGTTCGGTATGGTCGATGGATTAACTGCCTTTGTTGAGTATGGCAATATGAAAAAGTCTTTCTTTGATGTGGTGGTGGATATTTTTTATGACACCATATTACCGCTGAATGGTCTGTTGATATGTCTATTTGCTCGCTATCGTTGGAAAAATAGCCTAGATGATGAACTAGCGCGAGGTGACAATGGGTATGAGGGATCGTTTACTAAGCGTTATGTTGATATATCTTTGGCAACGTTAATTCCGATTATTTTGCTTCTTGTTTTTATCAATACTGTTGCGCAAAAATATTTCGCATTCACAATTATCGGATAGCTTCAGCCTATCGGTTTAATCCTGCATCGAGGAGTATTGCCAATTAATCGTGGTTAATCGAATCACATTTTGCATCTTGAATCACGCTCTATAGCGATTAAAATTCAGTTAACAAAAAGTGTTTCTTTCGGCGCACTTATTTTTATCACTCACCATAAAATATATAGTTATATGAAAAACCCCAAAACTCTCTACGACAAGCTTATTGATTCGCATACGGTGTGTGAACTCGACGATGAAGGTCATGTTCTCCTGTATGTCGATCGTCAGGTACTTAACGAATACACCAGCCCACAGGCATTTAGTGGGTTGAGAGAGGCCGACCGGCGCGTGCGGCGACCGGAAGCATCTCTGGCAGTGGTGGACCATGTCAACTCTACCGAAGCCCAGCGGATCTCTGTCCAGCCGGAAGAAGGTGGGGCACTTCAGGTCAATTTCTTCGAAAAGAATTGTAAAGATTTCGGTATTGAACTGTTTGATATCTTGGATCGCCGTCAAGGGATCGAGCATGTTGTGGCGCCTGAACAGGGATTTATTTTACCCGGCATGGTTATCGGAGCTGGTGATAGTCACACTACTACTTACGGCGCCTTGGGCGCCTTCGGTTTCGGAATCGGCACCTCAGAAATTGAGCACCTTTTAGCTACTCAAACATTAATATACAAAAAGTTAAAAAAAATGCGTGTTGTCGTTAGCGGAGCTCTGGGAGTTGGGGTGACGTCGAAAGATATTATTATGGCGGTTATCCGCAATATCGGCGCCTCTGGTGCAACAGGCTATGCGATTGAGTTTTGCGGGCCGACGATTGAGGCTTTGAGCATAGAAGCGCGAATGACGGTTTGTAATATGGCAGTCGAAGCCGGAGCCAGAGGCGCTTTTATGGCACCAGATGAAAAGGTGTTTGAGTACCTTGAATTCAAGCCGCGAACGCCGAAGGGGCAGCTTTGGTTGCAGGCTAAAGAAAAGTGGGCTCAGCTCTACAGTGATGCCGAAGCCGTGTTCGATAAAGAGATCTCACTGGGAGCAAGCCAGATCGAACCCATGGTGACATGGGGCACCAGTCCCGATCAGGCTGTAAATATTAATGGTTGTGTACCCAATCCAAGGGAAGAAACTGATCCGATAAAGCGCAAAGGCATGGAGCGAGCGCTCGCTTATATGGATCTAGCCGTGGGCGCGCCAATCGAAGAGATTGCCATTACCCACGCCTTTATCGGTTCTTGCACAAATGCGCGTATTGAAGACTTGCGTCAAGTCGCGGCTGTCGTGAGAGGTAAGAAAATTAATCCTGATGTTCGTGGCATGATTGTTCCCGGGTCTTCGGAGGTTCGTGTGCAGGCTCAGCTTGAAGGTCTCGCCGATATCTTTATCAGTGCCGGTTTCGAATGGCGTCAATCTGGGTGTTCAATGTGTCTGGCCATGAATGATGACGTGTTAAGTCCAGGTGATCGTTGTGCCTCCAGTACCAACCGCAATTTCGAGGGACGCCAGGGTGCGGGTGTAAGGACGCATCTTATGAGTCCAGCCATGGTGGCCGCAGCGGCCATAAATGGTCACCTATGTGATGTTCGCACAATTAGTATGGAGAATGATTAATGGAAGCATTTAATGTTGTCATAGGCAAAGTAGCACCGATGTTGGCAGCAAATATTGATACCGATGTAATTATGCCCAAGCAGTTCTTAAAAGGCATTGATCGTAAAGGTCTCGATCGAGGCGTATTTTTTGATCAGCGATTCTTGGAATCAGGTGATCTCAATCCTGATTTTGTGCTTAACCGAACTGCATGGAGGGGAGCAAAATTCCTTGCTGTTGGACCAAATTTTGGTTGTGGCTCCAGTCGTGAACACGCCGTATGGGGGTTAAAACAACTCGGTATCCGTGCCCTAATTGGCACCACTTACGCGGGAATTTTTTATGATAACTGCCAACGCAATGGACTTCTGGCGATAGAATTAGAAGAAGAAAAAATGTCAGAGCTAGCGAGCTTACTTTCTTCCGGCCCCGTCGGTGATGTGAGCATTGATCTGCCCACGCAAAAAATCTCCCTTGAGAACAATGGCGATATCAAATTTGATATTGATCCTATGCGCAAGGAAGTGCTTCTGCTGGGAATCGACGCAATTGGCAGTACGTTAATGCATGCTGACACTATCGACAAATTTGAGCATCGTCATCTAAAAGAAAACCCTTGGCTGTGTTAATCAAAGAAAATGGAATAAGTATAAAAAAATGAAGCTCTCTCTCACCGAAGAACAGACAATGATCCAAGATATGGCATGCAGATTCGCTGAAACCATACTTGAGCCTGCCGCCACAGCGCTAGATCGGGGTGATGATAAACCTGCGGAGCGAGCCCTTTTTCTGCAAAATCTGAAACAGCTGGCCGAACTCGGTTTTATGGGCCTAAACGTCAAATCTGAATATGGCGGAAGTGACGCTGGTGTGGTGGCGTTTAGTTTGGCCATAACCGAAGTCGCCCGTGTCTGCGCCTCTACAGCAGTGACTATGTCCGTGACCAATATGGTCGGAGAGGTTATCCAAGCGATAGCCAGTGAGGAACAAAAACAACGTTATCTGCCGAAACTCTGTTCGGGTGACTATGCTGCAGGTGGTTTCTGCCTGTCGGAAGCTGGAGTCGGATCTGATCCCGCAGGAATGAAGACATCGGCAGTGTTAGATAATAATGAGTGGGTGTTGAATGGAACCAAGATGTGGATCAGCAGTGCTGAATATGCTGGGATATTTGTTATCTGTGCGGTTACTGACCCAATGGCCGCCAAAGGGAAGGGCATTTCATGCTTTTTAGTTGAGGCCGGAACGCCTGGGCTGATTGTTGGCAAGGCAGAAGAAAAAATGGGTCAGCACGGTTCTGCTACGAATACCGTTATATTTGACGACTGCCGCATACCGAAATCTGCATTGATGGGCGAGCTCAACGATGGTTTTCGAATCGCGTTGAGCGAACTGTCAGGAGGGCGTATTGGCATTGGTTCTCTGGCTCTTGGAATAGGGCAGTCTGCAATGGACTATGCCCGGAAATATACTACCGAACGACAACAGTTCGGAAGCGCCATAGCAAATATGCAGGGACCGCAGTGGATGATGGCAGATGCCTATACGCAGTTAGAAGCCTCCCGCTTGTTGCTGATGAGTGCTGCTTGCCTAAAACAGGAGGGACAGTCCTTTTCAAAACAGGCCTCCATGGCCAAATTACACGCCACTGAAACTGCCAATCAGGTCTGCTACACGGCGATTCAACTTATGGGGGGGCTAGGCTACACTCGGGAAGTGCCGCTTGAAAGATTTGCACGTGATGCGCGTGTAACAACAATCTACGAGGGCACCAGCGAAATTCAGCGCGTCATCATCGGTAGGGAATTATTGCGCGATATTTAACCCATCAATTATTAGCGAGACATATTATATGTTGAAGAAATCTTTAAATATTGTTCAGTTTTTTGTGGCCAGTATTATCGTCATATTGCCAGTGCTATGTACCGCCGATGACATCGTTATTGTGCATGCGGGACGCTTAATGGCGGTGCCAGGGGACTCAGTCAAGTCCGAGCAATCAATTATTATTCGCAATGGTAAGATTGCTGCTGTTAAGCCCGGATATATCGACGGAAAAGCGATAGCGGATGACGTGAAAGATACCCTGGTCCTGCATGATTTGAAGGATATGTTTGTGCTACCAGGCCTTATCGATGGACATGTGCATGTTACCGATGAGCTAGGCCCAAACACCAAGCTGGGCATTGTTGAACGTTCGGATGCCGCTACCGCCATGTTTGGTATCCGTAACGCCCAACTAATGTTGGGCGCGGGATTTACGACTATTCGTGACCTAGGTGCGCGTGGTGATGACGCGGTATTTGCCCTACGTGATGCAATCAATATGGGTATTATTGATGGTCCTCGTATTTTTGTCGCCGGCCATACTATTTCCCCAACTGGCGGTCATGGCCAGCGCCATGGCTATCGCGATGACGTTTTCGACATTATCAAATATAGTAGCATTTGTGATGGTGTGGCCGACTGTCGCCGAGCAGTGCGCGAGCAAGTAAGGCGCTCTGCGGATCAGATTAAATTGGTTGCAACTGGGGGGGTGTTGTCGGAAACCGCCGCGGGCACCGGGCAGCAATTTTTTGACGACGAGCTTAAGGCGATTATCGAGACTTCACATGCACTGGGTCGTAAAGTGACCGCCCATGCCCACGGTACGGATGGTATAAATGCCGCATTGCGGGCAGGAGTAGATTCGATTGAACATGCCACCTTTGCTGACAAGGAGTCGTTTAGGCTGTTTCGTCAGACGGGAGCTTATCTGGTTCCTACTATTTTGGCGGGTGTGTCAGTAGCAGAAATTGGCAGTGGCTCTGACTCCTTTTTCCCAGCATCGGTGCGTCATAAAGCGCTTCAGGTAGGTCCAAAAATGATAGAGAATGTGCGGCGAGCCCATAAAGCGGGAGTAAAAATTGCGTTTGGTACCGATAGCTACGTCTCCAATCACGGGTTGAATGCACGTGAATTTGAATTGTTGGTAACTGCGGGGTTGACGCCCCTTGAGGCGATTAAAACCGCTACGGTCAACGGTGCTGATAATCTGGGTAAGTCGGAGTTACTGGGAAGTATTGAAGTGGGAAAATATGCAGATCTGATCGCCGTTGACGAAGATCCTACCGTCAATATTTCAGCACTGAGAAATGTCGGTTTTGTGATGAAAGAGGGTCAAGTTCTTAAGAAACTGTAAGTTTCGCCTAAACATTTCAAGCCCGCATTACAGAGTTGAAATTGATAATTTCATGTAACAAAAGCGGATTACTAAAATTATTAAACGTTATTAATCAATAGTTTACAGTCTACGTTCAGTTTCCGCCGCCTCCACAAAAAAAACCAAAAAAGGTCACCCGAAAGGGTGGCCTTTTTTGGTTTCTGGCTGCTACTGGGAATGAACACACGGAGCGGGTTCAGCCGAGCCGGAAAGTGGCGAGACAACGCGCCCACCTCTAATAGACACATACCCAGACTTTACAATACAAACATTGACAATCTTTGTAATTCTGTCTAGCATCATCAATATAAATGTCTACCTTGGAGGTCATCATGCATGTATCCCTGACTACTGAATTAGAGTCGCGCGTTAAAGCCAAAGTTAAAAGCGGCTTATACAACAATGCCAGTGAAGTGATCCGCGAAGCGCTGCGCTTTATGGATACACACGAAGCCTGGATTTACGAAGTGAAACTCGCCCGCCTGCGCGAACAATTGAAAGTGGGTACGGATCAACTAGACCGTGGCGAAGGCATAGCCATTCAATCAAAGGCCGCTTTGGACTCACTGTTTGACGACATAAAGGCTTAAGCCCTATGTCAACAAAGCAGCTAGTTATAGCTTCAGCAGCCAAAATAGATCTTAAAGATATCTACCAATACGGACTCCGGCAGTGGGGGCAAGTCCAATCCGATCGTTACCTGGAAAACATCAAAGATCAATTGTGGTCACTTAGAGAACAACCGCTAATAGGCGTCGACCGATCTGAGCTTCTACCCGACGTCAGAAGTTTACCCATTGAAAGCCACACTCTGTTTTATAGGGTCACAACCGACAGGGTAGAAATTATTCGGGTCTTGCATGGCCGCCAAGACCCGCAGCGACATCTGAAATAGATCAAGAGTGGCCAATTCCTAAAACAGATGCTCGCTCACCAGAGTCCAGTAAGAATGAAAGTAAGAGTGAGATTAAAAACGAGGCTAATCAATCCCAGCTGCCTGGAAAACCAGTGGCCACTGTTTGCCATGCACCTGCCGTACTCTTGAAGGCTAAGGCTCCAAATGGTGATTCATTGGTAATGGGTAAGAACGTAACTGGTTTCAGCAACAGTGAAGAAGCGGCTGTAGAGTTAACTGACATTGTGCCTAATCTGCTCGAAGATGAGCTTGTCGCTATGGGTGGTTTGTACCAGAAAATTGAAGACTGGAATTCGTTAGTCGTCGTTGATCGATTAATAATGACTGGGCAAAACCCAGGGTCCTCAGCTGCTGTTGCTGAAGCGTTGGTAAAGGCTATTAAGCAGCTTTAAGCCACATAGCTAGGAAAAAGTGGCGAGACAACGCGGGAGCGCAGAGACGGCGGCCCCCTTTTATTTGAGAGGGGGTGAGGGCAACGCCCGAATAATTCATCAGATCATTCTTAAAGAAATCAAAAGGTTGCTGTAGGTTTTGATATTGCTTATGGCATGTTGAAAGGATGACACCTGAGTGGCAAAACCGTACACTAGCCCAGTCTGATAACAAGGACATTTGGAAGGATCCATCTAATGCGGGGGCTACCCCGTCTGATAATAAGGACGTTTGGAAGGAACCATGACTCCGCCACCTACCGACAAACTCGAAGCCCAAACCCGCGAAGAGATAGACGCTAAGCTTAAAGCCGCCGGCTGGGTTGTTCAGGATAAAAAGGCCATCAACCTCTTTGCCGCACTGGGTGTTGTTGTGCGGGAATTTGAAACAGACACGGGTCCGGCGGATTACATGCTGTTTGTCGCTGGCAAAGCCTGCGGCATCATCGAAGCAAAACGAGAAGGCGCCAGCCTTGGCCATGCCGCCGAGCAATCCGCCCGTTACGCTACCTCCAATATCAAACATAGTCAGCGCTGGGCTGCCAATGACCAGCCTTTACCCTTTCTATTCGAAGCCACCAACCACGTCATCCGCTTCCGCGACGAACGCGATCCAGCCCCACGCTCGCGCAACGTATTCCACTTTCACAAACCAGAAACTTTAAAAGACTGGCTAGAACAGGGCGATACGTTTCGCGCAAGGCTACAGCAGCTACCCGAACTCAACACCGCTTTAGCTAAAAGTCAGGGCCTACGCGCCTGCCAAATCGACGCCGTCCTCGGTATCGAGGCCTCTCTCAAACAAGGCAAGCAACGCGCCTTATTACAAATGGCCACCGGTGCCGGTAAAACCTTTACCGCCTGCACCGAAGTCTACCGCCTAGCCAAATTCGCCAAAGCCAAGCGCGTATTGTTTCTGGTCGATAGAGGCAACCTAGGTCGGCAAGCGCACAAAGAATTCCAGCAATACACCACGCCCGATGATGGCCGCAAATTCACCGAGCTCTACAACGCCCACATCCTCGGTCCCGGTGGCATTGGCGATGAAATAAAAGTCACCATCTCCACCATCCAGCGCATGTACTCACAACTGTGCGGCAAAGAAATGGATGATGAGATAGAAGAGCATTCCACTTTTGAGATGGGCGCCAGCAGCTTCGCCGCGCAAGAAGTGGTCTACAACCCCCAACTCCCCGTCGAGACCTTCGACGTTATCATCATCGATGAATGCCATCGCTCCATCTACAACCTGTGGAGCCAAGTGCTCGACTACTTTGATGCCTTCTTAATCGGCCTTACCGCCACGCCCACCAAGAAAACCATCGGCTACTTTCACCAAAACGTAGTGTCAGAATACACCCACGAAGATGCCGTCATCGACCGCGTTAACGTCGGTTACGACATCTACCGCATTAAAACCGAAAAGTCCGAGCAGGGCGGTTTAATGGAGGCCGGCACCAATATCGAAGTGCGCGACCGCCTCACCAAACAAAAACGCTGGGAGCTACTCGACGAAGACGAGCAATACCAAAGAACCCAGCTCGATCGCAGCGTCATCGCCCCCAACCAAATACGCACGGTGATTCAAACCTTTAAAGACCGCTGCCTGCCCGAATGCTTCCCTGGCCGCAGCTGGGTACCCAAAACCCTGTTCTTCGCCAAAGACGATGACCACGCCGACCGCATTGTTGATGCCATTCGTGAGGCCTTCGGTGAAGGCAACGACTTCTGCAAAAAAGTCACCTACAAAGTCGGCAAAAAAGACGCGGAACAAACCATCCAGGAATTTCGCACCAGCCCACGTCTGCGCATCGCCGTTACCGTCGATATGATCGCCACCGGCACCGACATCAAACCGCTAGAATGCCTAGTGTTTATGCGCGATGTCCGCAGCCAAGCCTATTACGAACAAATGAAAGGCCGTGGCACCCGCGTCATCGGTGATGACGTACTGAAAAAAGTCACACCCGATGCCCCCACCAAAACCCGCTTTGTACTGGTCGATGCCGTCGGCGTGACCGAAACCGACAAAACCGAAACCAAAAGCCTTGAGAGAAAACCATCAGTTAGCACCGAAAAACTCATGCAGCAAATTGCCATGGGTGATAGAAACCCAGAAAGCCTGCAAACCTTAGGCAACCGTTTAATCCGTTTAGACATGAAACTCTCCGACGGCCAGCGCAAACAAATCAATAAACAACTGCATAACGTACTAGAGCAAATGGGTGAGCCCACCGAAGAGGCTAACCTAACCCTGGTCGCCGCCAAATTAGTACACGCAGGCAATACCGATTTTCTCGCTGAAAAACTCAAAGCCGAATACGGCAGCGATGAAGTCAGCGACGAACAACGCAAAACGGTTTACCAACCACTGGCCGACGCCGCCATCAAGCCCTTCCATAACCCCGATTTTCGCGAACTATTAGAAACCCTGCGCCGCGATACCGATCAATTGATCGACGACAGCGCCGATGAATTAATAGAAGCTGGTTATGATGCGGAAAAAGCCCAAGGCATCATCACCCGCTATGAAACTTTTATTAAAGAACATAAAGACGAACTCGATGCCATCCAGCTGATCTACGCCAAACCCTACACCCAGCGCCATTTAAGCTACCAACAAATTGAAGAGCTGGCCGAAGAAATAAAACAGCCCCCCTACAATATCGCACCATTAGAAGTGTGGAAGGCCTATGAGCAACTGGAAAAAGCCAAAGTCAAAGGCGTACCCGCCAAAGAGCTGCTCACCAATATTGTTAGCTTGATTCGTTTTTCTACCGGTTTAAGTGATGTGCTGGAGCCATTCCCGGAGTTGGTCAATCAGCGTTTCGACGCTTGGCTACAACAACAGCGCCATTCCCGCGAAGGCGGGAACCCATTCACTGATGAACAGCAAAAGTGGTTGCAACGCATCAAAGACCAAATCGCCAACAATGCCGAATTTGAAATGGATGATTTTGAAATGATACCGGCGTGTAAAGAAGGGGGGTGGGCTGTTAAAGGCTCAGGCTCTTTTTGGAAAAGAATTACCTGTGATAGTGCAGGAACTTAATGGGTACCTCATTGCATGAGTGAAGTAGTAGCAAGAAATGAACCGCCTGAAAATTGGATTGAAGTACCTTTGGCAGATTGTGTCGATATTCTCGATTCGCAACGTGTACCACTGAATAGTAAGCAGCGTGCAGACCGTATCGAAGGTAAGTTAAAGAGCGAACTCTATCCTTACTATGGAGCTACGGGCGCTGTTGGTTTTATCGATGATTTTATTTTTGAGGGTGAACATCTGTTGCTTGGCGAGGATGCGGCCCCATTTTTTGATAAGTCGAAAACGGTTGCTTATATTGCGAATGGCAAGTTCTGGGTAAACAATCATGCGCATATTTTAAGTGCGAGAAGATCAATCACCTCGAACAAATACTTGCTGCACTACCTAAATAGATTTAATTACACAGGTTATGTAAACGGTACAACTAGGTTGAAGTTAAATCAGGGTAATTTGAAAACAATCCCTGTGCCCTTAGCTCCACTTGAACAACAAAAACGCATCGTCGCCAAAATAGAAGAACTCTTCTCCCATATCGACGCCGGCATAGCCGCCCTCAAAAAAGCCAAACAACTGCTCAAACAATACCGCCAATCCGTCCTTAAAGCCGCCGTCACCGGTGAACTCACCAAACAATGGCGTGATGGCAATAAAGACAAGCTAGAGTCCGCCAGCCAGCTGCTGGAGCGCATCTTGCAAGAGCGTCGCCAAAAATGGGAAGCGCAGCAGCTAGAGCAGTTTAAAGCGAAAGGGAAGGTGCCGAAGGATGATAAGTGGAAGGGGAAGTATAAAGAGCCTGAAGAGGTTGTCTTGGCTGGGCTTCCTGAATTGCCAGATGAGTGGATATGGGCGCGCTTAGATAGCATTGCTTTTGTGGGCACAGGAATGTCGGTTAGTAAATCTCGAAAAGTAATCGATCCAATAGATGTTGCGTACCTTCGTGTGGCAAACGTTCAGAGGGGGTATTTGGTGTTGGATAAAATGAAAACAATGCCAATAGAGAAAGGCAGGCTTACGGACCTAGAGCTACAAGAGTGGGATGTGCTTTATAACGAAGGAGGCGATATAGACAAACTTGGCAGAGGGTGGATTTGGGAGAATCAAGTCAAACCGTGTATCACACAAAACCATGTGTTTAGGGCAAGTCCATATATCAAGGAGCGTTACCACTCTATATTTCTGTCAAATTGGGGAAATACATTTGGTCAAGAATATTTCATCGATACAGGTAAGCAGACAACAAATCTTGCATCTATTAACAAAGGTGTTTTGAGCGCTTTCCCAACGCCATTAGCTCCGATAGAAGAGCAAAAGAAAATAATCGAAATAGTTGAAGAGAAACTAGCTTCAATTAGCCATTTAGAGACTCAAGTTAATATTCAGTTAATTAAAGCAGAAAAAAACAAACAGTCGATTTTGGCTTCGGCTTTTTCAGGAAAGTTACTATGAATGAAACAGCACATAGAACGCTTGATTACTTAGTCGGTTTATTTAAAGAGCTGCAATCCCTGCCCGCTGAAACCGAATGGGTTGAGTTCAAGAAGAATAATGCTAAGCCAGAGGAGATTGGTGAATATATATCGGCCTTAAGCAATTCTGCGGCGCTTTGTGGTAAGGCCAATGGCTATTTGGTTTGGGGTGTCGACAATGCAGATCATCAGTTGGTTGGTACCTCATTTAGCCCGTCTCTCGAAAAGAAAGGTAATGAAGAACTTGAGAGTTGGCTGCTTAGACTGCTAGAGCCAAAGATACATTTCCATTTTTACGCTTTTGAATATGAGGCTAAATCAGTTGTTATCCTAGAAATAGCCCGGGCACATCGTCACCCCGTTCGTTTTCAAGGGGCGGAGTTTATTCGGGTTGGTTCTTATAAAAAGAAATTGAAAGGCTATGCAGAGAAGGAGCGTACGCTTTGGCGTGTCTTTGACGAAACGCCTTTTGAAGAAATGGTAGCTATGGAACGGGTGCAAGATAGCGAGGTTTTAAAACTTCTCGACTATCCCGCTTTTTTTGACCTGATGGGCATGTCTCTACCTGAAAACCGACAGGGTATTATCGATCGACTTCTGCAAGATGGCCTAATAACGAGTTGTGACGCAGGCGGGTGGAATATCACCAATCTGGGAGCAATATTATTTGCCAAAAAGCTGAATGACTTTAAAAACCTCCGACGTAAGCCAATGCGTGTCATTATTTATAAAGACAACACAAAAGTTGAAACGCTTAGAGAGCAGGAGGGCACCAAAGGCTATGCCTGTGGTTTTGAGGGGCTGATTGAATTTGTAAATAATCTTTTGCCTCGCAATGAAGTGATCAATGAGGCACTACGAAAAGAGGTGCCCATGTATCCAGAGCTTGCTGTACGTGAGCTGGTCGCGAATGCACTTATTCATCAGGACTTTTTTGCGACTGGTACTGGACCCATGGTTGAAATATTTTCTGATCGAATGGAAATAACAAACCCTGGGTCACCCTTGGTTGATACGGATCGATTTTTAGATAGTCCGCCATGCTCTAGAAACGAGATGGTTGCTTCAATGATGAGACGAATGGGTGTTTGTGAAGAGAGAGGCAGTGGTATTGATAAGGTTGTTTTTCAGACAGAGTTTTATCAGTTGCCACCGCCAAGATTTGAGGCCACGGAGAGTCATACTCGAGCTGTTCTATTTGCACATCGAGAGCTTAATGACATGAAAAAAGAAGATAAGGTCTGGGCCTGTTATTTACATTGTTGTTTACGCTATGTAAACCGTGAAGTTATGAATAATACATCCCTGAGGGAGCGACTGGGTGTGGATGAGAAAAATAGTGCCGTAGTTTCTCGGATTCTCAAGCAAACGGTAGAAGATGGCTTAATTCGGCTCTATGACCCAGCAGCCAACAGGAAAGCCTATCGATATGTGCCTTGGTGGGGTTGAGGATTGTCATTTGCATGTCAATTGCTAATAGCTGGGCTCGCAGGCAAATTTGATTTTAATTTGTATAAAAAACAATGAGATACCTCTCTAATGTCATTTGATGGTCATTTGATAACTAAGGAGGCTGTCAACAATAAATCCCTTTTAAGCAAAGGGTTACACAGGTTTCAAGCATGAGCGCATCAGAAATAGTCAACAAAGTTTGGAACTACGCCCAGGTATTACGCGATGACGGGGTAGGCTACGGCGACTATGTCGAGCAGATCACCTTTTTAATCTTTTTAAAAATGGCCGACGAACGCGAAACCTCCGGCCAACAAGTAGCCGTGCCCGATGAGTACAGCTGGTCAAAGCTTGTCAAGCTCGACGGTGATGCGCTGGAAATTCAATACCGCCATACCCTCGAAGAGTTGGGCAAAGAAGCTGGCATGTTAGGCACCATCTTCCGTAAGGCGCAAAACAAAATACAAGATCCAGCCAAACGCGAACGCTTGATTAAACTCATCGAAAAAGAAGCCTGGTCAACGCTGCCGGTGGATGTCAAAGGTGAAATTTACGAAGGCTTGTTAGAGCGCAACGCCCAGGATGTAAAAGGCGGTGCCGGGCAATACTTTACCCCGCGCGCCTTAATTCAGGCGATGGTCGACGTAATGCAGCCCAATGTAATGGATACCGTCGCCGACCCGGCAACCGGCACCGGCGGTTTTTTGTTGGCCGCTTATGATTATATGGCCCCTCAAGCCACCTCAAAAAAAGCGCAAAAGCATTTACGTGAAAACGCCTTGCGCGGTAACGACATCGTCGATAGCGTCACCCGTTTATGCGCCATGAACCTCTACCTACACGGTATCGGCAGCGCCGACGGTGAATGCCCTGTGATCAGCCAAGATGCCTTAGCCAAAGAAGTGAACGAAAAAGATCTGGTGGATATCGTCTTAGCCAATCCACCCTTCGGTAAAAAAAGCTCCATCACCATCATCAGCGAAAAAACCGGTAAAGCCGAATCCGAAAAACTCACCTATGAGCGTGAAGACTTCTGGGCCACCACTTCCAACAAACAACTTAACTTCGTCCAGCACATCGCCAACATGCTAAAAATCGACGGCAAAGCCGCCGTCGTAGTCCCCGATAACGTCCTCTTCGAAGGCGGCGCCGGCGAAACCATCCGCAAAAACCTACTAGAGCGCACCAACCTCCACACCATCTTGCGCTTACCCACCGGCATCTTCTACGCCCAAGGCGTAAAGGCGAACGTCATCTTCTTTGACAACAAACCTGCCGCCAAAACCCCCTGGACCAAAAAGCTCTGGATCTACGACTTCCGCACCAACGTCCACATGACCCTAAAAACTAATCGTCTCAAAAAAGGCGATTTCGAAGAATTTGTCAGACTCTACAAACCCGATGGCATCAAAAAGCGTAAAGCCACCTGGGATGGTAAAAATAGCGAAGGCCGCTGGCGCAGTTACAGCTATAAAGAAATTGCAGCCCGCGATAAAACCAATCTGGATATCTTTTGGTTAAAGGACGATTCGTTGGAAGATACCGAGAATCTACCTGCGCCTGAAATATTGGCTGCTGAGATCGTCGAGCAGTTGGAGGCAGCGTTGACTGAATTTCGGTCGGTAGAGGAAGTCCTCTCTGGCGAATAGTGCTTAATTGATTGGGGTTAATCGGTTGTTCTAAGGGGGCCAATGTAAGTACTGGAGGTTTTTAACAGGGATATTTCAGTCACTCCAACTACTATCAAATTGTTTCTCGTGAAAGGCCAGCCGGATGGGCTGAGGACAGCTGTACGTGCCGTCCGCGGCTCCAAAGGAGGCGCATTGTGGGCTATCAGCGGCAGGTTTTCGTCAGCTCGGGAGTAGGGACTAGTGTGGTACCTTTTCGGCTGTTTGCACAATCACAATGGGATTTGATTATTCTGAATTAGCCTACTCGATGAATTTGTAATCCCCTCAATAAATCAAAGGCGGAAAAGTAAAAAATTCCACTAAGATAGCGAGGCGACCTATTATTTTTCCCCGTCTATTTTAAGCCCCATTTTTCCCGCACGTCGCTTCCACTGTCGGCGCGCTTCTTTTTGCATATCGACCGCATCGTCTTTTTCATCAACGATCTCCAGGCCCAATAGGGTTTCGAGAACATCTTCCAGGGTAATAATACCTTCAACACCGCCGTATTCGTCCACGACCAGCATCATGTGCACACGCAACTTTAACAATTCATTGAACACCTGTGACAGTGACATAGAGCCAGGCACAGCAGTAATGTCGTGTCGATAGTTACTTAAAATACTATCGCCGTTACCTCGAGCCTTGGCCAGCAGCAAGTCGCTTCTGAAAACAAAGCCGGAAATATCCTCCTGTTCATCGCTGTAAATAGGGATTCGAGAAAAAGACACATGGTCGTATTTATGGAAGAACTCTTCAACGGTAATCATCTTCGACAACGAAAAAATTACCGTGCGCGGTGTCATCGCATCGGTGACACGGGTTTCTCGCAGTAGTAACAGGTTCTTTAATATCTGTGATTCCTGCTCGGCAATTTGCCCTTCTTTTGAACTTAGGTCGGCCATTACCGAAAACTCCTCGCGACTAAAACCGCTGAGGGTCGGCCCATGTAAACCGCCCGTTAACCAGTCCGATAATTTAACAAAGGGGTAGAGTAAGATAATCAGATATTTAAGCACGTAGGCTGTAACAGGCGCCAACTGTCGCCAGTAATGAGCCCCTAGCGTTTTGGGAATAATCTCAGAGAATATCAGGATCAACAGCGTCAACACTGCGGAAGCGATGCCAACATAGGCGCTGCCAAACACCGTGACTGCCTGGGCCCCGGCTCCGGCGGCGCCAATAGTATGGGCAATGGTATTTAAGGTCAGAATAGCCGCCAACGGTTTGTTGACATCATCCTTTAATCTTCGCAGCAAACGGCCCGCAGGTTTTTGTTCTTTTTCCATTAGGGCAATATGGGTATTGGTGACACTTAACAATACCGCCTCGGCAATAGAGCACAAAAACGAGAAACCAAGAGCAACCAATACATACGTAATCAGTAAAAACATAAGGCGCCTGGGGAATGTAGCGTTTAGAAAAATGTGTGTTTCGTAAGTAGAGTATAAGAAAAAAAAGGCTTTATTGGGTATTTTCTCCTGCATCGATGCACATTAGGCGACTGTCCAGATTCAATGGGGGTATTGAGTATTGAGTGTCGTGAGCGAGGTTCGGTCGGTAGCGGATATTGACAGGTATTCATGAGCCTCTCGAAGCATCCGTCATGCCGCCAGTGGGAGGGCCAAATCAGGGTTTTTTTGAGTTTGATCAGCGCGCTATTCACTAATCTAATATACTCTGTATTTATAATGCTTTAGCAACGGGTGAAACCTAATAATGTCTACAAAAAATACTACAGATATCGGCCTAGGTCTTTGGAAAATACCCAATGATCAGTGCGCTGAAACCGTCTATAACGCTATCCAGGTAGGTTATCGTCACTTAGACAGTGCCTGTGACTATGGCAACGAAGTCGAAGTTGGTGAGGGTATTTCCAGAGCGCTTGCGGATGGTTTGTGTACAAGAGAAGAACTAACAGTGACCTCCAAGCTGTGGAATACTTACCACAGCCCTGAGCATGTAAAGCCGGCACTGGAGAAAATCCTTAGAGACCTCGGTTTGGATTATCTAGACTCATTTCTGATACATTTCCCTATTGCTTTGGCCTTTGTTCCCTTTGAAGAGCGTTATCCGCCTGAGTGGATCTATGATCCTAAGGTGGAAAATCCGGGGATGAAGTCGGCACCCGTTCCTCTGTCTGATACCTGGCATGCAATGGAAGCGTTAGTGCATCAGGGGCTGGTTAAACGACTTGGCGTCTGCAACTACAGTACAGGGCTGCTTAATGACCTAATGTCTTATGCCTCCATAAAGCCAGCAGAGCTTCAGATAGAGTCTCATCCCTATCTGACTCAGGAGCGCCTGATTCGCCTGGCTAAAAGCTATGGTATGGCGGTGACTGCATTCTCACCCTTCGGCGCCCTTTCCTATGTCGAGCTAGATATGGCCGGCGAAGATGAATCCGTGTTAACCCAGCCTGTCATTACCCAGTGCGCTCAGAAATATGGCAAGACCGCCGCTCAGGTCGTTCTGCGATGGGGTGCTCAACGAGGCTGCTCGGTAATTACCAAAACGACGAAGAAGGCGCGGTTGGAGGAGAATCTAAGTATCTTCGATTTTGCGCTGACAGAGGAAGAAATGTCGGCCATCGCTGCCCTGAATAAAAATCGTCGGTTCAATGATCCCGGTCATTTCTGTGAAGCTGCGTTCAATACCTTTTATCCAATTTACGATTAGGAGAACATTGAGTGACCTACAGCAGCACTATGCTCGAAGACCTCGAATTCAATCAGGATAATTTTCCGTCTATTATTGTTAACGATGGATCGATAAAGACTCTAGATCAGGCTCGGGACTGGATCGGTGAGAATCTAGCACCCTTGAAGAAAGAGCTAAGCTGCACGGGTGCGCTCCTGTTCAGAGGGTTTCCGGTAACCGATGCGGCTAGTTACGATAGTTTCTTTTCGGCTTTTGAGTATAAAAACTTTACCTATGAGGAGTCCCTGTCAAACGCGATTCGGATTAACTACACCGATCAGGTATTTAGTGCCAATGAAGCGCCTAAGCATGTTGAGATATATCTGCATAACGAGATGGCTCAGACACCTATTTTCCCCAGTATTATCTCTTTGTTTTGTGAGAAATCTGCCGATATTGGCGGTGCAACTATCTTATGCCGATCAGACATTGTGTATCAAAAAATCGCCGCGGCCGAGCCTGAGTTAACCGCCAAACTAGCCGAGGTCGGTATTCAGTATACCACCAGAATTTCTAATGGCGACAATGCAGATTCAGCCCAGGGCCGAGGATGGCAGGGTACTCTGAGTGTGGAAACTAAAGCCCAGGCGGAGGAAAAGTTAGACAGTCTTGGTTATCGCTGGGAATGGCAGTCAGACGACTCATTGCTTGCCCAGACCAAGGTCCTTCCAGGGATTAAATCACTAGAGAATGATCGTAAGGTTTTTTTCAATCAAATTATTGCCGCTTATCAGGGCTGGCAAGGGGTTAAAGAAAATCCTTCCAGGGGTCTTTGCTTTGGTGATGGTTCAGACATTCCCAAACATTTTTTGGATAGCATTTGCGATATTGCAGCCGAGACTGCCTATGATCTGATGTGGCAGGATGGTGATGTTGCAGTAGTCGATAATCATATTGCTATGCATGGACGCCGCCCTTATGGCGGTGATTCTGTTCGTCGGGTATTAGTGGTTCTGGGGCTTTAGCTACCGAATACTGGTAAGTGCCTGGATGCATTAAAAAATGCTATGTCAGCATTCCAGATGTCGGCCGAGTCTAGGCTCAGTCGCTTTTAGTCGCAGAGCCATCTTCCCTATCCTAGGGCAAAAAATAATTCATTAGGTTGCAGCTACTGTGCAAATTACGTTGTTCTGTCTGCGTTATAGAGACGCCAATTATTTTCTGATTCGAGCTCGCCATTCTATTGCTTCTGGCATTCCTCCGTCAAAAAGGCAATCTAGAACCTGATTTGCAAATAGCACCTTAGGTATTTTCACTGGCATACCAATGTATTTATGTCTTGAAAAGGGAAGGAAAACTAGTGATGATCAATGCTTAATTCACGCGCAATGGCACCAGCTGATGATTAAACAGATACAGTCCTTTTTGATATCCCTACTGATAGCCACATTTTTGGTGGTCACCCACACCACTGCAACCAATCTGATCTGGCTACAAAGCATCGGTATGCCAGTAGATATGGGTATTGTTGTGTCAGCGATGGCCACAGATTTAGTGGGTATGAATTCTAGGGGCGCTTTTCCCGCCATTGGGTTGATCTTTGTCGGCCTATTAATCGCCTTTATTACAGCGCGAATGATAGCCATTTGGAGTTCCATCAAAAAACCCACCCTCTATGCCATGGCCGGAGGTGCCGCACTATTGGCCATCGTCGCCCTAATGCCATTGGCTTTTTATAACCTAGACTTAATTGCAGGCGCTCGCACACTGGGCGGCAAGGTTTATCTTGTTCTCGCTGGCGCGCTTGCCGGGTATTATTTTGGTAGCCATCCAAAACAAGGGGATTCTAATGACGTTAATTAATGTACGAATGATCTGTGTAGCTCTGCTGTTTTGTAGCGAGTTTGCCACGAGCAATGATGAAGCTTTTGAAATCGAAACCCTGGCCGATGGGCTAGATTATCCCTGGGCTGTTACCTTTATTTCTGACAACGAAATGTTGGTCACTGAACTGTCCGGAAATTTACGCCGAGTATCCAATGGCATACTAAACCCGACGCCCATTGCTGGCGTGCCAGAGGTGCTGTTCGCTGGTCAGGGTGGGTTATCAGAAGTCACACTAGACCCGAGTTTTGCGGATAATGGACTACTTTATCTGTCATTTTCAGCGCCAGCGGTTGATCAGCCAAAACTCAATCAGCTCAATGTGATTCAAGCTCGCCTTGAGGGCAATCGTCTTGTCGATCACAAAACCATTTTTAAATCTGACCCACCACGCAAAACGGCGGCGCACTATGGTGCTCGATTAGCATTTTTAGATGACGGGACATTACTGATTACGTCCGGAGATGGGTTTAATTATCGCGAGCAGGCCCAAGCCCTAGATAACCATTTCGGCAAGATATTGCGTCTTAATACAGACGGCAGTATTCCCCAAGACAACCCCTTTACGAAAAACCCAGATGCACTGCCAGAAATATGGTCTTACGGGCACAGAAATCTTCAAGGGCTAGTGGTTGCGGATGATGGCACGGTCTATGAACACGAACATGGCCCTCAGGGTGGCGACGAGCTTAATCGAGTATTGCCCGGAAAAAATTACGGCTGGCCAGCGATTACCTATGGTGTCGATTATAGTGGCGCCATGATTTCTCCCTTCACTGAGCAGCCAGGGATGGAACAGCCAATAAAGTATTGGGACCCTTCGATCGCGCCCTCGGGGATGATAATGTATCGCGGTGACATGTTTCCCCAATGGCAGGGCAACCTATTGATATCCGCCTTGGTGCCTGGGGATGTTCGGCGCCTTGAGATACAAGGCAATAAAATTATTATGGAAGAAAACTCTGTTCACTCAGTTTGGCAGACTTCGCAATGTTGTGGCTGCTCCAGATGGCAGTTTAATACTGGTTACAGACGGCGAAGACGGCAAGTTGATAAGAGTGAGCGCCAAGAAGTCGGCACCGTAAGGGCCAGTCTTAGACATTGCTGCAATTAGAAAAAAGTAATTGCACTGCTATACAAGAATACAAGTGAGAATAGTTACTTTGCTTATTAAGAAAACCCAATTCGAAAGAGTTGGGTTTTTTATTGGTTGTTGGATTGATTTGACATAACCTATAGCAAAACTTGCCAGGCTGATGCTAATTTGAAGATCAATAAAAAGATACTCGCCACCACGGCTGCCAGTTTGGTGGCTCTCCTGATTGCAGGCTTACTCACATTTTCCTGGATACTGTCGTCCAATATTATGCATCCCTCTTTTGTCTGCAGTGAAGAGCACTTTATATACTGCGGTGACCCCTCTCAGCTAGACCTCTCTTTTGAAGACATATCTTTCCAGTCAGATGACGGCAATAATCTGACTGGCTGGTATATGCCCGCGGAAGCATCCGCTAAGGCGATTATTTTTGTCCATGGACATGGAGCCGACAGGCGTGAAGGTATGCGCTGGTTTAGGGCTGTCCATGAGGCGGGATTTAATATATTGGCTTTTGATTTAAGAAATCAGGGCAAGAGCACTAAGTCTTTTTCGACCATGGGGTATTTTGAAAAGCGGGACGTTATAGCTGCCTTGGATTATTTACAGCAGCAAAAGAATATTCAAAGTATGGGTATCTTCGGTACGTCGATGGGCGCCGCGACATCAATTATGGCGATGGAGGCCGACCGCCGTATTCGTGCTGGCGTGTTTGAAGCGGGATGGTCAAATTTAAGCGACCTATACGGTGAGATTGTAGAGCAATATGTTGGCCTGCCACGATTTCCCATAGTGCCAATAACGACGTGGATGTTAGAGCAGCGCACAGGGATGGAGATGGAAAAAGTAAATCCTGAAAACATCCTGGCAGGCATTGCGCCTCGGCCGGTATTTATTATTCATTGCTCGGGAGATAACCTGATTGGCTTTTATCATGGTGAGCGAAATTATGCCGCTGCCAATGAACCTAAAGAATTCTGGAAGTCGCCCTGTCAGATACATGCTAGGGCATGGCAGTCAGACCCACAGTATATTGAAAATCGGGTGAGCAGTTATTTTGTCAAATATTTATAGTCGCCGAGAAGATAAAACCGAACGAAACCCTATGGATATAATGTTGATGAAACTACATAACAGCCTAAAAAATATGGCCCTGCCCAGTCTAGTGTTGTGGTCACTTGGGGTGGCCGCAGTTCAGGCAGGGGTGGCTAATGTTCAAACCTCTCAAGTTGAAGCCGCTGAGGTTCAGGTAAGTGCTCTAAACTATGTTGAGGCCAAAACAGCCTTACAGTTCGACAAGTACTTGGCAAGCGCCGGTGGCAAACTTAATACCTTTGCCCATAGCCGTAAGCTGGTTGGTATTGATAACCGCAGTAGCAAACGCTTGAATCGAGACACGCTCTACAGCGTCGCCATTGTGGATATCAGTCAGGGTGCAAGTATTCGGCTGCCAGAGGCGGGTGATCGTTACATTTCGGTGCAGGTGGTTAATCAAGACGGCTTTACCAATAAGGTTTTTCACGGTGCCGGTCGCCGTGACTTAACGCTGGCAGAATTTGACACGCCCTATGTGTGGCTTCTCGTTCGCACCAGGGTGCTAGAGAGTATTCCAGGTGACCTGCAGGCAGCTCAGGCACTGCAAGACCAGATGTCGATTAGCAGCGCTTCCGAGATACCTTATACGCACAGTAATTATGACCCTGTGAGTATGGGGGCTACCACAGCATTGCTGCTAGAGCTCGGCAAGGGCATCAGTGATAACTCAAAAGCGGCAGGCACTAAGGAGCAGGTCAATCCGGTTAAGCAGCTTCTATTGAGTGCCTTTGGCTTTGGCACCTTACCCGAAACGGAATCTTTACTGCTGACCGTTCAGCCCAATCTACCCATTCATAAAGGCTACGTACTCAATGTGAAAGATGTACCCGTGGATGGCTTCTGGTCCCTAGCCATGTACAACAAAGAGGGTTATTTTAATGAAAACAACTATGACTCTTACGGCTTTGGCGATAGAACTGCTAAGAAGAATGCCGACGGTTCAATTACCCTACATTTCGGCGGAGCCCCGAGCAGCATTAACTACATTCCTATCACGGAGGGATGGAACTACGTGGTGAGGATGTATCGACCTAGGGCCGAGTTATTAGAGGGTACTTGGACGTTTCCAACATTCGAAGCCATAGAGTAGCCAGGCAGCTAAAGGATAGTGAGAAAGCAAAGAGCACAGGGAGAAGGCAAATAGAATATGCTAGCGGAGTATTTTTGCCCATCAAGCCTGTAGGTAGCTTGATAGACAGAGGCACTAATTATTGAATCAGACTAAAACGTCATTTCCGGCACATTATCCGGAATAATTAATTCGCCACCCGTAAGACTGGCTATCTCCTCAACACTGACCCCAGGCGCTCGCTCTCGCAGAATAAACTTTCCATCAGCAATATCCATCAATGCCAAATCTGTCAGTACTCGTTTAATACAGCCTTTACCTGTCAGGGGAAGCGTGCATTCCGCTAGAAGCTTAGAGGCGCCAGACTTAGATGCATGGGTCATGGTAACAATAATATTATCAGCGCCAGCCACCAGATCCATGGCACCACCCATGCCCTTAATTAGCTTTCCCGGGATCATGTATGAGGCAATATTACCCTGGCAGTCAACTTCAAAGGCACCCAGTACGGTGAGGTCCACATGGCCACCACGAATCATGGCGAAAGATTCTGCCGACGAAAATATGGAGGCACCTGGCACCATAGTCACAGTCTGTTTGCCGGCATTAATAAGATCAGCATCCACCTCTTCATCGAGGGGGAATTGACCCATGCCGAGCAGACCATTCTCTGACTGCAGCATCACCTGCATGTCTTGGGGGATATAGTTGGCTGCCAAGGTGGGAATGCCAATACCGAGATTGACGTAATAGCCATCCTGAAATTCTTGAGCGACCCGTTGAGCAAGCTGTTCGCGAGTTAAAGCCATATCAAATCTTCCTTATGCGCTGCGCACGGTGCGCTGTTCAATAGTTTTCTCAAATGTTCCTTGGATGAGGCGATTGACGTATATGCCGGATAGATGGATCTCATCGGGGTCGAGCTGTCCCACTTCAACAATTTCTTCCACCTCTACCACAGCAATTTTGCCCGCGGTAATAGCCATGGGGTTGAAGTTGCGCGCTGTCTTACGGAACATTAAGTTGCCGTAGCGATCTGCTTTCCAGGCTTTAGCAATGGAGAAGTCACCATAGAGGGCTTCTTCGAGAATATAATTGCGGCCATCAAATTCCCGTACTTCTTTGCCTTCGCCTACGGGAGTGCCATAACCTGTCGCCGTAAAAAAAGCGGGGATGCCGGCACCACCGGCACGCATTTTCTCGGCTAAGGTGCCCTGGGGTGTAAGCTCTACTTCCAGTTCACCGCTCATCATCTGGGCTTCAAAGAGGGCGTTCTCACCCACATAGGAGGCGATCATTTTTGCAATCTGCTGGTCTTCGAGGAGTATGCCGAGTCCCTTGCCATCGACGCCGGCATTATTGGACGCAATGGTCAGCCCTTTGGTGCCACGGCGTTTAATCTCTTTGATTAGGTTTTCGGGTATTCCGCACAGACCAAACCCGCCTGCAATAATCGTCATATTGTCTTCGAGGCCTTCTAGGGCCTCTGCGTAACTGGTTACCACTTTGTCGAATCCGGACAAGGTAAGCTCCTAATAATTATTGAGGTAAATGGAGGACATGTTGATAACAATGCAAGAAATCATTATATTTATCAAATTGTAAATATTAACTAATTAATAACCAAAGGCTATTAATGTCCATTCCCATAAACCAAGTCATCGTATTCACCACGGTCGCACGTACCGGCAGCTTTATCGAGGCGGCGATTGAGTTGCATCTATCCCAGCCGGCACTCAGTGTGGCGATGAAAAACTTGGAGGAAGCCCTCGGGGGGAAGCTGCTGGCTCGCACAACTCGCTCAGTCACCTTAACCCCAGAAGGCAGAGCGTTTTATCCCATTGCACGACGATTACTGTCGGACTGGGAACAGTCTATGCAGGATGTGCGTAATCACTTCGCGTTGCAGAGGGGCAAGTTAGATATAGCGGCGATGCCGACTTACACCACTAATTTGTTGCCAAAAATTCTCGCTGATTTCCATCGTCAATATCCGAATATTCATATTAGGGTACATGATGTGATCGCGGAGAATGTGGTGCAGATGGTCAGGGAAGAGCGCTGTGAACTGGGTATTACCTTTGCTCCGGAAGATGCGCCAGATCTCAATTTTCAGCCATTATTCAAAGACCGGTTCGTGGCCATTCTGCCGGCCAAACATCCGCTGTTGGCGAAGCAGCAGCTTAGGTGGATTGATGTGCTTGCCTACCCCCATCTTAGCTTACAGCGGCCAGCGGGCACTCGACGACTCATCGACCAGGCCTTGCAGGAAAAAGGATTATTACTGACGCCAGCGTTTGAATCTCATCAGCTGGTGAGTATTGGTCGCATGGTTAACCAGGGTCTGGGTTTGAGTGTGGTGCCTAGCATGAGTCAGGGGCAGATGGAGGAGATGGGCCTGCAGTGCCGAGCTATTGGCGCCCCTATAATTACCCACCAGGTGGGAATTGTGACTCGTCGGCAGCATACGCTCTCGACGGCGGCGCAGGCGATGGAACAACTTATTAGGGCCGCGGTGAGCAACCCCTGATGTTGTCTTACGCTTTGGCGGCAGGTTCGATCAACGGCGCCATCATATCAATCAACCCTGCTAGCTCTGGTTTATGCTGACGAATTTCATCAGCAGTCAGGCCATGAAGCTCATGGGGGAATACCAGCCACTCATCGGTTTCATGTATATAGTAGTCGGGTGGGCTGTCTGTTTTGTTGTTGTTAGGTTTGTAATAGGGTGTGGCCACGCGAATCTGAGGGGTGTTCTTTTTACAGGCGCGGGTTAGATCATCGATCGCTTGTTGAATAGAGAGGCCAGTGTCGTGAACATCATCCACAATCAACAGCGAGTCCTCGGACTCGAGTTGGCGAATAATATAACTAAGACCATGAACCTTCACTTTTTTGCTGCGCTCACCAATGCCGGTATAGGACGAGGTGCGAATAGCAATGTGGTCGGACTCAACGCCCAATACATCGAGAAATTCCTGAACGGCGATACCTATGGGGGCGCCGCCGCGCCAAACACCAACAATATAGTTAGGGCGATAGCCGCTTTCGAAAACTTGCCAAGCTAACTTGAAGGAATCTTCGAGCAGTTGTTGGGCTTGAATATAGCGCTTTGACATCAGAGATGTATCCAAAAATAGTTAATCAAATAGCCTCCAATATTAGCATAATCAGATGTTGGCTAATAGTTGGCCTGACGAAGACTGGGGCTAATTTAGGGTCATAAAAAACCCGGACTAATTAACCTCCGGGTTCTTCATTATTACTGACAGGCTATAGATATTACGCAATAGCCTAAATTCAATTTCTCAGATTTAGAAATCCATGGCAAAGCGTGCCATAAACTGACGTGGACCAATCAGCTCGTCGCCAGTTGCACCAACACCAAACACATCGGTAAAGCGTGCATTGATACCCGCTTCATCGGTAAGGTTCTTACCGACTAACTCAACGCGCCAGTCCTGACCGTCTGGGCGGAAGCCCACAACCAGATCGATTACGTCGTAGCTAGGCACCACATCCGTTGCATCGTTGTTAAAGATGCGGTGTTTGAACTCGCCTCTGTAGGTGTACTGTAGGCTGCTATTTAGCTCACCCCAGGAGGTAATATCAGTGTTCCAGTTGAGAGCCACATTGCCGGTGAATTTTGGCGTTTTGGCTAGCTCATTACCGTTGACGTTTTGCACTGCAGCAGAGCGGGCTACCTGAATTTCATTGCTGAAAAGGTTGAACCCTTGGCCGATCAAGGCATTGCCTGCCGCTTCTGATTGCACATTGTCCAGCGCCAGATGATCCCCAGTAATTTCAGTTTCCAACCATGCCAGTCGTACATCAAGAATCAGTGTGTCGGACAAGAAAGCTGACAGCTCAAGCTCGGCACCAAAAATTTCTGATTTTGGAATGTTGCCCACACCACCCTGGAATACTTCTGGATCAGTTGCCTGATACTGCAGACCTTCATAGTTATAGTAAAAGGCTGCTGTGTTCATGCGCACGCGGCCATCGGCCAGATCAGTTTTCAGGCCCACTTCATAGGCATCAACAATCTCTTCTTCAAATGTTGGCAGCACAACAACCGGTGCAACAATAGACTCAAGACCATAAGTCAGATTCGAGCCGCCGGGCTTAAAGCCTCGTGTGTAAGAGCCATAGGCCATAGTGCTGTCGTTAAAGTCATGCTCGACAACAAAACGTCCGGTCACCTTCTCACTGCTCATTTCAATAATATCTGTGCCTGAACGACCATAGAAGTTAGTTACCGCACTAAAAACCTCATCTTCTGTGTAGCGCATGCCGAATACCGCACGCCACTCTTCATTGAAGTTCCAGGTACCCTGACCATAGATAGACGTGGAATCACGCTCAGGCTTGGAGTCAGAGATAAAACCGATCTCAGCGCTATCGTCATAGGAAAAAACTTGATCGAGCGTGAACGGGTCAAAGGTGCCATTGAAGTTAAAGTCGAGCAGTTCGAGAATGCTGATCTCTACTTCTGTATCCAGGTAGAACAGGCCTGCTACCCAGTCTAGTTTTCCAAATAGTGGCTCCGATGAAACTAGGTTTACTTCTTGAGTAATGGTGGTCTGCTTGTTAGTTTCTGGAACGTACACGCTGGGTAACTGAGCGAATGGCGCTAGTACTGCAAGGTCGTTACGATCGTTGTCGCGATTGATCAGCACGTCATCATTTTGGTAGCTGGTCAATGACTTCAGCGTAAATGACTCAAAGTCCCATTCCAAAACGGCACTGTAAAGCTCTGACGTCAGCTCGTAGTCTGCCCGAGAATCTTGACGCAGCTTGCGCGCACCGGGAGTGGGATCAAGTAGGCCTTTCTGAGCCGCACCGTTGCGATCTTCATCAAAGTATTGCGCAGTGAAGTTAGCGCGGAAGTCGTCGCTGGGCTCATAGAGCACACGAACACGAGCAGACAGGCTGTTGGCGTCATCGAGATCCTGACCCAGAGTTAGATTTTCAGTAAAACCATCACGCTTGTTAGAAATAACCGACGCACGCACTGCCAGGGTATCCGACAGGGGGAGGTTGTAGGCTGCACGGGCCTTAACTAAACCATAGTCACCAAGCGTCAGGTCGGCTTTGCCGAAGGTGCCATCCAATGAGGGCGCCTGAGTGATAATGTTAATCGCACCGCCAGTAGAGTTCTGGCCAAATAGAGTGCCCTGCGGGCCTCTTAGCACTTCAATGCGTTCCAAATCCAAAAAGTCGGTTTGTAGAGCAAAGGGTGAGGCTACATAGATACCATCTAAATGGTAAGACACAGATGGGTTTGCAATCGCATTTTGGTTAGCTTCGTTGCCGACACCACGAATGGTAATAACTGTTTTAAAACCTTCATTCTTAGCGATGTTTACGCCGGGGGCGATCGCGCTAAGGTCAACGAAGGAGGCTATTTGTCGATTGTCTAAATTATCGCCGCTGAGTACAGTAATTGCCTGGGATAAATCTTGGAGACTTTCACTGCGCTTTTCTGCGGTCACCAACACCTCTTCAAAAACAGGCGTAGAGCTTTGCGCTAAAACGCCGCCAGAGAGAGCTGCGGCAATTGCGACAGATAGAGTTGTGACCGAAATACGCGAATAAATCATGCTAGTGCCTTATAGGTAGTTGGGTATTGTTAGAGGTTATTTTGTTCCGTAATGGGGCATAAGCTGCCCTGTAAGCGTAAATCGCACCATTAAGGGGCGATAAAGCCGGTTATTTTAGCTTTTTATCTTGTTATTAGACAATACCGAATAGAAAGCAATTAGCTTGCCAGTAACCTGTAAATCTACTATTCAAGTATTTAATTTTTCGATTAGGTATACGGCTATACGTGACAGTATGGTTAAATTGACGGCATATTATTTACCTATAACGGAAATACACCAATGAACGCATTGCTTGATCGTCTATTCAAACTAAAGGCTCATGGCACAACAGTGAGTACTGAGGTGGTTGCGGGCATGACCACGTTCATCACCATGGTTTATATTATTTTTGTAAACCCGCAGATGATGGCCGCCAGTGGTATGGATCAGGGCGCTAGTTTTGTGGGTACCTGTTTAGCGGCGGCACTGGCCTGTTACGTTATGGGGCTCTATGCAAACTGGCCGGTGGGTATGGCGCCGGGCATGGGACTCAACGCGTTCTTCACCTATACCGTGGTCGGCGAGATGGGCTACAGCTGGGAAATAGCATTGGGCGCTGTGTTTTTGGCGGGCATCCTGTTTGTGATTATGAGCGTCACCCGCATGCGACGTTGGATGCTGGATAGCATTCCTTTCAATATGCGCATCGCGATGGGCGTGGGTGTTGGTTTGTTCGTTGGTTTTATTGGCCTTAAGACCGGCGGTATTATTGTTGCCAATAATGCCACCTACTTATCCTTGGGTGACCTTACCAAGCCAGAGACTTTTCTCGCGACCCTTAGCTTTTTAACCATCGCCATTCTGTCGATGCGTAAGGTCCCAGGTGCGATTATTATCGGTATTTTAGGCACCACCATTATTGGGTTGGTGCTAGGCCTTGTTCAGTTCAATGGTCTGGTGTCGGCGCCCCCTAGTCTTGCGCCGACCTTTATGCAGTTAGATATTCTGGGTGCCCTTGATGTGGCTATGGCCAGTGTGATTATTGCGTTCCTATTCGTTAACTTATTTGATACTGCCGGCACTCTTTTGGGGGTGGCTAGCCGTGCGGGTTTGATTGACGAAAAGGGCGATGCCGAGAATATGGATCGTGCACTTAAGGCGGACAGTAGCTCCAGTGTTATGGGGGCATTCTTTGGTTGTGCGCCGGTCACTAGCTATGTTGAAAGCTCAGCCGGTGTTGAGGCGGGTGGTCGTACCGGACTTACGGCAGTCGTCGTGGGAACATTGTTTCTGCTGGCAATTTTCTTCTCACCACTGGCGGCAATGGTACCTGCCTATGCCACCGCGGGGGCGCTTATCTATGTGGCTATCCTGATGTTGGGGGGCATGGAGGCGCTTGACTGGTCAGATACCACTGAGGTATTGCCGGCACTGGTCACTATTATTCTGATTCCCTTGTCGTTCTCGATTGCCAATGGTATTGCCCTAGGGTTTATCACCTATGTGGCCGTTAAGCTGTGCACCGGCAAGCGCGCGGAGATCACCATGGGCGCTTGGTTTTTGGCGGCAATCTTTTTAGCTAAGTTCACCTTTATCTAAATGATCCATCTTGTTCCTACAATGAGAGTGTAAATAAGAGTGCAATCAGAGCGCAGTAGAAAGGCCGCTTTCGATTGCCCGAGCCTGCTTGCGGCGCCAAAATATAAACACAACGCCCATCACCAGCTGCCAGGACCCATAGAGCAGCAGCGATAACAGCACCATATCTGCCACAGGATTACTCTCTCCAGCCACTAGCGGAAATAGGGAGGCCTTGAGCAGAAAGCCAAGATTGATATTGCGCACGGTCACTTCCATTTCAATTGCCGTGTTGTCTTCTTGCGCCAACCCAAACATTTTAGTCAACCATAGGCCCACAATCGTGAGGCCGATAATAAAGCCAAACAGCAAGGCAAGGTCAGCTATTGGTGTATCCGCCATATTCAGTCGGCCAGCTCCGAGGGAGCCCAGAGCAATCGTTGCTATACCCAGCAGAGAGCCCCTCACACAAACAGTCGAAAACTGTTTGGCATAGGCGGGCAGTAGGCGCAAAAAGAGCATGCCCAGCAATAGCGGCAGTAACAGGCAGAGGCCAATTTCGGTGGCGATACGCACCACGGGCATGGCAAAGCTGTCGGTCATATAGTCCGAAATTAAAACATCCAAAATAAGTGGAGTGGTGACCAGACAGGCCACAGATGTGAGCCCTGTGATACTGATGGACAGAGGAACATTGCCCCTCGCCATCAGAGTGAATACATTGGATATGGTGCCACCGGGAATCGCTGCAATAATCGCGATGCCGATGATCATGCCGGGTGGTAGATCGGTATAGAGAATAAACAGCAGGCCAATAAGTGGTACGATCACCAACTGCATAACCAAGCCAACGGTAACTGCCTTAGGCTGCGCTACTACCTTCTGGAAATCAGCTACCTGGAGCCCGGCACCCATACCTAACATTGCCAGTATCAGCTGCACTGCGGCAACCCAATATTCATACTCTATATACAGCCCAACCATACTTCCCCCTGATTGCTGGTTTACTCATCCCCAGTCTTGGTATGCTTCGTTTTTAATTCAAGTTTGGCTTGTTGTTACTGCCAGAGTGCAATTTGGCGTGATTATTGGCCAATAAGCAACTAGTTTGAATAAGATGGAGTACCTCGATACTCGTGTTAACGAATTGGAAACACTCTCCACCCTTGAATGCTACTAAAATGAAAGTAAATAGCCGTTACTTTCATTTGCTGGCACTTCAATCTACACTCAAGAACATTAAAATTTTGCATCCGAACTTGCCGTCTATGTAACAGCAGGTCAATCCGCCGATTATATGAGTATTCAAAAATGACTCAGCATGCCATCAAATCCGTAGACCACAGTGTCCTATCACCCTGGCTGCAAGGTCGAACCTTTGCTGACCTTAAAAGCCAATATGACCGGGAGGGTTATTTGGTCTTTGAAAACGTGATGGCGGCCTCTGAGATTGAGCGGGTTCGCGATGCTCTGAAGCCCTATTTAAATAAACCGGGTCGCAATAATTTTGAAGGGTATAAATCTCATCGTGTCTATTCACTACTGGCGAAATCACCTGAGGTTTTTTCCGATATGGTTAGCCATCCACTGGCGCTAGCTTTTGCCGAAGCAGACCTCGGGGATAGCTGTTTACTAACGTCATTGTTGGCGATTAATTTACAGCCCGGCGAAACCGTACAGCCTTGGCATCATGACGATTTTGATATTTTTGTGCCTCGACCTCGCCCGGCCTATGGCTTGAGTTCTTTCTGGGCGATTGATGATACAACTGCAGAAAATGGTGCGACGGAAATCATTCCCGGTAGCCATTTGTGGGGCGCCGAAGATCAGCCGGGGGGACTGTTAAGTAATTTTGAAACGGTCTCGCAAGATGTCTCTGTCGCGGCGGGCGAAGATCCTCAACCGCATCCGGACACCTTAAAAGTATTGCTGCCAGCTGGATCTTTAATGATTGCTAAGGGCACATTGATTCATCGTGGTGGCGCTAATCAGTCCGCTGATAATCGATTGATTGTAACGCCTCAGTACTGTGTGGGTTGGGCCCGCCAGTTAGAAAATATGATGGCGGCGGTGCCTCGCTCCATTGCAGCAACCTTGCCGAAACGAACCCGTGAACTCATGGGCTACAATATTCATTCTGGATTTATGGGCTATGTGGATGGCGTGCATTCAGATCGATTACTCAAATTGCCTGAAGAGTAAAACCCCTCAGATTTTAACGGTCTAGGCCCACACCACGAAAACGCATGCCCACTGTCAGCGCAGCACCAATATCCAAGATGGGTCGCGGCGGAATCCATAATGCAGGGGCCGACGCTAAGCAATCGTTGATTAATTCAGATTGACCGCCACTGGCGTATTCTGCCAGTGCATATCCAAAGGCTGATCCTCTGCTAACACCAGAACCGTTATAGCCTCCAGCAAGAAAAATATTTTTGCTTTGCTCACCAAAAAAGTTGGTGCCATTGCGACTAATGCCTTCCACCCCTGACCAGGAAAATTCAAAAGGCACATGGGTTAGTTGGGGAAATCGTTTTTCAAAACTGGCACGATGGATTATCTGCCTCTGCTGCAATTTCTCTGGGGTCAGTAACGCACCGCCAAAGTATTCGGCAGTATTGCGCAAACAGATGCGACCGTCGGCAGTAAGGCGAATGGTTGCACCGCCGCTGTGGAGTGAAATAATCCCCCATTCTTTATGTTCGCCGAGGCTAGATAATTCTGTGGCTGTTAGCCTGCGAGTAAAGCTTCCAGATAATGTGCTGCCAATTAGCCGTCGAGATAAGAACCCCAATTTACCGGCTTCGAAGTTGGTTGCCAATATCAACTTGTCGGTGGCAATCTCGCCCTGAGCTGTGGCCAGCGTAATAGGTTTTCCGTGGGTGATTTTTAGTACTGGACACTGTTCTATTAATTTTACATTGCGGGGCAATGAGTCTGCTAGCCCGCGCACTAGAGCGGCGGGTTGCACTAGCCCGCCAGCCTTAACATGAACGCCAGTTTTATACAGGGCTGTGCCAAAGCGCTGTTGCATGGCGTCTTGATCAAGGGCTATGTGGTTAATTTCCATGGCATCTAGGTAGCCGAGAAAATGAGCACTTTCGTTAATTGATTGGCTGTCGGCGGCGCCATGATGAAAGCCTCGGTTGTCCCACTGACAGTCGATAGCCTGGGCTTTAATCTGCTGATCTAATAGTGCAACACCGGTTTGGTTAATGCGGTTTACCCTTGCGTAGTTAGCTTTATTTTTTGCATTAAAAGCCCCGGGAAAATGGCTGACGCCAACGGTAAAACCTGAATTGCGACCGGAAGCCCCTTGGCCTACTAAGCGCGCGTCGAGTATTAATATTTCATGCTCTGGGTGCAGCTCCCCTAAACGCCGTGCGCAGGCGAGTCCGGTTAACCCAGCGCCTACGACAACCCATTGCACTCGAACATTTCCCGCTAGCGGGGCAGGCTTATCCCGTGCGGGTAATAATTCAGCCCAGCCATGTTGGTCTGTGGGGAAGTCATTAATAGCCTGTGTCATCGTCGCCTGTCTTTAAGGTTTTCTGTTGAGCTCGTCGACCGATAGGGCCATTTCTCTGTTGCGCACTATGGCACCGAAGTCTTCATTCAGCCAGCGCACCAATGAAATACACAGCAGAAGCATAATGGGAATTATGGGAATCGAGGACAGTACGGTCACCGACATCACCATACCCAGTGCGCCTGACTGCAGAACGCTCGCGGTGATAATTGCCAGTAGCCCGGCCCAGACCAAACGGCTCCAGCGTCTTGGTTCGGCGGTGCTGGGTAAATTTTTGGCGCAGATGCTGGCTAGAACATAGGCGCCAGAATCAATGCTGGTGGCATAAAATATAATCGACAGAATGGTGAACATAGCCAATGTGAACTTACCAAACGGCAGACTGTTGATCACTAGGGCATTCACAAACGACATTCCCTGGGTGGACAGTATTTCCTGCACCGCCAATGTGCCTGTATTTTCTAGGTATAGGGAGTATCCACCCATGACCGCCATAAATAACCAGGTGCCTAAACAGCCCCAGCCTATTACCCCCAATACCACTTGGCGGATTGTGCGGCCTCGGGAAATGCGGGCAAAAAACAGACCAATCATACCGGTGTAAGCCAGCCACCAGGCCCAATAAAAGCCCGTCCAGTCTTCCGGGAAGCTGCCGTTGTCGATGGGGTCGGTCCAGGTACCCATGGTAATAAAGTTGCTGAACATTAGGCCCAGGCTATTAACGGTTAGGTCCAGGATAAACAGACCGGGACCGGCGATTAATACAAAGACGATAGCGATGACTGCCAGGGCAATATTGATGTCAGCCAGCACCTTGATCCCTGATTTCAGGCCGCGATACACGCTGGCGCCGAACAGTGCGGTCCAAAAGGCCAGCACCGCCATTTTGATCATCATGCTATCGGGAACTTCAAATAATGTGGCGATCATGGCCGAGAGTAGCGGTACGCCCAAACCAAGGGAGGTGGCAACACCACCCACAATGCCCAGCACAATAAAGATATCGATGGTGGTCTTGATCTGGCTGCGACCTATTTTTGGTAGGGCGCCATCACAGGCACTGCTTATGCGCATGGTGGAATAACGCTTCACATAGAGCATATAGGCAATGGGGACGGCGGGAACTGCATAAATGGCCCAGCCTATAACGCCCCAATGAAAGAGCGGGTACATATGGGCCCATTCAAAGGACTTAGATGAGCCTACCTCGATGCCCATGGGCGGGGTTTGCAGGTAATAGATGGGCTCTGCAAAGCCCCAGGCGATCACGCCAGCACCAATGGCTGCCGTAAACATCATAGCGACCCAATGAATATCGGAGTATTCGGGGGGTTCGTCTGGTGCGCCCAATTTGACATGGGCATAGCGACCAAAGGCTAGCCACAGACAGAAAATCACCGCGGCCATGCCAATCGAAAGGTACAGCCATAGAAAATTACTCATGATGGTTTTGCGGCTGTCGATCAGGAACGTTGAAGATTCTTCAGGAAAAATCATCAGGGGGAGGGCGCAGACTAAAACAATAATAACGGAGGGAATAAAAATGGCCCAATCAACCTCGGGCTCTGTTCTGGCAGTACTGGATTGGTGACGCATAGTATTGTAATTTTTGTAATGGCGTGGCCGTAGGGTAGCACAGTGCTGATAAGAAATTATCGGCAGTCCTGATATTGGTTATCTGTTGCTTGCTCTATTCGAGGGGTTAACGTAGATTAGGTTGGCAGTTAAATATAATAATAAATACCTTTAAGGTATCGCTAGGGGATCTCAATGACCGACCAAAAAACGCCAAGCAAGAGCTATCGTCGCCTTGTTCTGGTACTGCTCACTATCGTTTATGGCTTCAATTTTATCGATCGACAGATCGTGGGAATTTTGGCGCCGTTTATCCAAGAAGATTTGGGTCTGACTAACACTCAGCTAGGCCTATTAATTGGTCTGGCCTTTGCTGTTTTCTACACCCTGGTCGCCATTCCTATTGCATGGCTGGCGGATCGCTACAATCGGGTCAATATTCTGTCCATATCCCTGGCGGTCTGGAGTGGCTTTACCGCCTTAACCGGTCTGGCGGGTAACTTTATGCAGATTGGTCTGGCGCGCATGGGTGTGGGTATCGGTGAAGCCGGTGGCAGTCCACCGTCTCATTCGATTATTTCCGATCTGTATCCCAAAGAAGAGCGTGCTGGGGCGTTAGGTGTTTATTCAATGGGTATTCCCCTTGGCATTATGGCGGCGTATTTTGCCACTGCCTCGCTGATGGGGGCCTCTGGTGAAGATGTTGATTGGCGTCGTATCTTTATTTTTCTAGGTGTCACGGGTGTGGCTTTGGCAGTTATTGTGCGGCTTGTGCTGCGTGAGCCGGTTCGTGGTGCCATGGAGTTTGATAATCATGCGGATATCGTCCAGCCACCGTTTGCAGAGTCTCTAAAAAGTCTGCTTAAAATTCCAGCCTGGTGGTCCATGTGTCTGGGTATCGCCTTTGGCTCGTTTGTGTCCTATGCCTTCTCGGCGTTTCAGACTAAGTATTTGGTTGCTCTGGACCCCAGCTTTGACTTTAAAACCCTGGTGATGGTGCTGGGTGTTATCAATGGTACTACCTATGCGGGCGGTGCTTTCTTTGGCGCTAAACTGGCGGATAGATGGGGCGCCAAAAATATACGGGCCTATGGCTGGTTACCTGCCATAGCCATTGGTATCTGTCTGCCTATTGGTGTCGCAAGCTTTTGGGTACCGACGGTTTGGGCTCATTTAGCCTTCACCACAGTCTTCTTACTTTTCTTGGGTATCTATCTGGGGCCTAGTTTTGCCATTGCCCAGACTCTGGCGCCGGTTAATATGCGCGCCATGTCTACGGCGCTTTTCTTCTTTATTCTCAATATGATTGCCCTGGGCGGAGGCCCTACCTTTGCGGGTTGGCTGATCGATGTATTCAAAGAGAGTAGCCCTGACTTGCAGGCAATGCGTTACGCGATGTCGGTGACCTGTCTTATGTTCATCCCGTCGATTATTAGCTTTTTAGTGGTTTCTCGTGTGTTGCCTGATGACTGGGCTGCTGCGGAAAAGCGCAATCAGGATCTGAAAAAGAGTTAAGGAAAAATACGGAAAGAGAAATATCCAACTGGCCAGTCCGGCCAGTTGGACAAATAATCATGTTAGTCGTAGGAAAATATTACGGGGCCAGCTCGAACGGCGCCCCGTCCTTTCAAAAAATCCTAGCTAGCGAAAGACCCTACCGCCAAATAATTACTCTTACCAATGGCCACGCCATTGTGACGCAGAATGTTGTAGGTGGTGCTGATATGGAAATACATATTGGGTAGCACCCAGAGGTCTAAATACTCTTGCCCGGTAAAGGTTAGGGTATAGGGACCCGCTGGCATGACGATGGTTTTGTCTCCAGCGGCATTGATAGGTTCCTCGGGTAATGTCAGTAAAAATGCTTTGGTACTGGCAATTCTGGCCTGTAGCTCAGCGAAACTCGTCTCTGTGTCTTCATCGTTAGGCGGTTCGATATCTGCCAATCGAGCACCACCACGCTTAACCATATCGCAGGCAATTTGAACTTGTTTTCTAAGGGGATGCATATTGGGGAATAGGCGTCCACTGGTAAGAATTGACTCGTCGATATCCTGTTCAATACCGTAGCTGGCGCCAGCCTCTAACAGGCCAGATAAGCTATCTAGGTGACGAACAAAAACAGGGATGGAGCTACTATATATTGACATGTATTACCTCAGCCACTTGGGCTTATTAATGATACTAGAGTGATATTAAAATGATTTTTTAGTGATTTATAAATCTTTTTTTTAAATTGAAGTCAGACTATCAATTAAAACTTTCGAGTCTCGCCGATATCCATAACCCAGCTGCGTTTATCCGCCAGTACCGTATTTTCTGCGGCGGCTTTAAAGCGCAGCGGGGGTTCGGCAAGGGGCTCGTCGGAAAGATTAAACGTACCAAAGTGCACAGCCACGGCATTCTCTGCCTGCAGATCCAGTGCTGCCTGCACGGCCTCTTCTGGATTCATATGGGATGCCTTCATCATGGCTGTTGGGTTGTAGGCACCTATGGGCACGGCAACTAGGTCAAAGGGCCCCAGTTTCTCGCCAATCTGTTTAAACCCGGAATAGTAGGCTGTGTCGCCGGCGAAGAAAAATCGTCGTTGCGGGCCAGTCACAGCCCAGGCTGACCAAAGTGCTTTTCGGGTATCGGTGAGGCTGCGCTTGCTCCAATGCTGGGTTGGCAAACAGTGGATAGTTGCAGTTTTGTAATTGATAGAATCCCCCCAGTCCATTTCCTGAACCTGCTCAATACCGTTGTTGCGGAGCAGTTTTCCATTGCCCAGTGGCACAAAAAAGATGGTCTCGGGATTGCGTTTGGCCAGCTTGCGCAAGGTGGGTAAATCTAGATGATCATAGTGATTGTGAGAAATGACCACAAAGTCGATGGGCGGCAGATCTTGAATCGCAAGGCCCGGTTTTACATGGCGATTTGGCCCGGCAAACGGCACGGGACTTGGGGTGTTAGACCAGATGGGGTCAGTGAGAAATGTGACATGTTCCATCTGTACTAATAATGTCGCATGGCCTATCCAGGTGGCTGTAGGATCACTATGTGTGGCATTTTCCCGGAGATAGGCACCGTCATTGGCGATGCGCTTGGGTGCGCCAGCATGACTGAAAAACGAAGAGGCGACGCGACGCATAAAAAACGGGGCAGTGACCTTGATCGATGCCTTGGAGTGCTCTTCATCAAGGTTAATAAAACGGCCTTTGGCATCCTGCTCAGCGGGCTCAAAAAGCCGAGCGGGTTCGCCTTCGACTTGCGGTACTGGGTTTAGGATAGCCAGTAAGCCGATGGCAGTGATCTGGCGGGAGAGTGGTTTTTTTATCATTATAGGGCTCCGTATTGCCATTGAGTTTAACTGAAATGAGATTCTGAGAATATTTATTTTTTGGCACAGGGGCTGACAATACAAGACAGCTTAATTGCAGTAGACTACAGTGGATTTTAAATAACCTACCGGAATAACCTGCTCTAAAAAGTCCTCTAAAAAGCCCTCTAAAAAAGTGCTCTAATAAAAACCTCTAATGCGAGGCCAGATAAACCGGCAGCTAATAACAACAAAAGGCTTACCCATGATCAACCTTAAAAATAGCACCAGACGATGCATGCCACCAATGTTGTCACTAACAGTGCTACTAAGCCTGTCTGCAATGACCCTGAGTGCCGACGAGGGTTACAACCCTGAAGCACTTAAATCTGGCCGGGTCGATCCGAGCCTGCATCTGCAGCAGGGCAGTACCCAGGCCCAGGCGCAAAAAATCAATGAGGTTATTTACAAGGCCACGGGTTTTGGTAACACGTTTATGGTGGTGACCGATGAGGGCAATGTAATTATTGATACCTCGTTGCCGGGTATGGCCCCCAAACATAAAAGCCTTCTCAATGCGGTAGACGACGGGCCCGTCCATTCCATTATTATTACCCATGGTCACGGCGATCATACCGGGGGTGTTGCCCTGTGGCGTGAGCCCCAGACTAAAGTGATTGCCCAAGAGAATATGATCGAATTTTTACGCTACCAGAAACGTCTCAAGGGTCTGTTTATTCAGCGTAACAGTGCTCAGTTTGGCTTTGATCTGACCTCAGCAACCTCATCTTCAGCAAGTGAGAGCGCGGGGGTGAATATGCTGCCCAATACCCTTTTTGATAAGCATTTAAATTTCACCCTCGGCAAAGAAAAATTTGAAGTGTTGCACACCCCGGCAGAAACCTACGACGCACTTACCCTGTGGATGCCCGAGTACAAGGCCGCCTTTGTGGGTGATCTATTTTATCGCTCGTTCCCCAATATCTATACCTTGAGAGGCACCAAACCGCGCTGGGCCCTGGACTATATTGCTTCCATTGACCGGGTGTTGGCGCTGGGTCCAGAGATACTTCTGCCCAGTCATGGTGAGCCAATTCTGGGTAACGAGAATATCACTGTCGAGATGACCCGTTATCGGGATGCTATTCAATATGTTCACGACCAAACGGTTGTGGGCATGAACGAAGGCAGAGATGTTTATAGCCTTATGCGTGAGATTAAGCTGCCGGCGGCGCTGGATGTGGGCGAAGCCTATGGCTGGGTATCCTGGTCGGTGCGAGGGATTTATGAGGGCTACATGGGTTGGTTTGATGGTGATCCTGTCAATATGTATGCCGAGTCTCCTCAGTCTATCTATCCCGACTTAGTCAGTTTGGCGGGTGGGGCCAAGCAGGTAATTAGTCTGGCAGAGCAGCATCTAAGCGAGGGTGATAGGGTGAAGGCTCTGTTACTTATCGAAGCGGCGATGGCAGCTGAACCGAATAATCCTGGGGTGCTGGAGAAGCGCTTAGAGATATTGACCGCTCTGCGCCAAGCATCCGCAAACCTGAATGAGTCGGGCTGGCTTAACCATGGCATTAAACAGACTCAGCAAAAGCTTAAAAAGGGTCAGAAGATTTTGTAGGTGATGAATAAATTTTTAAAGCCATTAATATTGGTTATCGGTCTGCTGGCTGTACTGGCCGCGCTGGCATTTTGGTTAGTTTTCTTTTCCGCGAGACCGCCCTTAACCACCGACTCTGCCACCTTGGCCGGTGATGGCAGTCTGGTTGATTACTGCAGCCTTCCGCTACTGGATGGCAGCGGCAAAAAGGCTGCAGAAATTGCCAAAGGTAATACCCCGGGCTGTGGCTATAAGCATTTCCCCCTTCCTATCTTGGCCCAATGCACTGAACCACTGGTTGAGGGCGCCGCTGATATTCGTGGTCTTTGGCAGGGGGTTGAAGGTCGACATACAGGGCATGTGGAGCGGGTAGAGCAATGTGGTCGGCGCACGGTTGTGACTACTGCGGGTGTTATTCATGACTACGGGCCCAATAGTACCCTCGGTGAAAATACCAATGATACTGAGGGTTCGGTGATGTTTGAACTAGGGGGTAAAGACTTCTGTTCGCGCACCTCAGCCAGCATGATCTGGGAGAATAAGGTGCTGAACTTCTATGCCTTTGGCTGGGGCCCTCTAGTGGTAAAGCGCTACTTGGATGGCGAGCAGCTTGTCTGGGAATACGTTGATGGCTCGGTCACAAAGATGAATCGCCTGTGCACATTACCCGAGGAACAGCGGGCGCCACCACAGCGCCGTCGATAGTACTTGTAGACAGTGCTTGTAGACAGCCCTTGTTGTTTCACCTTTGCAGGGGCGTTAGCGTTTGCCCAATAGTTTATAGAGTAGCTTACGGGCAACGAGTAGAATCAAAAACACCAAACCTGCCCCAGCAATACCAAAGCCTAACCCATAGTTCTTTAGGTATTTACTGGCGGTATTGATATTCAGCTGGGTGATTGAGTTGTAGCCTTCGGGGACTTCTTGTACGCCGTAGGTCTTGGCGTAATTCTGATACTCAGCTTTCATGTCTCGCAATAGCTCGGGTTCTGTAGCGGCTAAATCCTGAGTTTCTCCCGGGTCTATCTCAATATTGTACAGTCGCCAGATTCTATCTCCATGGGGCGGAAGATTACGCGCCAGTTTGTAGGCACCTTTAAACAGCGCCACGTTGCCCGCAGTTTCAATAGCCATAACATCTTCTGGGCCATAGGTTGCTGTGCTGTTACCCCGGATGACTGGCCCTAGGCTGCGGCCGGTCAAGGCAACCGCTTCTGGTGCGTTTTCGAGGGGCTGTCTATCAAGGGAAGAGCTATCAATAGGCAGATTTAGCAAGTCCATCACTGTGGGCAGTATATCCGTGACCATACCAAAGGAGCTTTGGGTGGTTGCCGCCGGCACATTGGGGCCCGAGAAAATTAACGGCACGCGAATACCGCCATCGCTGCTGTAAAACTTAAATAGCTTACTGGGTGCGGCTGCCGCTGCTGCCCATTCTGGTCCGATGGACACCAGACTGCCTTTTTCACCCATGGTTGCAATATCTCTGTGGTAATTTTGGGTGGCATACCAAAGGCCGATACCAGGCCTTCGGCTAATATCATTATGTTCGGGGCCATTATCGGAGGTGACCACAAAGAGCGTATTGTCTAGTTCTCCACGGGACTCTAGCCAGCTCATCAGACGCCCAATATGGTGGTCCATTGCTTCTAACATGCCAGCATTAACCATCATGGTTTTGCTGTAATAACGGCGCTCTTCGTCGGTCAATGCCTGCCAATCGCGAAGGCCTTCGGGCATATCGGTGAGGGGTGCATCCTTAGGTATTAGGCCGAGCGCCTGGGCTTTTTGCCAACGCTGCAGACGCAGTGCGTGCCAGCCATCATCAAAAACGCCGGCGTAGTTTTGCGTAAATTCAGGGGGTGCCTGTACGGGAATATGGATGGCTTGAAACGCCAGATAGGCCAGAAAAGGTTGTTCAGCCTCAGTGGTTTTATCCGCCCGGGTACTAGTGCGGTCTTCACCAATATAGTCGATCATTTTGTCGACGATAAATTTCGACGAATAAAAATCTTCAGGCAGGGTGGCTGGCTTATCGTCTTCAAACCAAGGCGCACTTAGATAATAGGGCATGTAAGGTTTTTGCTCCCAATTATCGGCACCACTGGCGTCGAGAATAAAGGAGCGATCGAAACCATGGCTGACGGGAAGTTCTGCGACGGTGCGGCTGCCCATATGCCATTTGCCGGTCATATAGGTGCGATAGCCGACGTTGCGCAGGCGGTCGGCAATAGTCTTAACGCCAGGCTCTAGGGCCATGGAGTAGCCTGGGGCATCTTCATGGGCTCTGGGTAATACTTCAGGAATAGTAGCGATGCCTGTGAGATGGTTGTCGATGCCGGTTAACATCATGGCGCGAGAGGGTGCGCAAAGTGGCGAGGTACGGTAGTTAGTGAAACGCACGCCCTGGTCAGCGAGATTTTGAATGTTGGGCATTTTGGCTTCGCCGCCAAAGGGCTCAAAATCCATTAGGCCGGCATCATCAACCATGATGATGACCACATTGGGGCGGGCACTGCTTTTTAGGTTAGTATCGCTATTTGCGGTGTTCTCTGTTGTAGTTGCAACAGCGGGTAGCGAAGCAAAAACAGCCCAAATAAGGCAGGAAAATAGTTGGGCTGTTTTTATCACGGGCATGTTCTCTGTGCTTGGTTGCCTATTATTCTTTAGCCGATGACAGCTTGTTCGCGGCCAACAGCAGTAAGCCGCTGATCACCACTTCTGCGACGATCATGGTGGTGGCTAGGGCCGCATCTTGAAATGCCCAAGCCAGTACTCGTGATAGGGCAGTGAGACTAAGAAGAATGGTGGTCGGATAAAACCATAGGCGCTCGCCGGTTTTTAATGCCAGTAACATAAAGATGCCCATGGACATGAAAAAGGCAGAGAGATCACCGATTTGGGAGCTGCGTCCTAGGCCATCCAGCAGGGGCATACCGAATTCTGCGGCAACGGTTGCAGGGTCAATTATGTAGCGTAATCCTGTGACTATAAAATTCACCGCTAGCAGAGCGACAATAATCATCAGGGCTTTTTGGGGGAGAGTTTTTGTGGTGTTTGTATCAGTCATGGTGTTTTCCTTTTGTTTTTATAATTATCGGGATAAGACTACAGTATTGCGCTATCTAATTGGCAATAATCGCCCGTTTTCTCCCTTAGATTTCACCGCTGAAGCGCAGGATTCAATATTCTGTGCTTAGGGGCTCTTGGACTTGTGGGCACTGCCGCTGCCCGCTCCTAGGTCAGGGCTAAAATGGCCCTTAAGGTGACTCCTAAGTCAGCTCTAGATTTTATCTTGCATCAACAATGCCATAAAGTATTGCCTTGCGACGATGGTGGCCTTTGGGTGATCTGCGGTTCAGTGTTAGATATGTCAGGCCGTGTCATTTGGGCGACAGTTAGTTCAATAATAGTGGGTTATGCTGTTAAGTATAATTCTGCCCTATTTTTTAAGAGAGAAAATCATGTCATTAATTGTTAACCGCCGCGACCTCGACTTCGTTATGTATGAGGCTCTGGATCTAAACAAGATTCTCGAATCAGAGCACTATGCCGACTATGATCGTGAGTCTCTGGACGCGATGATGGACCTCTGTCAGTCGATTGCCGAAAATCAGTTTTTACCCAGTGCCGGAAAACTGGATGCCAATGAACCTAAGTTTATTGATGGCAAGGTCGAGACTATCCCCGAGTTAAAAGAAGCCATTAACGCCTACCGTGAAGCGGGTCTCTGTACTTCGGCCTACGATGCCGACATTGGTGGCATGCAGCTGCCCTGGATGATGGATCAGGCCCTTAACGGCATGTTTGTCTGTGCCAACAACCCTATTCATACCTACTTATTTCTCACCCAGGGTGTGGCTAATATGCTCAATGCCTGCGGCTCTGATGAGCTCAAGGATAAGTATCTACCCAAGCTGGTTGCTGGGGAATGGTTTGGCACCATGTGTCTGTCTGAGACTCAGGCTGGCTCGTCTCTTGCGGACATTCGCTCCAAAGCAGATCCACTGTCCGACGGTAGTTATAAAATAAGCGGGACCAAAATGTGGATTTCCGGTGGCGAACAAGATATCACCGACAATATTGTCCATATGGTTTTGGCCAAGATTCCCGGTTCACCTCCCGGCGTAAAAGGTATCTCGTTGTTTTTGGTGCCTAAGGTGCGCGTCAATGAGGATGGCAGCCTTGGTGAGAGTAACAATGTTGCTCTGGCTGGTCTCAATCACAAAATGGGTTGTCGCGGCACGACTAACTGCCTGCTCAACTTTGGCGAGTCTGGCGATTCGATTGGTTACCTCGTGGGCGAGCCTAATCAGGGTCTGTCCAATATGTTTCACATGATGAATGAGGCGCGTATCTCTGTGGGCATGGCCTCGGTGATGACGGGTCTTGGTGGTTATCTCTATTCCTTGGATTACGCGCGCAATCGCCCCCAGGGTCGTCCGCTGGTTAATCGTAACCCGGAAGATGCGCAGATTATGATCAGTGAACATGCGGATATTAAGCGCATGCTAATGACTCAAAAAGCCTTTGTTGAGGGCGCACAAACCCTAATTTATTACAGTGCTCAGCTTATTGATCTGCAAAAACTGTCTAGCGATAAAGAAGCCAATGGGCGCACGGACTTGCTGCTTGGGTTGCTGACGCCAATCTGTAAATCATGGCCGTCAGAATTCTGTCTGGAAGCCAATAAGCTGGCGATTCAGGTGCTGGGTGGTTATGGCTATACCCGTGAATATCCGGTTGAGCGTCTCTATCGAGACAACCGTTTAAATCATATTCATGAGGGTACCTGGGGTATTCAGGGGCTCGATATTCTGGGTCGTAAGGTACAGATGCAAAAGGGTGCTGCCGTTGCGGTACTGCGTGAAGAAATTCAGGCGACCCTAGATTCTGCTGCTGGGCTGTCCGGTTTAGTGGATCATTGTGTGCAGTTAAATACTGCTCTGGAGCAGGTTGAAGCGACGATCAAGTCTGTCAGCGAAGCCTCTGACCCGGCACTGGCCTTGGCCAATGCCACCGTGTTCCTCGATGCGATGGGCCATGTGGTTATTGCGTGGATGTGGTTGAAGCAGGCGGTAGCAGCGATCCAAGGTTTGCAGCAGGGTAATGCCGGAGATACGGCGTTTTATCAGGGCAAGTTGGCGGCAACGCAGTTCTTCTTCCGCTATGAGCTACCCAAGACCCAAGCCAGTTTGGCGCTGGTGGCCGGTCTGGACAGCACCTGTTATGACCTCAGTGCCGATCAGTTTACTGGCAGCTAATACGGTTTAGCCGTTATTAGGTCTGGCGCGCTTTTCGCTAAAAGCGGGCCAGACTGATTCCATTTTTACCTTAAACACTGTCTAATAATCCCACTAAAAATAATTATAAAAACATTGGGGTAGTGAACTCTTGAAGCCTGTTAAGCAAAGTATTCTGTCGCCACTGGCCGCTGCTGTTGTCAGCATTGAGGTTAGTGAGGGGCAGCTTGTCGCCAAAGACCAGATTGTCGCTGTTCTTGAATCCATGAAAATGCAGAGCGCGATTCATGCGCCCGTTGCTGGTGTGGTGGCTAATCTGTCTATTGTATTGGATGCTACTATTCAGGCGGGGCAGTTAATCTGCGAGATAGAATCCGCAGATGCACAGAGTGCCAGCACTAGTGTACCGGTTGCTGAGGCTGTTCAGAGCGGCAGTGATAATGGGCTGGCTCAGCTCAACCAAGAACTCGCCTACAGTCAGGATGATGCCCGCCCAGACGCGGTTGCTCGGCGTCATGCCAAGGGTTATCGCACGGCGCGAGAAAATCTTTATGATCTCTGTGATCAGGATTCATTTGTCGAATACGGCCAGCTTGCCGTGGCCGCTCAGCGCGACCGTAAAACAGCCGACTCTCTTAAAACAGAAACCCCCGCCGACGGTGTGATTACCGGTTTGGCCACGATTAATGGGGCAGAATTTGGCGAACAGGTCGCTCAGGTGGCGGTGATCGTCAATGATTACACTGTGCTGGCAGGCTCTCAGGGTTATTTCCACCATCGCAAGATCGACCGCATACTGGATCAGGCCCACAGGTTTGGCCTGCCGGTTGTTATGTATACCGAAGGTGGCGGCGGGCGACCGGGCGACACTGACGTTAAAACCCAGATTGCAGGATTAGATGTTCCCTCATTTGCCAACTGGGCCGGACTCAGCGGTCAGGTGCCATTAATTGCCGTCAACAATGGTTACTGTTTTGCAGGTAATGCGGCGCTGTTTGGCTGTGCTGATATTCGTATCGCCACCAAAACCTCCTGGATAGGCATGGCAGGCCCCGCGATGATCGAGGGCGGTGGTCTGGGTAGCTACAAGCCCACAGAAATAGGGCCCATGGATGTGCAGGCCAGTAATGGTGTCGTTGATCTAGTGGCGGATAATGAAGCCCATGCCACAGGCCTGGCTCAGTCTTGCCTGAGCTACTTTCAGGGTGACATTCAGCATTGGGACTGCGGGGATCAGCAGCAGTTATTGGAGATGATGCCCACCGATCGACGCTACGCCTACGATATCAAAAAGATTATTGTTCAGCTTGCAGATACAGACAGCTTTCAAGAGCTGACCCAGGCCCATGGGCAGGGCATTGTTACGGGCTTTATTCGTATCGAGGGTCGCGCTATGGGCCTGATTGCCAATAATTGCAAAGTGCTGGGCGGTGCCGTTGATGCCGAAGCAGCCGACAAGGCTGCGCGCTTTATTACTCTGTGCGATAGTTTTTCTATTCCTGTGCTGTCCCTCTGTGACACGCCGGGCTTTATGGTTGGCCCTGCCAGTGAAGAGCAGGGTGCAGTGCACCGGATGGCTAGACTGTTTATTGCTGGCGCACGAATGACCACACCCATGGTGACAATTTTCTTACGCAAAGGTTATGGCCTTGGCGCTATGGCGATGGCCGGGGGCAGTTTCCATCGGCCGGTTTACAGTGCGGCCTGGCCCAGCGGCGAGTTTGGCGGTATGGGCCTAGAGGGCGCTGTGCAGCTTGGCTTTAAGAAAGAACTGGATGCCCAGCCTGATCAGGCCTCTCGCGAGGCACTGTTTGATCAGCTGGTTGCGGCCATGTACGAGAAGGGTAAGGCCACTGAGGCAGCGGCCCATCTGGAGATAGATGGGGTTATTGATCCGGCAGATACCCGCGCTGTGGTGATAAAGGCACTGAACTGTGCGGTTACGGACCTATAAGTTCTTTGTCTTTTTCGTCGGCAGCTCGCCGCTAACGTTTAGTTAGCCCACATTGTGATAGATGTTCTGTACGTCATCTAGATCTTCGAGCATATTCATAAAGCGCTCAAACATCTCTACGTCATCACCGGTTAAGGGCGCAGAATTTTGCGCGATAAACTGCACCTCATCCACATCGTAATCAATCTCGCCAAAGGCTTCGGTGAGTGCCTGCTTGGCTTTAAATGACTCGGTATGCCCTGCAAATACGGTGAGCATGCCCTCTTCATTTTCAATATCGATCACATCCACATCGGCCATGAGCAGGCAGTCCAATACGGCTTCTTCTTCCTGGTCGGCAAATCTCAAAATGGTTAGGTGGTCAAACATATGGCTCACCGAGCCCTGGGTGCCGATTTTGGTCTTGGTCTTAGTGAAACAGAGGCGGACATCACCAAAGGTGCGGTTGGGGTTATCGGTTAAACATTCGATAATCGCCATGCAGTTGCCTGGGCCATAGCCTTCGTAGCGCGCCAGTTCGAAGTTTTCACCGGCGCCACCCTTGGCCTTTTCAATGGCTTTCTCTATCACATGGGTGGGTACCTGGTCTTTTTTGGCGCGCTCAATCAAACTGCGAAGAGCTAGGTTTCCCGTGGGGTCTAGGCCGCCAGACTTTGCTACGACGTAGATTTCACGTCCATATTTGCTGTATACCCTTGCCTTGGCATCCGATGTTTTGGCCATGGATTCTTTGCGGTTTTGGTAGGCTCTACCCATTGTCAGTTCCAGTGAATGTTTCAAAAAAAAGCAATTCTACAGCAGCGCTGCAGCTATGTAACCGCTGACTTGTTTATTGCTGTAAATGCGCAGATTATACTTAACAATAATAATAGTTTGTTTTACCGATTAGGGGGGGTGTTACATGAATTTTTACGATAAATATATATTGCCGAGCTTTTTAAACTGTGCCTGCGGTTCCAAGCCAATCAAGTATCAGCGCAGCAAAGTGGTGCCTATGGCAGAAGGTGTAGTGTTGGAAGTGGGTATTGGCTCTGGCCTTAATATTCCCTATTACGACAGCAGCAAGGTGAGCCGAATTATCGGCCTTGATCCCTCTGAAGAACTTAATACCATGGCTAAAAAGGTGGCCGCAGACAAGGGCTTGGAGGTGGAGTTTATTCTAAGTGGCGCTGAGTCCATTCCGTTGCCAGACGACTATGTTGATACAGTGCTGGTGACTTACACCCTATGTACTATTCCAGATGCGCTATCCGCCAATAAAGAAATGCGCCGAGTGTTAAAACCGGGTGGCAAGCTTATTTTTTGCGAGCATGGGCTAGCGCCCGATGGGGGCGTTGCTAAATGGCAGGCCAGAATTGACCCTTACTGGGGAAAAATTGCCGGAGGCTGCCACCTCAACCGCGATATTCCGCAGCTGATTCAGGCGGCAGGTTTTGAGATTCAGTCTATGGAGCAAATGTATTTGCCCAGCACGCCGAAATTTGCCGGTTACAACTACTGGGGAGTCGCTACCAGCCCTGACTAGTGCAAGGGCTATTAAGTAAGACTTTTAGAGTAGCTTATTTAGGCTGTCAGTTTCGACTAGGGCTCTTAGATCACTGGAGCCACCAATCAAAACGCCATTGATAAAGATCATTGGAAATGAAGGCCAGCCAGTCCACATTTTGAGCGCGTTGCGACGACGCCACAGCTTAAAATAGCTGCCGTATTCTAAATAGGCATACTCGATACCCAGTCCATCAAGAGTCTTACGGGCTCTTTTGGGCGCCGGGTTTTGCGCCATGCCAACCACGACTACTTTGTTGTTGGCCACGGCCTCTTGAACTTCCGAGATAATATCTGCGTGATTATCAGCGACCGTTTTTTTGATGGCAGCGTGAATATTTTTGTTAGCTAAAATCTGGCGTGGCATAGGTCTACCTTATTGTTTTAATTGTCGGTGTTTCTCGGGCGGCCAAAATCGACCGCCTCCATTGTAAGAATAACGATCTAGTTACTAACTTGCAGCATGTACTTGGCCACCGCTAGCTGAGTTTCTGAGTCTAGATAATTCTGGGCGGGCATCTCGGGAAAATTATCTCGCCTTTTGATTGGCGCGTTAATGTAGGCCGCTAGCCCTTGGGGGTTATCGGCATACATGGCTTGAATAACCTGCACCGATGGCCCGATTAAACGACCGGTATAGCTATGGCAGCCAGCGCATACACCGAGGTAAGCGATCTCACCACGCTCGGATGACGCGATAACCCGAGGCTGCGCACCACCGGCTAACAGGTAGCTGTCTATGCTGTCGGTATTGGTAAATCCACATTCGCTATAGTCGCCAATGCCCACTGTGCGATAGCGATGGCGATTAATAATGCAGCTGCCATTGCTGGGTCCCACATGCACTATATCCACTAGGCCTGTATGCAGTTCGGTCAGGGCCACGGCCATGACTTCGGGAATAGTGTCGTAGCCATTATTGAGCATGACATTGTCGAGAATCATGGTGCGATCGGCATTGGGGTCCGATTGTATATCCATGGTAATGGTCGGGGCAAAGCTGTGATCATTGATGATGATGCCGGCGGTTTTATTATTGGTAATAATGTTGCCTTCGATAATCACGTCATCTGCGGCCATCACTAAAATACCGGTGCCCGCTGGAATGCCAGAGACGATAGAGCCCGGGGCACCAAAGTTAGGGGTGTTGTTATCTGACACAAAATTATTGCGGATAATGACATCTTCGGTGGTTTTGATCGGCAGGCCGGGGGTAACAAAGGCCAGAATGCCGCCGGTGTTATGGTGAGCATTGTTGTACTCAACGATGGCGTGGCGGCTATTTTCAATCTCGATACCGGCAACGCTATCAAACACCTCGTTATAGGCCACGTGAATATTGTCACTCATGCCGATGTAGATGGCGGCATCTTCAATACCCGAAACCACATTGTGTTCAACTAAGCCATTGGTGCCTAGCTGGGGGAAAATACCGTAGATACCTGTGTCGACAATAACGTTATTGCGGATCTCAAAGTTATTGCCCGCCTGACCCATAATGCCATTGCCCTTGTATTGGGTAATGCGAAAATTCTCGATAATAATATTATTGCCGGAATAGAGAATGGCATCGTTGAGCTTGCCCAGACCATCGAGCGTGGCGCGAGCGCCGTTTTGAATTACGCCAACCAGATGTATATCGTCTTTGTCGATATACACAGTCTCTGAATAGGTACCGGGCATTACCTGAATAGTATCGCCCGGTTGCGCGGCCTCAACGGCTGCCTGAATCGAGTCACCTGGGCTAACAACATGAATATTGCCTGCGACACTGCGATGGGGCACGGCACCGACTGTCACCTCTGACTCAAATCCGCCCTCATAGCTCGCGCCGCCCACGGAGCTGGTGATAACCGGCGCTTCATTATTGCTGCTACCAAAAATCCAACCACCGGCAAAGATGATAATTGCGAGGACGACTTTATATTTATTATTCATAGTTACTCTCCTTAACTTTTCTCAATAGCTACTTTTCTAGTGCAGCAGCAAGACTGGTACTGGTATTTAATAGACCCGAGGGAACCTGGCTGGGTGTTTCGGGCATAAAGCTTTCATCGCTGAGAGCGCCCATAAAATCCACCAGTCGATCGAGTTCGGTATCGGTTAACTTGGGGTCGGAGATATGCCAATGGAGCAACAGCTCCTCTCCCTCGGGCACGGCATGACCACGCCCTTTGGTATAAAACTCTGCGGCTTCGCGCAATGTGGCAAATCGGCCGCTATGCATATAGGGCGCAGTGCGCGCAATATTGCGTAGGGTAGGTACTTTAAAGCCACCTATTAATCGCTTAGCACTAAAGGTTTCTGCCGCCCCAATATCTCGAGGCAAGCCGACAGGTTCCGGTGTACCTATAACCGCGACCTGTTGATTGGTAAATAAGGGTGGCGTATGGCACTGAGAACAGCGCGCCACAAAAGACCGAAATACATTAAGCCCTTCCAATTCATGGGGGCTCAACGCCTTGGCATCGCCATGGGCATATCGATCATAGGCACTGTTTAACGAAATCAATGAGCTTTGGAAGGCACTGAGTGCTGTCACTGTATTGTCGATCGTCAACGCATCTTTGGATGCCGGAAACGCCTGCTCGAATAATCTAGGGTAGGCGGCCACCTGATTGAGGTTGCTAAGTAACTGCTCTGGAGTATTGGCCATTTCTTTATCTGAGAACAGTGGCCCGATAGCCTGTTCTTCAAGACTATGGGCGCGAGCATCCCAGAAAAACACCGATAAAAATGCGCTGTTCCATAGGGTTGGCGAAGATCGCTGACTGACTTGGCCACGGGCACCCACACTGCGGTCCATGCCATCACTAAAGCCGAGCGTTGGATTGTGGCAATTGGCGCAGGAAAGATTTTTATCCGCAGAGAGAACAGGATCAAAAAACAGCAGTCGACCGAGATCAATCTGTTGCGGGCTAAAACCATCGCGATGTTTCGGTAGGGCCGTTTTTAGCCCCCCGAGACCTCGATCCTGCAATGAGTCATAGAGTTGGTAAAGATTGCGTAGCTGGCATTGATTGTTGTTGTCGAGGGCGAAGCTAGGAGGGCATTTGTCCGCTAGAGCGAATGTACTTTCAGCGGATTGCGCCAGCGTAAATGACATTGCAATAAGCGTTGCGAAGATGCATGAAAATGCATTGCGATTGGCCTTATTGTTAATGAGATATTTGGTCATTTATGTCTGATGATTATTGTTATTATTTTTATCCTCTGAGTATGCCATAAAAAGCAACCCAATGTATTTTCTCCTGTGGCTATTTCGGCATCTAATTAAGGCGGTAAATTTTCAAACTATTAATGCTTAGTCCATGCCTCATGGTATCTAGCGGTGGTCTATAGTTAGTCAGATAAGAGCCCGTGCAGAAAAAAATTTTCTGCTGAGACGTAAGTTAACGGTTAGGGACAACCCGGATGAATAAGATTTATATAGATGGCCAAGCAGGCACCACTGGACTGCAGATTCATTCTAGGCTGAGTGGTCGAGATGATATTGAAATTCTTGAAATCGATGCTGACTATCGCAAGGATTTAATGGCTCGCAGAGAGTTAATTAATGCTTCTGACATTACCATTCTCTGCCTGCCAGATTTGGCGGCAAAAGAAGCGGTTAGTTTGGTTGATTCAGAGTCTATCCGTATTCTGGATGCGAGCTCGGCTCACCGTATAACTGACCAATGGGTGTATGGGTTACCTGAGATATCCTTGGCGCAACAATCGGCCATTAAAAATGCGCGGTGGGTAAGTAACCCCGGTTGCTACCCAACTGGTGCCATCCTATTCCTTCGTCCATTGATAGAGGCAGGGCTGCTATCTCCAGTTTACCCCTATGCCATAAATGCAGTGTCTGGATACACGGGCGGGGGCCGAGAGGCGATAGAGCGTTTTGAAAATACTGCCCATAAAAAACATATTAGTGCGCCGATTAGACGCTATGCATTTGCCAATGAACATAAGCATATTAAAGAAATAAAAAAATATTCAGAGCTAGCGGCTAAGCCAATATTTATGCCATCTTATGGTCATTATGCTCAGGGAATTACTCTTCAGATACCTATTTATTTGTCTATGCATAATGTAAATTTAACGGCGAATGATCTAAGAAATAAATTGGCGGAACATTATGCTGACTCTTCATTTGTGACCGTTTTGAATAACGAGCAGACGGAATTATTGGAAGGGATTGAGCCAGAGATTCACAACAATACCAATGCAGTTTCTCTCATGGTTCTTGCGCCGGAAAATACTGATCATGCAGTGCTATGTGCGGTATACGATAATCTAGGAAAAGGGGCTTCAGGTGCTGCCGTGCAGAACCTCGAAATTATGCTGGGGTTACCCGAATCCGATGGCCTTGTATCCGCTGCGCTCTCATTAAACCCTAATCAAATTCTAAACTAGCTCTATACAGATTACAGCGACCTCACAAACCACTGGGATTGTTTGCAACCCCTATTCTGGCAGCTGCGTTTGAACCACGGCACCCTCTTTAATTAATCCATCGACAGACTCTTTGTTCCAGCCCAGTTCTGCCAAAATATGTCGGCTATGCTCACCCAGTAATGGGCTGGGTTTGGCTTGGGAGGTTGTCGCGCCCTCGAATTGCACCGGTGGTCTGGGTACAGTTAATGTGCCCATAGCTTTGGTGACATAGGTTTCTAATGCATCAATCGCCTGTATCTGTTCACTGGCTTCTAGGTCGTCACGCTTCACACAGGGTGAGCAGGGCACGTCGGCAGCCACCAGAATCGCCAGGGCTTTCTCTACACCAATATCTAAAAGGGGATTCTGGATCACATGGGCAACTTCGCGCATATTGCTCATGCGCGAGGGAATTGAGGCGTAGAGCGGTGTGCCTACCAATTCTGGATAGCCAAGCATCGGCAGTAGTGCCTTCCAGTGGTTATCTTTTAGGGGGGCCACGGCCACTGCGCCGTCACTGTAGTTAATGGTGTGAAAGTAATCTGAGCCCGGCGACATATTAATTCTGTCGTCGTCTTTTAATGTTCTGTGCATCATGCCGTCTGGCCACATAAAAGCGAGGCAGGCATGGAGCATGGAGATATCAACGTGTTGACCCTTTCCGGTGGTGGCTCTGGCCACCAGTGCTGCGGTTGCCGCCTGACTAACGGTGTAGGCGGTGACCTTGTCGCAGATAAAGGTACGGATAAAATCAAACTGGTTATCGTCGGGCGCCTGCAAATCTGTCAGCCCAGCCAGACCTTGAATAACATGATCAAAGGCGGGTAGGTCTGCCATGGGGCCCTGAATACCAAAACCACTCACGGCCACATAGATTAATTTGGGGTTTATGGCGCGTAGCACGTCGGAGCTGAGACCAATGCGGTCCATCACGCCGGGACGATAGTTGTGCAGCAGAATATCGGCGCGAGCAGCGAGCTTTTTTACCGCCTCAACACCAGCTTCAGATTTAAGATCGATAGCCAGTGAGCGTTTGCCGCGATTACAGTTGTGAAAAAACCCCGAGACGCCCCCCTTCTGTGTACCCAGCGGGCGCATTTGATCACCCATAATGGGCGGCTCAACCTTGATGACATTGGCTCCCTGCGCGGCCATGGTCATGGCGGCCAAGGAGCAGGTAATCATGTTAGAAAGTTCTATGACTTCGAGTCCCGCCAGAGGTTGGCGAGCGGTCGGGGTCTGTTGTGTCATCTTGCTTACCTCAGTTTTATTATTATTTTTTTTACTGATGTTATTAGCTTTTGATTAGACCACCTTATCGTAAACACCCACCATTTGGCGATTTAGTGCGAGCAGCTGGCCATTGGGATGGTAAATTTTACCTTCAGTGTGGGCATAACCCTGACCGGCTTCAATGGCGCTGCATTCGTAGTAGAGCATGTCTTCTAAGTCTAATTGAGCTCTGGGCTGCATAAATTCAACATTCCAGGTGATGGTGCTGGTGGGCGCAGGCGCACTGAGCATGGGTAATATGGCGGGTGGCCAGGTGTCAATCAAGGCTAATATGGTTGCGTCGTTAAGGACTTCGCTCGGTTTATCAAGTCGCATCCAGCCGGCGATCAGACTGTCGTTGGAGCCAGTAAAGGGCCGATTGTTATGAGTGTAGCGAAGATCAAAGTACTGCACGAAATCGGGAAGTTTGCCTTTGGCGAAAGGCAGTTTCACCGCGTCTTTCTGGGCAACTGGGAATACCATGGTGGGCAGATCGATATTAATGGAGGAGGTTCGCTGTCGGGTATAACAGGCAATAATTTCAGTTTTAACCTCGCCATTTTGCAGTAGCTGTCCTTCGATTTGCACCACGGATTTCCCTTCGGAAATTATTCTGTGGCGAAATTCACAGTCGACATCTGCAATGGTGGCGCCACAGAAATGAATATTAATGGTGCGCAGATCACGACCGCTTAGCTCAACATTGGATTCTATATGGACGACAACAAGTGCGGCTGTCAGACCACCAAAAATACTCCGTCCCTGGCCCCATTCTTCGCTAATAGTAAACACCGTTTCGGTTTTGGCGAGGTCTCGATAATGCAAAAAATCCATGAAATTCCTTATTACTTCTTTATTGGTCGTGTTTAAGGGTCGGTATCTGGCACTAAGCCTGCCGCGGTCACTTAACCGATCGAATAGGTTTAGTTTCCACTGCTAGCCAAGGGCCGTAAAGGCTAGAAGGAGACCAATCGGTACTGAGGCCAAGTCTATAACGCTGGTTATATTTGATTGTGAGTAATACTATACTCAGCCAAAAATAATAAAAAAGACAATAATATGACTCAGCTAATCTCCCAACGCCTTAAATTACCCTGCGGTGCAGAATTGCCCAATCGTTTGGCCAAAGCGGCTATGACCGAAGGCTTGGCAACCGCCAATGGCGTGCCAACACCAGAGCTGGAACGGCTCTATGGTCTGTGGAGTGATGGCGGTGCAGGCATGTTGCTGTCGGGCAATATTCAGGTGGATCGCGATCACCTAGAGCGCCCGGGTAATGTCGTGATTGACGCTAAGCCCAATGCGGCTATGCGTAAATCCCTGGCTAGCTGGGCAAAAGCTGGCACACGCAATGGCAATCACTTTTGGGCGCAAATTAGTCATGCCGGTCGCCAGACGCAAAAAATTGTTAACCCTCACCCGAAAGCACCATCGCCGATCAAGCTGGGTCTACCCGGTGGTCAGTTTGGTGAGCCAGTGGCCTTAACCAAGCCTGAGATTAAACAGATAGTGCGACGCTTTGGTGTCTGTGCCGCCGCCGTGCAAGAGGCGGGTTTTACCGGCGTGCAGGTTCATGCAGCCCATGGTTATCTGCTGTCGCAGTTTTTGAGTCCTCGCAGTAATCATCGGGATGACGAATACGGTGGTGACCTGGCTAATCGTGCCCGCATGTTACTAGATGTGATTGCCGCGGTGCGCAAGGCTGTGGGCCCAGATTTTCCCGTGGCAGTAAAACTTAACAGTGCCGATTTTCAAAAGGGCGGATTTGATTTTGCCGACAGTTTGGAAGTTGTGCAGTGGTTAGAAAAAGCCAGTGTGGACCTTATTGAAATTTCTGGTGGTACCTACGAGCAGCCTAAGTTGCTGGGTGTTGCCGGTATGGAAGAAGAGGAAAAGCAGGAGGTTAAGGAATCTACCATGATCCGTGAGGCCTACTTTGTCGACTTCGCTCTGGCCATGCAAGAAAAGGTCTCCATACCTCTAATGGTCACGGGTGGTTTTCGTCAGCGTCGGGTGATGGAACAGGCATTGGAAACAGGCAGTGCCGATCTGATTGGTTTGGGTCGCCCCATGTGTGTGATGGCCGATGCGCCTAATCAATTATTGGCTGGCTTGGATGAGTTGCCACGCTATGAAGATAACCTGTCTCTATTCCCCAGCTGGCTTTCATTTTTGAGCAGCTTTAAACCGTTACGCGCCCTCGCAACTTTTGCGGTGCAGTTTTGGTTCTATGGGCAGATTTACGCCATTGGCCATAGAGGGAAGGCTGATGACAACCTCAGCGTATTTGCGGCAACAAAACAAAACATGGCCCTAGAGAAAAAGCTCACTGCCAAGTAGCTATCAGTTAAGCTCACCACAGGCCTGATTAGCGGGAACGGCAATATCCATGAGTGCTGGATTGGGTAAATCCAGACTCTCCATCAGGTCGACATACTCGGCTTGATTGGTTATCTGCAGTCGGGGGTTGTTGCGTTTTTCTTCACCAATGCTACTTACCGTCCAGCCTTTGTAATCATGGCCCGGATAGACTTTGCAGTTATCGGGCAGGGGTAAAAGCCGATTGAAGAGGCTGTCGTGTTGCTGTCGGGCGTCGCCATTTTGGAAGTCGGTGCGTCCGGTGCCCCGAATTAATAGGGTGTCGCCGCTAAACAGCATGCCGCCTGTGTCGCTGGGTAAATAGAAGCTGTAGGAATCGTCGGTATGTCCGGGGGTGTAAATTACCTCTAACGTAATATTCCCCGCGGTTATCTGATCTCCATCCTTAAAGTTTCCCGACAGGCAGCTCGCGACGGCCTGTTCACCCATCATTGTCGTGCAACCCGTTTTGTCGCGCAGTGCCCCAAGGCCGGTAATATGGTCGGCATGGGTATGGGTATCGAGGGCGATATGCAATTTAAGCCCCAACTGCTCAATCAACAGCAAGGTTTGCTCGGTACTGCTTAGCACGGCATCAATCAGTATGGCTTGCTGGGTTTTTTCATCCCCCAGTAGATAGCTGTAGGTCGATGATTCAGGGTCGAAGAGCTGTCTAAAAATCATGGTTAAATCACTCCGTTGATTAGTTTGTTGACCAGGGTTATGGCCGCAATGGCAATTAGGGCCAGGGCAAAGACTTTCTGTAACTGGGGGCCTGCAATTTTGTCTGCAATTAGGCGTCCACCTAACATGCCCAGTAAACCGCCTACGCATACTTTGGCTAGGAGTAACCAGTCCACAGTGCCGCTGCTAGAAGAGACAAAACTGGCAAATCCGGTGCCGCCAATCACACAAATAATGAGCATTGATGTGGCTACTGCCTGACGCATGGATACCTGAGTAATAAAGAGCAGCGCAGGCACAATTAAAAAGCCTCCGCCAACACCAAAAAGTCCACTTAACAATCCCACGACGAGGCCGCAGCCAGTTAGTGCCGCAATGCACTTGGGGCTGGTATCGAATTGATCTTCGGGGCTAAATCGGCAGATGGGTTGAATCAAATCCTTTTCATCAATATGGCCAGAGCGCAAAACATTAGACCGTTCTGGGGCGGTGGTTGTTTGTCGCCACATGATGCCCGCAATAATAAAGGCCAGCGCACAGAAGCCGACCAGAAGCACTAGGGGCGGTAGTTGGGCGCCGAGGTTTTTACCAATAGGCGCCACCAATGCACCGCCTAAGCCCAGTGCGATGGCCGGCACCCATAAAATATACTGGGCGCGCCAGTTGCTGAGCGTGCCGATAAAGGCACTAACGGCAACGGCACCTAGAGCGATACCTATGGCGTCATTAATGGGCAGACCGAGAAGCAGCATCAGCAGTGGCACAGCAAAGATTGAACCGCCAGCGCCAGTGAGTCCCAGCACTAGACCGATCACCAGACCGATCAACACTGACATATTATTTATTCCAGGGCATACGGGCCAGAGCCATGCCCATACCGCAGCTGTCGGTGACACCGGCGAATACCAGGCCAGCCCCGACAAAGGCTGACAGGCCATAAAATCCGGGATTAATAAACAAGCCCAGAGCAACGCCTATGACCACGAGAGATCCGGCGGTGATGCGCACCTGACGCTCTAGGGATATAACATTGCTGGTTCCCTTGGGCACAGCTATACCCAGTTGCTTTATGGCATTGATGCCGCCTTCTATAATTACTAGCTCGTGGTCTATGTCGCCCTGTAATTGCTCAGCAGCGCGAGTTGCGCGCTGGCCGCTGGCGCAGAGTAAATACACAGGCTGGCTAGGGTCTTGGCTGTGCTTGTTAAGGTAGTCTTGCAATGCGTCGCAGTGCAACTCCTGCAAGGGGAAATGAGCGCAGCCGTCCAGAGATTCGGTATTCACTTCGGCTTGGGTACGCACATCAATCACCTGGAGCGTTGTATCGGGAGACTGATGCTTTTCATTAAATTTACTGGCAGAAATATGGGCTACGGGCTTGTTCATGGGATACCTCGGTTAGGGCTATTTGTTCTAGTGGTTCTATCAGAGTGCAGGGCAGTAAATAGATTTTAGTACCGCAATAACCTGCATAGCTTCATCGCCACGCAGGCTGTAGAAAATAGTTTGCGCCTCACGCCGAGTCTGGACTAACTCAGCTTTACGTAATGATGCTAAATGCTGTGATAGCGCAGATTGACTTAGGTCAGTTATTTGATTGAGTTCGGTTACGGAGAGCTCGCCGTTTATAAGAGAACACAGAATCATTAAACGATTCTGGTTACCTAACTGCTTGAGTAGGTTCGCTGCCTCTGCGCTGTGTTTCTGCAATTCTTGCAGATCAGACTGTCCAATTTTTTTAACCATACTATTTACTAGCGCTCTGTGTGAATACTAGTAGAAACTATACATTAGGCTATTCTACATTAGCAAGGTCTAATATAAAGTCCGTAATTATAACGCCTAATACAAAGCGCCTGAGTTTGCCCAGGGTGTATTCGTGCAGTGCAGGATTTAGCTTTCTGTGGTGAGGGGCCAGATTTTCAGATGGTTCATGGCTATTTTTTCGCTGTCAGCGAGAAAGCGCACCAGAATAAAGTAGATGTCTAAATCAAAACGATCATCGCTGTCATCTCGAACACTATCAGCCACTGGGTTAGAGCTGATTTGGCTGAGAGGCTGGCCGCTTGCATTGGAGAGCTGATAACCCAAATCGTAAATATCCTCAAACGTACTGAGCTTGGCAATATAGCGCCAGCGGTCGATGATATGCCAGGCGACTAGCTCGGGGTCTTGAGGGTTGCGCTCTTCTAAAACAATGGGTCCTGAGTAGGGCCACTGTTTGATCTGATAATTTTTCAGCGCTGCGGTCATGCGCTCATTATAAATCTCGGCAGGCTCTGCCCCATGGCAGGCACCAAAGCATTTTTTAAGTTGGCTGCGAAAACAAGGCCTGTTGCTGTTGCCCTCAAGGCCCAGTAATTGGTGGCATAAAAAATACTGGTCAGCGAGCTTTTGTATTTGCTGTCCCGCCTGGCGAGGTGAGCGAAACAGTCCAAATTGTTGCTCCACGGTGGTGTCATCGGTTTCTATGGCTTCAATCGTTAGGCGTAGGTAGCCATTGTTATCGGTAGAGCTGCGATACTGAAATAACTTTTTAACCTTGCGCAGGCGTCGGTTGTAGAGAGGACTCAGAGCTTTTATCTGGTTGCTCTCGCGAATCTGCGCACCGAAATCACTGGGGGCCAGTTCAAAATCCACATGGGCAATTTTGGTGCTCATCTGCAGGTCTTTGGGGTTTTTATGGTCCGAACTGAAGTGGCTCATAACACGGTTGCGAATATGCACACTCTTGCCGATATACAGCAGCACCGATTTCTGATCATAAAAATAGTAGACGCCAGCAGAAGATGGGAGTTTTTCAACGTCTTTGGGGTTGAGCAATGTTGGCAGAGCGGGACGTTTTAGCAGTACCTTGCAGGTAGCGGCAATCTCGTCATCAGCAAATAATGCCGAAGATTTGAGGAAAAACTGATAGATCATCTGGGCATCATCAAGGGCCCGATGGCGGTTTTCGATAGACAGTTCGAAGCGTTCAATAATCTGTGACAGACCGTGGCGTTTAAACTGAGGATAAAGATTGCGGCTAAATTTAACTGAACACAGAGGCTTGGCGTTGTAGCTAATGCCGACGCGCTCAAATTCATTCTTTAAGAAAGCCGTAGTCAAACCGCGCGTTGTGGGCCACCAGTGTGCGGCCTTCAAGCTTAGCCAGCAGCTCTTCAGCGATCTCAGAAAATTCAGGGGCCCCCCTCACCATTCCCGGGCTGATGCCAGTTAGTTTTTGGATAAAAGGGGGTAGCGCCACTCTGGGGTCGATAAAGCTCTGCCAGGTTTCAATCAGTTCGCCGTTTTCAATCACCAGCAGGCCGATCTCAATAATACGGTGATGCACAGCGTTACCACCGGTAGTTTCGCAGTCGAGCAACACCATCTTCTCAGGGAAACCTGAAGAGAGCTGGGTTGGGGGTGGTGTGTCGAGCCAGTTTAATTGCATGGTCTAGATACGCAGGCCAGCCCGCTTTTGATTATCAAGCGGGCATAAATAATTACGGGGCTTTTAATTAGGAGCTTACTAATTACGGGGCTATGAATTAGCAGCTTATTAATTATGGGCTTATTAATTGCCGGTCTACCTAGCTTACAAAGCCTTTCCAGCCAGACATGTAGGTGATAAAGGCTTCGCCCAGACCCTGTTCGCGAAGGTGATCGGTGGACACAGGGTTTAATATGGGGGTGAAGTTGGCGTCGGCGTTCATCTGGATTGGGAAGTCATGATGCAGAATGGCAGCGCGACCCAGCAGTACAAAATCGATATTAGCGTCCATGGCAAGACGAACTTCTTCTGGGTTGCGCAGTTTTCCAGCGATACCCAGTGCCACGTCACCGCGTTCGAGTTCGGTGAAATAAGACAGCAGGCTCCGACCTTTAAAGGCCTCATCTTCGGGCTCTTTAAAGGAATCCCAGAGAGACATGTCTAAAAAATCTATCTTGGCGTCAGCCATAATCCGCTTGGCTACTTCAATAATATCTGGCAGGTCCACATCAAATCTCTCGGGAGACAGTCGCAGCCCGAGCAGGAAATCTTTGGGGCAGCGTGCGCGAACACCGTCGATAATTTCTGTAATCGGGCGCATACGGTTCTCTATGCTGCCTCCATACTTGTCTTCACGCTGATTAACGGTTCCACTTAGAAACTGGGCGAGAATATAGCCATGGGCACCATGAATTTCAACGCCATCAAACCCTGCTTTAACTGCCCGCTCTGCGCCAAGGATAAAGTCTTCTATCAGCGCTTCTACTGCCTCGAGGCTAAGACCAACGGCGCCAGTCTCGGCATGGTCAGACGGACAGACAGGTGACTGACCAATTAGATCTGCCGGCGAACGCATGCCCGCATGATGCAATTGCACCATAGACAGGCTGTCTTCGGCATTAATACCCTGTGCCAATCGAGTTAGGCCTTCCATGTGCTCATCGCCAAAAATACCCAGCTGCCCGGGGAAGCCCTGACCAACAGCCTGAACATGGGCTGCGCAGGTCATAGTTAAACCAAAACCGCCTCTGGCGCGCATGGTTAGCCACTTATATTCATCGTCCGAGAGTCGACCGTCGGTATGACTCTGGGTATTGGTGAGGGGGGCCAGCATAAAACGATTTTTCATGCGCTGGCCGGATCTAAAATTAAGTGGCTGGAATAGGGTGCTCATTACGGGGGTCTCTATAAGAAAGTAGATCAAGGACAAAATTGTAACAGATTCCTACGCATGACTCGGGGCCGGTAATAAAGAGAATGCTTAAGAATAATAGCTGTATATAAGTATGGGAGCGATTATCGGGAAAATAATCTATACCGGCTAAAGGCTTTCTATCAGCTAAAGGCGTTTTATCGCCTAATGGCTTTTCACTAGCTAAGGGCTTTCCGTTAGCTAAGGGCTCTTTACCTTTAGCTGAGAGCTCTTTATCTACACCTTGTTGATGCGCAGCTGACTGGTTGTTGTTATTCTAGCGGCCCTATTAACTTCACTGAGTTTCCTATGTCCGGCACCGTCATTTCTCTTGCAGAGCAGCATGTTCGAGCCTGGCTCGAGAGTTTTGTCGTGGGCCTAAATTTATGCCCATTTGCACGCCCGGTGGTTGCTTCCGATGCTCTGCGTATTACTGTCTGCGAATCAGATGAGCTGCAGCAGGTGGCCGAGACCTTTATGGCCGAGCTAGAGTTGATTCAGCAATCCCCCGAGTCGGAGATTGCCACCAGCTTGCTGGTATTACCTAATGCACTTAATGACTTCGAAGAATACCTAAGCTTTATTGAAAATACTGAAGACTTGATAGAAGAGATGGATCTTGCGGGTATTATTCAGCTGGCCAGCTTTCACCCTGATTATCAATTTGCTGGGGAGCCAGCAGAATCTGCGAGCCACTTTACCAATCGTTCGCCGTATCCCGTCATTCACTTTCTTCGCGAAGAAATGATGGAACGGGTACTCGAAGATTTCCCTGAACCTGAAGCAATTCCTCAGCGAAATATTCAAACCTTAGAAGAGATTGGTCGAGCAGAAATTGAAAAGCGCTGGAACAGTCTTAAATGAAAAAAAATCATTATGACGTTATTGTTTTAGGTGGCGGGGCGGCGGGATTATTCTGCGCCTTCACTGCAGGCCAGCGTGGAAAATCTGTCTTGGTTTTGGATAGCAGTAATAAGGTAGGTAAAAAAATCCTTATGTCGGGCGGCGGCCGTTGCAACTTTACCAACCTCGATATCCAACCAGAAAATTATCTTTCAGCTAATCCGCATTTTTGTAAATCTGCTCTTAATGGTTATAACCAGTGGCAGTTTATCGAGATGGTTGAACAGCACCAGATTGCCTATCACGAGCGCAAGCACGGTGAATTATTTTGTGACGATTCGGCCAAAGAAATTTTAAAAATGTTGGTCGACGAATGCGCCAAGGCCAAGGTAGTGACTAAAACCAGCTGCGCGATTAAAACCATCGAGTCGATAGATACCGGTTATCGAATAGTCACCTCCCTAGGAGATTTTCAATCTAAGTCCCTAGTAATTGCCACGGGTGGACTATCTATTCCAACCATGGGCGCCTCAGGGTTTGGTTATGAAATTGCCGAACAGTTTGGTCTTACATTATTGCCACGCACTGCAGGGCTAGTGCCTTTTACCTTTAGCGACAAACTAAAAGATATTTGCGAACGGCTCTCGGGGTTGGCGGTGGGTGTATCGATGTCAGTTAACAATACTAGCTTTCGTGAGAACCTGCTATTTACTCACCGCGGTATCAGTGGGCCATCGGCATTGCAGCTGTCGAGCTATTGGCAGCCAGGGCAAGCCATCAGCGTTAATTTGCTACCCGATCTGAATGCCACTGAGTTATTAATGGATTATAAAAAGACCAGCTCAAAATCCTTGCTGCGCAACCTGCTGGCACCCCATCTTTCTAAAGGCTTGGTATTGGAGTTACAAACGCTCTATTGGCCAGATCATGCCGACAAACCCATGGCTGAAATTCCCGATGCAGTGCTTCATGAGGTGGCTGAAAAACTGAATAATTGGCAGCTAAAACCCTCTGGGACCGAAGGCTATCGAACGGCTGAAGTGACTCTCTGTGGTGTGGATACCAGTCATCTTTCGTCTAAAACTATGGAATGTAAAACCCAGCCGGGTCTCTATTTTGTGGGAGAAGTGATGGACGTTACGGGCCATCTTGGGGGTTATAACTTCCAATGGGCCTGGGCCTCGGGATATGCGGCGGGGCAGTATGTTTAATATGCTGGGTTAGCTAAATTTCCTGAATTGATCTAGTAAGAACAGCAATATCATAAAAGCGCCTCTACCCAAAATAATCTTTGATGCTGACAGTGCTGAGATTTCCGGTATGGAGCCGGGTACTTACTCAAGAGAGTCAGAAGCTGGATTACTTACCGTCCCCCAAACCTTCGATAACAATGGCAGGTCAGGCTTAACTGGTTTTACTGGCATCGGAGCGCCGAATATCTTTGTGGCGGTACTGTTATTGATGACACTATCGTATTCCAGCGCCAATAATTATCCTGCTGTGGCGTCCGCTATTTGCGGTTGGCCTTGGCTTTTCTACGGCGGGCTGCGGCTTTTTCTAGACGCAGCTTTTCCCGTTCTTCTTTTTCGGCTTTTATAATTGCGACCTGTTCTAACTCAGCTTCTATGACTTCTGGGGTTTCGAATCCCAGCGGGCCTAACATACCAGCGCGTAACTCATTGATGAAGATAGTTGAAACTCGTTCTAGGTCGACTCGACCGCCGGCGCGTAAACAGCCACGCTGGGCGCCAATCAATTCTAGAAGTTCGATTTCGGTTTTGGGTAATTGCAAAATATTGTATCGCTCTATGAGCCGCTCGGGATATTTCTCGAGCAAGAATTCTGCACCAAAGTAGGCTAAATCTTCGTAGCTCACGGCAGTATCTTTAATGGCGCCTGTGGTGCCAAGACGATAGCTGCCCTGGGGATTTTCAATTTTTGGCCAGAGGATACCTGGGGTATCCAGCAACATAATGCCATTGCGAAGATTAATGCGCTGCTGACCTTTGGTGACTGCGGGCTCGTCACCGGTCTTGGTGATATGTTTGCCAGCGAGGCAATTAATCAGGGTGGACTTTCCGACATTGGGAATGCCAGTGACCATGGCCAATGTATTACGGCCTTCTTTTTGTGGGCTGAGTTTATTGATCAGATCAATAATCTGTTTGCTGGGATCATGGTTCTTTAAATCTAGCGCCAGAGTTTTGGTGTTGCTCCTCTGCTCAAAATATTCCTGCCACTGGAGAGTAATCTCTGGGTCGGCTAGGTCAGTTTTATTGAGGAGTTTGATATAGGGCTTTTCAGTGCAGAGTTCACCGATAAACGGGTTTGAACTGCTGTAGGGAATGCGTGCGTCGAGTACTTCTATCACTACATTAACCAGAGGTAATGTCTCAATCATCTCCTTGCTGGCCTTGTGCATATGACCTGGATACCACTGAATAGACATAACAAACTCTTGTGTAGGGGAGGGCTGGGAAGCCAGTATTTTCGTGGTCTGGACAGACAAATGCAAGCGCTTAAGGAAAGTGACTGACTGGCCTAGTTAGCTGGCTACTGGCCAGTGGTTATATCCCCAAGATATAATCTGAGTATAATCAGGCGAACAATAAAAATAATAACGCGTTGGATGGTGAGTTTTGTGATCTATAGACAGGGTATTTCCCGTCGCAAGTTTCTAAAAAAGTCTTCTCAGTACTCCTTGGCTACTGCGGTTGCAGCGAACTCTGTGGGTATGTTGGGTTTGCTGAATGCCAGCGATGTAATGGCTGATCCTAACGACCCCAATGATTATAAGGCGCTAGTGTTCATTATGCTGGAGGGGGGCAATGATTGTTTCAATATGATAGTGCCCACGGGTAGTGGTGCTTTGCGTACTAACTATGAACTGGGTCGCGGTGTTGTGGCGCTGCCGGAGGAGGGCTTGCATAGTCTCAATCTAGTGAGTCCGGCGAAGGTCCACGAGGGCAGCGATTCGTCGGAATTCGCCATGCATCCCTCTTGCTCAGCAATGGCAGAGCTTTTTAATAATCAGGACCTCGCTGTTATCTGTAACGCTGGGAACCTGGTAACACCTATATCTAGGGAACAATATTTTTCTGGGGTTGCAGATCTGCCACCACAGCTTTATTCACATACTGATCAAGAACGACAACTACAAAGTGAGCCAACCAATCCATTTATCTATGGTTGGGGTGGGCGTATGGCTGAGATGTTAACGCCCTACAATACAGATAATCAGGTATCGCCGTTAATTTCGATATCAGGCCTAAATTCTTTTCAGGTAACCCGTGATAGCCAAATTAATACCTATGCCCTAGGGAGAGATGGGGTTGCACCGCTGTATGGGTTTTATGGTTATCGTCAGGCTATCGTTGAGTCTTCTATGCAGTCCATTGATTCATCCTCTCATTTAATGGCCCAGAAATATCGCGATACCTTTGATTCTGCGCAGCTTGCTGAAACCATAGTGCAGGGTGCTTTTCAGGAGGCGGAGTCCAGTGGTGTGGACTATGATGGCATTTTCACCGCTGCGGGGGGCACTAACAGTGTTCTTACTCGAGAATTAAAAACCCTAGCCAAGATGATCGCCGGGCGTTCCAATAACAACAATAATCGCCCGGTTTATTTTATTAGTGTTGGCGGTTTCGATAATCATCAAAAGCTGTTGCCCGACCATGAAGCGCTGATGGCAGACCTCAATGCTTCATTAAAAGGGTTTAGAGACTGCCTGGATGCCCAGGGAGACTTTGACAAGGTGTTAACCATGGTGTGTTCTGAGTTTGCGCGCACCTTTACCCCCAACGGCGATGATCCTGTTGAGTCTGGTACCGATCATGGTTGGGGCGGACATATGATGGTGATGGGTGATATGGTTAATGGCGGACGATTTTATGGTTCCCACCCTAACCTTGCCCTCGATGAGGGCTTAGATACTGATCGTGGTCGCTGGATTCCTACCACTGCCAATTCACAATGTGCGGCGATTGCGGCTAACTGGATGGGTGTTGCAGAATCTGATTTAAGCGGTCTATTTCCCACCCTAGATAATTTCCCTAATCCCTTCGACATTAGTGAGAACCTTGGTTTTATAAATGGTGCTCCGATTTATGGAGAACTATCATGAAATCCTCAATCGCTATATTGGCGACAACAACATTATTAATAGGCTGTGGTGGCGGTGGTGGTGATAGTAGCTCTAGCGCACCGGCGACGCCTGTGCAGCCAATTGTCGTCGGTTTGTCCGTAGTCACAGCCCAGGCTATTGAGAGCAATAACCAAATTGGCAAGTTTAAAATTGTTCGCACAGGACCTAGCAATGCCATCAGTGTCGCTTATGAACTTAGTGATAATGCTGACATTACTAAGAGCACGGCATCGGCCAGCGACTACCAACTCACCTATAGTGATGGCGGCGACGTTGGGGCTTACTTTGAATTGGATGCGAATCAAAACTCTCGAGTGATTGAGGTTCGCCCCGTTGCGGATGCTATTAATGAAGTACCTGAGGCCTTGAATATAAGTCTAGTTGACGCCAGTAGCTATAACCTCAGCTCGGATCAGACTGGGAGTGTCAGTATTGTCGATGCCCCTAATGACAGCGCAAACCGGCGAATATTTTTGGGCAATTTTACGCCTCAGGCCAATGCGGTCACTGATGGCTCTGGGGTGCTGAGCTTTATACTGCAGGGGGATAATGATTTAGGTCTGCTGAGTTATAGCTTTGCTAATCTGGGCTCGGTGCAAACAGATCAGCATGTTCACCTGGCACCCTCGGGTGTTAAGGTGAAAGAAATCGAGTCGAGCGGGTTTTTATCGAGTTACGTTTGGGACTTGGCTCCAGGGGGGATTTTTGTCAATGAACAGCAAATGCTCGATGCTTTATTTAATGGGGAATTTTTTGTCAATATCCATACCGCCAACTATCCCGGCGGTGAAATCTTCGCGACGCTTGTCTACGACGCTACGGTAGATGCGCCGGAAGAAACGCCATTGACCACCGAACAGGTGGACCAGGACATACTGCGCTTTTTGACCCAATCGACATTTGGTCCAACCCCGAATGCCTATGAACAATTACGTGGGCAAATAGACGCGGATGGTGACAATCGACTTCAGGTGTATTCTGATTGGATTGATCAGCAGTTTGATATTCCGAAAACCAGCATGCTATCGCTGGTTGACGCTACCATCTCTGCATTTGAGGGTGAAAATGAATCCAATATTAGGGTGGATTCATTCTTGCCGATAGCGCTGTATGGCCGGGATCAGTTACGCCAGCGGGTAGCGTTTGCGCTCAGTGAAATAATGGTCGTCAGCGATCAAAATGCAACGGTGAATAATGCTTTTCGGGGGCTCTCAGATTACTGGGATATGCTAGCTGATAACGCCTTTGGAACCTACCGGCAGACCCTCGAAGACGTGACTTTGCATCCGGTAATGGGCATTTATCTCAGTCATCTTCGAAACCAAAAAGCCGATCCAGATAGTGGTTATTACCCGGATGAAAACTATGCTCGTGAAGTGATGCAGTTATTTACGTTTGGGTTGCTTCAACGGCAACAAAATGGCGCCATTATTTTAGCCGCAGATAGTTTGCCAGTGCCAACCTACGACAATGATGTCATTAAACAGATGGCCAAGGTTTTTACGGGACTCAGTTTTAGTCGAGTTAATAATAATGATAATGCCAATGTTGAGAATGACAGTTTTAATGCTGGTTCAGGGGTCAACGAGTATCAATTTCGCTGGACAGCGTCCATGAAGTTTTTCCCGGACTATCATGATTTTGATCAAAAGACGTTATTTTCTGACAATGGTCAGGCGCTTATTATTGCCGCCAACCCTACTATGGATAGCGCGACTGCGGAGGCCGAGCTGGGGACCGTACTCGATGCACTGGTTAGTCACAGCAGCACTGCACCCTTTATTGCGCGTAAGTTAATTCAACGCTTTGTCACTTCAAATCCGAGCCAGAGTTATATTGAACGAGTAGCGAATGCCTTCGGTGAAGCCGGTGACCTCAAAGCGGTTATGCGGGCAATTCTGTTAGATGTCGAAGCGCGTAACCCTTCAGTGGGCAGCAGCACAACGTTTGGCAAGTTAAAAGAACCGGTACTGCAATTGACCGCTATTTTACGGCTGTTTGAGGCTGCTTCCGATATCCCATTGGGGCCGTCTGAGGTCGAGGGGGTTGAAGGCCTAAATTATTTGTATGCTGAACAATTTGATGCGGGTGCAACGTTAATGCGCACGAGGAATGCTCAGATTGGGCAAGCGGCCTTGGCTGCGCCCTCAGTCTTTAATTTTTTCTCGCCGGACTTTGCCCCAACCGGTGAAATCGCGAGTAATTCACTGGTATCTCCCGAGTTACAGTTAGTCACCGAGAGTCAGTTGTTTAGCACCTTTAATACTTACCACCAGATCATTAATGGTGACTTCGTGCGCTATAACCAGTACACCCGTGAGCACCCTAACTTCAGTATTGATCAGTTGAAAGTGCGGCTCAATTATTCAGGCTTACAGGCGGTATGGAATGACAGCGCCGGTGATGAAACGGCAAAAGCGACTGCGCTGGTAGATTATCTGGACCTGTATCTGAATGCAGGGCAGCTGGCCGAGACGCAAAACACAGGTACCAGATCGGTGATGATTTCAAATTTGGCTGTGGCCTCAGAGGAGGAGCGATACAAACTAGCAGTGTATGCCGTGTCTACCACCCCTGAGTTTTTAATACAGCGCTAAAGCCTAATTCTATAATTCACTCGCCAGGCCCATAGCGGTGTTTAATGTGGGGTGCTCTAAGCTCTGGATCAAAAAGCGGATCGTGGAGCACCTCATCAGCATAGTCTTGGGTCTGGTCTGCATAATGGATTGAGGATGGGTCGTCTGTGGCGGATCCAAACTGATGAATCCCCCGCACTTTCTGATTGCCTTCCGCATCCCATGCCAATAGGTAGTAGAGACCATCACCGGCAACATTGGTGAGGAATCCATCTTCTTCCATTCCCCGTCCATAGATGGCGCGCAGAGTATCTGGGCCGCCGCCAACCGGGATATTCATATCGCCGCGCACATGGCGGCTAACATCGCCCCACAGGGGATCTACGCGGCCTGTTTTGGCCATCATCAGATCGGTACAGCGAATTAGCTGAGCCATAGGGTCAGGTTCTGGCGTGCCTTTTTGTTCTGCCAGCCATTCGCTACCAATCACACAGGTGCTTAGGGCCGCGCCACGATTTTCTATATTGGTATTGCGGTCCCACTGGGCAATCACTTGCTGGGCATCCTGATATAGAGGCGCGGAATCCGTTAAGTCGAGAGCTGTTAGCTTATTGAGAAAGGCCATTGATCGGGAGTTTTTACTGAAGCTTTTGTCATGCTTGATGTCCGAGAACTCTTGTTCTGAAATGGGGCCCAGCTCGGCAAATAATTCCAGTCCGCGATCCGCTCTATTTGTCATGCGAGTAGGAAAACCGTCTTCAATGCGATAGTTGGCTTTGATCGGGTTGTCGCTCTCTGCGGTGACACGGAAGGGAGTTTGGTTGGCGCTGTGGATATAACCCGACTTGGGGTTAATGACCTGAGGCAGATCATCAAAGGGCATATAGCTGTCCCAGATTAGGCTGCTGTCGTCCCCCGGCAAATACTGAGTCCAGTCATAACCGGCCACTCGATTTGGGGTTAATGAGTTATGCACAAACATGGTGTTGCCTTCGCGATCGGCATAGACAAAGTTAAAGCTAGCAAAGGCTTGCATGCGCAGTGCATCGCGCCAGTCTTCAAAGGTCTGCGCCTTGTTCATGGCCAGCCACTGTTCTACCTGACGCAGCTCATTCATGCCTGCGTAACGAATGGCATAGGTGCCGTGGTCGGTGCGCAATACTGGCCCGTGGACAGATCTGAGACCTACCTGGGTTGAGGTCCAGTTAAAGAAGCCAAAGACTTTTACATCTACATCGAGGTCGCGAGCTTCTAATGTTTTCCACTCACCATCCAGCTTGTAGCGCATGGGGTCATTGGGATCTATATCCAAAACGTAAACATCCACCAGATCTGGCTTATTAACCGTTGCACCCCAGCCAAGATTTTCGGTAAAACCCACACCCACAGTCACACTGCTGGGGAATAGGCCGCCCATAATATTGAGCCCTTCGTTACTTTGAATATGAGCCTCATACCAGGCGACTGGGCCGGTGGTGGGCTGGTGGGAGTTAATGGCTAAGCGCGTGGCACCATCGGTACTAAAATGGGGGGATACGGCAAAGGCATTGGAACCTACGGGTACATCGTTGTAAGTAACGCCATGGCTTTGCAGTCCTTTGGCGGCAACGTTGGTATTTGGCCCGAGGCTAATACTGCGCTGGCGTTCCTCGGCATAGATCTCGGTGAGAACCGAATCAAACCCATAAAAAAGGAGATGGCGCAGCATATAACCCGCCACAACATCCTTGCCATTGATCGGAAAAACATTGCGATTGGTCTGCTCTGGATGCAGCGCCGCGTAATAATTGATGCCGTCGGCAAAGGCTTCAATGTAAGCGCGAGTGTCTGCGGTGAGCTTAGTCTCGTAATCAGCTTCGATGGTCTCCCAAAAGCCTAGCCATTTAATTAGAAAATCAAAAATGGCCGCATCCTTGCCATTTTCTGCGGCATTGGTACCACGGTATAAAGTAATACTGTCGTGGATCACCTGCCAGTTGTCTTCGGATTGGGCATAGGCAAAACCAAAGGCGGCATCCACATCACGCTCACCCATAACATGGGGCACACCAAGGTGGTCCCGCTCAATGACGACGTCATATTTTTCATTGAGTTGCAGGTAGTCCGCCGGGTTAAATTTTTCGGCGCAGCCAGAGAGTAAAGCTAGAAAAAAGAGAGTTATAAATAAGCGCACTTTGAGTACCTTTTTATTATTAGTTTTTATGATACTGATTACGCTCTCTATTGGTAGAGCGATCACTTCACTATACAGGTTCTTCCTCCGCATGAAGCACGGTTCCCACAGGAATTGCGGCCGCTTGCAATGTGGACTGAGTTTTGTATTCTGTTGGCAGTGCAGGAATAGTCAGCACTCGCCAGATACTAATGCCCGCCAATAATAGTAGGGCGACGGCGAGTAATTGGAAAAAGCTTTGCAGGCCAAACAGCTGTAACCAAAAAACGGCGGTGATCGGGCCGGTGATAGAGGTTAGTCCAGCAATCAGTACGACGGTGCCGCTGGCGGGAACAATTTCGCTGGGACGCAGGTGATCGTTGGTTAGCGCCACGACCAGGGAATAGAGGGACAGTGAGCAGCCGCCAAACAAAAATATTAGCGTGTAGAGTTTTAGGGAAGCCTCTGATTCGCGGCTGATCAACAGCGCAAAGGCCACGGCAAATAAACAGGCGAAGCCAATAACCCAGCGACGATCTACCATGTCTGAGATTTTGCCCAAGGGCCATTGCAGTATCATTCCGCCGGCCATCATCGCACCCATGAAGCTGGCGATCTCAGAAATACTCATGCCGAGCTTGGTACCGTATACCGCGCCCATACCAAACAGAATACTGGATACCCATTGGGATAGAACAATACCCGTCACGCCCATGGGTGTGCGATACCAAAGGTGACGAATAGTTACCCGTTCGATTTCTTCAATGGCAGGTGTTTGGATTGGCGACAGCAAGATGGGCACGGCGGCGACACTCACCATCACTGAAATCAAAATAAACAATGTGAAGTCGAGTGGGTTGGCCAGGTTGAGCATAAACTGCCCGGCGCAGATGCCAGCCAATAAAATACTGGTGTAAATAGAGAGGGTCTGGCCGCGATTGGCATTGGTCGACGCCTGGTTAAGCCAGCTTTCTGAAACCACATAAATGGTTGAAAAGGCGAAGCCGGTTAGCAGGCGCATTAATGCCCAGGCCCAGGGTTCAATATAAATGGCATGTATCAAAATGGTAACTGAGGCCACGGCAGAGAGTGCGGCAAACATGCGGATATGGCCGACTCGCTGAATCATTTTTGGCGTCAGTAATGACCCTGCCAAAAATCCGGCAAAGTAGCAGGACATTAACAGGCCAATTAGATAGTCATCAAAGCCTTCCAGCTCAGCGCGCACGCCTAACAAACTGCCCTGTACGCCAACGGCGAGGCCAATAAGTGACAGGCCTGCAAAGAGCGGCCAGATACTGAAAAGGGTTTTAACGGGCATTGCAAAATGACTCTAAGGATTTTTCGCCAGAGTACTCTCGAAATGCGAAATTACAAAGGAAATTTTTAGCTTTTTTGTTCGATTTGGACTTTTATTTCAGGGACGAAACGGAGGGACTGATTGTCGCTGTGAAAGGTGACTTCTTGATCCTGAATACTGACCTGAATATCGAGGTTGCGCTGTTTCATTGTCTGGAGTATTTCAGTGGTTTCTGTATCCAGATGATAGACAGTAATATTTTTAAAACGGGCAATTTGCGGCTGCATCTGTTGCCACCACTTAGCGACTGAACCATAGGTATAAACAATCACTTGCTGAGATCGACCACAGGCTTTTTTCAGGCGTTTTTCGCTGGGCTGTCCCAACTCAATCCAGAGTTCAATATCGTCGCTGAGACTTTTTTGCCAGAGGTCGGGTTCATCGTCTGTGCTCAGACCTTTGGTAAAGCTGAGTGACTCGCTGGCATGCAGGGCGAATACCAGCAGCCTGACCATAAGGCGCTGATCGGTTTCGGAGGGATGCTGGGCCAGAGTGAGGCTGTGCTGTTGATAATAATGGCGATCCATATCGATAATGTTAAGTTCTGCTTTGCAGATGGTTGCACTGAGCGCCATTTTTTTACAGCCTGTTTTGGATGAGTCTGGTTAGGCTGGTGATCATACAGTTAAAAGCCGCGAACTGATTACTCTGTTCGCGGCTCCTGGTTGTTGTCTAGCGTATGGGGCAGATTTTACGTTAGAAGTTATAGGTAACCTCTGCGCCTATGATGCGTCCCTTGGCTAGGGGTGAAAAAGTACCGCCTAGTGCTGCCGGGCCAACCGTTGCTGGCAGCTGGGTATCACCACCATGTTTTACTTCGTCGGTGAGGTTTTTGCCATAGATACCGATACTCCAGTGGCCATCTCCCGAGTACATATCAATGCCTGCATCGATAATATCCTGCTCGTTAATTGAGCCGAGGTTATTGTCGAGGTAAGCCGACTCATCACGGTGGGATACGCTGATTCGCGAGCTGACCAGCCAGGTTCCGACATTATCGTCTCGCGACAGACTGACGTTGTAAGTGAGTTTGGCCGCTCGCGGCAGGTCGAGGGCTAAATCGGTGCTATCGATCATGCCATCACCGCTAATATCAAACAGTACGCGATCATATTCACTGTCGATCCAACCCACAGAGGCGCTGAAGAATAGATCGTCGGTGAGGCTATAGGCGCCATCGACTTCGATACCATAAATAGTGGCATCCGCGGTGTTTTTGATAATTTGCACTACCCCCGATACTAGGTCAGCCAGATTAACCTCCCGCTGCATGTCGTCAACTTGGGTATTGAAAATAGCGGCATTTAAACGCCCGCGATCACCCAGCTGAGTTTTATAGCCGAACTCCACAGTCTCAACGGTTTCCTGATCAAAGGGGCCGGGGCCATTGTTAACCAAATCCCCAGAGGTATTGCGCAGGTTGTAGCCGCCTGAACGGAATCCTCTTGTCCAGTGACCATAGACCTGAGAGTCATCATCAAGGGCATAGGATGCGCCAACTTTAGGTGAGAAGCTGTCCCAAGATTCATTGTCGGTAAAATCAAACGGACAGGTACCTTCGGTGACCATGCAAGGGCTATTTACATTGGCGATTAACGAGGCAATTTCGACCTCTTTTTCCTCGTCGGTAAAGCGCGCGCCAGCGCTAAGGGTGAGGCTGTCATTAATGGCATAGTCCACTGAGGCAAACACCGCTTTGGTAGTGACCTCATATTTGCCACCGCCATCTTGGGTTGATGCGCCGCCCAGTAGGACTCGACGTTCGTGAGCGGTAAGGTCATTGGTAAAGTAAAACAGTCCTGCAGTGACCGTAGTGCGATTATCGAAGGTCCCTATATAACGAAATTCGTTGCTGAACTGTTCCGCTTCTAGCCAGGTGGGGGCATGAAAGAAATGGGCCGGTTGGGCATCAATGTCACCATTGTTACTCTGGCTAAAATCGCGCCAGCCAAAGATATTGGTAAAGGTACCCTCACCAAAATCGACGTCCCAGTTTACTTCTGATGCTAGGAATTTAGTCTCAGTATCCTGAAAGCCTGTTTCATCGATAGAGAAGTCAAAGCTGTCGCGGTCAAAGCTGGCCAAAACGCCAGTGGTTCCAGTTCCGCTTTGGTGCGACTGGGCTGCAGGCCCGTCACCGGAGGTTTTACTGTATTCAAAGCGAGTAATCATTTCGAATCGGTCGCTGGGGGTATAAACCACAACGGGGCGAATCATAAGCTGCTCAATCTCACCAAAGTCAGCGCCGTCAAAGCTGTTGGTAAACCAGCCTCCATCATCATTGAAGTGAACACTAACTTTCGCTTTAAGGGTTTCACTTATTGGGCCTCCAGCGGTGGCCTGGATGTAGGTGTTGTTGAGGCCATTGTCACTACCGCCGTCTATGGCGATACGAGACTTGGCCTCGAACTCGTCACCTGGAAGAGCCGTATTAATAAGCACTGCGCCGCCGGTGACATTGCGTCCAAACAATGTTCCCTGGGGGCCGCGCAACACTTCGATACTGTCTAAATCGAAGGTATCAAAGATAATGCCGGCGTTAAGCCCCATGTAAACGCCATCGACAAATACGCCTACGGTGGGGTCGATTGAGGGGATGGAGCTATTGACCCCAAGCCCGCGAATGGAGAAATTGGCAACACCTCTTGAGGTGCCAATATCATCCAATGCGACATTGGGCATGGTAACGGCGAGGTTACTGAGATCACGGATCTTTAATGTTTCAAGCTGATCGCCATTTAACGCGGTAATTGACAGGGGAACATCCTGAATGGCTTCTTCCCGTTTGCGGGCGGTGACAGTAACTTCCTCCATGAGAATGCTGCCACTGCGTCTTAGTTCCTGCGCCTGAGTAACTGTAGCTGTTGAGAAAAGTAAGGGTACTAGGCACCCAGCGGTAACTAGGCTAATTGATGACTGCTTATATGGCACGGTTAAAGGTGACATAACGACCTCCTGTAAGATAATTGTCCTTATAGATTCGTGACCGGTGCTAGTTCAGGTATAGGTGCGCTGGTCAAACGAATACTTGTTTTGGCCCGTGGTCACTGCAGGAGATGTTAGTTAGGTCAATTCTTATAATAATACGGCCTAAAATTAGATACATGATTTCCCCAAACCACATTTCAGTAATAGTTGGGATACTTAGGCAATTCAATAGAAATTTTAGGCAGGGTCGATGGCTGTTATGCAAAGAGGCGACTGAACAGCACATGGCTTGAGGACTGTTACTCTTAATTGCAGGTGTAAGGCGCGATCGAATTTTCTAGACAGGGCCGATTAAAAGCCCAAATCTTCTTGGGTGACCTGCACGGCAATATGCTCTCCTGCAACTTCAGTGCTAACCAAAATAGGCCGGCAGCAAACAAAACAGTCTTCGGTGTAGGTCTGAGATTCTGAGGGATCCACCAGCAAGGTGATGCTCTCCCAGCAATAAGGGCAGGTTATTGGCTCTTCATGAAGATGCATTGCAGGTTACTTCAGTAGTGCCAGTGGGTGGGTCATGCCTGTCCAGGGGCTCGCAAAGAAGGGTTCGACCATATCTGGGGTTACATCTTCAATATGCGCCGGTTTCCAGGCTGGGTTGTGGTCTTTGTCGATGGCGAGGGCGCGAATACCTTCAACCGTTTCGCTGCTGTGACCTGATCGGCCGAGGTGGTCGGTGTGGAAGCAGTGGTGAACTAAATCACGCTCCATACGCAGATCATCGGCCAGACTTAATGTTCTGCCGGTACGTATTTGCTTGAGGACAACATGAAGCATTAGCGGCGAACGTTTATGCAGGACATCTAAGGTCTGTGCCGCCCAATCCGAGCCGTCATTTTCTAGTGCTGCAGCGATATCTTTAATGGTCTCAAGGGCAAAGATGCTGTCGATGCTGGGGTGCAGCCATTCAGGTGAGGCTATCTCAGCGGAGGTCTCCAATTTGTCGTGGAGGGCTTCAATACGCTCTGAGACGCTAAGTTCGGGGTCGCTGGTTAATGAATCCCATAATGCGGGCATATCCGCGCTATCGACGACTGCGTCGGCTAGGTCTACCGCAATGGCTTCCGCGCCCAGCATTAGCTGTCCGGTCAGGGCCAAATATTCACCGCTGGCGCCCGGGCACCGCCCAAGAAAATAGCCGCCGCCAACATCTGGAAATAGGCCGATATTGGTCTCTGGCATGGCCAATTTACTGCGCTCAGTGACGATGCGCAGACTTGCGCCCTGGCTGATGCCCATACCACCGCCCATGACTATGCCGTCCATAAAGGCGATATAGGGCTTGGGATAGGTAAAAATTAAATGGTTGAGGCTGTATTCCTCAGTGAAAAAATCTTCCAGGGCAGGGTCGTTGGTAATAGCGGCCTCGTGGAAAAAACGAATATCACCGCCGGCACAGAAGGCGCCAAAGGGCCCAATTTTGTTGGAGCCACGTATGGCCACCGCTTCTATTTCTGGGTGTCCCTGCCAGTCGGTTAGTAAACTGTGCAGATCGCGCACCATATCCAGTGACAGAGCGTTAAGCGCCTTGGGTCGGTCGAGAGTAATCAGACCTATGCCTGCGTTGATTTGCCATTGGATATTGGACAAAATTGAGTACCTGTCATCGTTATTTTGAGGGGGGATTTAACCAGCCCTACGTCGGACTGTCTACTGAATCGCGCTTATATCAGAGGCGCAGATCGCAATGCCATAAGGTTTTGGCTGGCGGTCAAAAACATTGTCCAGCGCAGCTGCTCCTGAAGGATCTCTATTTTTTCGATAACGGCTTCCGAAGACTCCAGAGCTGGCCCTAAAAAAGGCTGGGCCAAGGCCGACATTTGGGCGCCCAGGCGGATGCATTTAGCAATATCCACGCCGTTGCGGACACCCCCGGAACCAATCATATTTACATCGGCACAGGCACTGCGAACCTGGGAGAGTAGTTCAACGGTATCCATTCCCCAGTCGACAAAGGGTGCGGCAATTTGCTGTTCTCTGGTGGAGTCATTCCGCGCTAGTTCAATGCTCGCCCAACTCGTGCCGCCGCGACCTGCTACTTCGATCCACTGCACGCCCGCAGCCACGAGTTTTTGCGCGGTACTGGGGCCAATGCCAGAACCCACTTCTTTCACTATAACGGGCACAGAGAGCTCGCTAGCGCAGGTTTGAATGGCGTCGAGCACTCCATTCCAATCTCGGTCACCGTTGGGCTGTACAAGCTCTTGCAGGGGGTTTATATGGATTATCAGGGCATTGGCGGCCACGCTTTCTACGGCGCGTTTGGCCAGATCCAATCCAGATTGCTGTAACTGGGTGGCGCCAAGATTGCCCAATATTATTGCATTGGGTGCCCAGCGGCGTACGTTCTGTGCCAGACCCTGCTCTAGGGCGGCGCGCTGTGATCCCAGTGCCATGGGTATATGGCAATATTCCGCGGCCTCGGCCAGATGCTGATTGATAAGCTCACCATTATTGCAGCCGCCGGTCATGGCGCCGATCATAAAGGGTGCGGCGATAGGCCGGCCTAAAAAGTGACAGGCTATGTCAGTGTCTTCTAGGGCCTGCTCTGGGAGTCCACTGTGCTCAAAGGTTAGGCGATCGAAATGGCTACCCGACTGAGACTGATGGCGCGCCTCGAGGGCAAGCTGGATATGGTCGTCTTTGCGATTGCTTATATTGGTCATGGCAACAGCCTCTGCTGTTTAGTGTTGTAGGCCAGATCGACGAGTAACATATGAGGAACTGTCAGTGCGGCGAGACCAATAAAGGTTAACTGTACAATAGATGCAGACAGGGACCCCTGAAAAAATAATAAAAAGACTAGCGCGGCAGTCCAGGCCATCAGGCTATAGATTGCGGCCTCAATAAAACTGCGCCTGCGCTCGCTATCATCTTCAATACTTTGCCATATCCGCAAGCTGTGACTGCGGCTGTGCCAGAGGCAAAAATACAGGGCGAAGCTAATAAGCGGTGGCAGTAAGAACACCAGTATTAATTGGGTGATCAGGCTGTTGAGCGGTTTTCGCCATGCCGGATTTTTCGAGGCGTAAACCGCATAGCCGGCGAAGCTCAGAAGCCAGGGTAAAAATAATGCGCCAATTGATTGGAGTAGCATGGTCGCACCTTTGTCGCCCACTAAGAGGGCAAAAACTGGTTCTACGGCTGCCGGTTGCAAGCTGGGAATAGCGATAGAGACTAGGCCACCATGGGCGACCAGAGGCAGCCACCGATTATTGAGTCTGTCGTTAGTAGACGCTGGAATGCTGGCAATATCACTCTGACCAAAGTGCAGCGCTGAGATAATTAGAAATATGGCCAGCCCTAGCACGGGCCATTGCCACCAAAACCAGACAACCAAGGCTGCCAGCGCGATATAGCCAATATGGAATCCAAGCCAGGCAGCAGTGCTCTGAGGCCAACCAATACGTCGTGCCACTGCGCCATCTAGGCCGCCATGAGGCACTCCAAAAAGCAGTACCGCTGCAATGGCGGCGAGGTCCCAGCTAGTCATTTTTAAACACCTGCCGCAGAGCAGCCTGTATAAAGGGCCATTTAGGCATGGCCATAATGACTTTCGCCCATTCCATAGCGCCTGCATTGCCGAGCATAAATCGCGCAAATTCTTCAGCGTCTAGCGCCTTACTTGTCGCCATAAATAAACCCACGCCACGATCCGGTTGGGCACTAAGTGCGCGATTAAAGACCCTATCCATAAAGATAAGGCGTCTCGAAAAAGGTGCGGGTACCTCGCGCTCACCGGCGCTTATGGCCTCTGCTAATGTTGCCATCTGGGCCTGAATCGTACTGAACGCGTAGCCTGAGGATAGCCGCACAGAACCGCCTGCCGCGCCAATAGTGGGCACCTGGGTATTCTGGGGTTGCACTGCAGCCATGGGAATCACACCGTATTCTTCTCGCAACTGAGACTGCATCTGTATATTGCGGTCGGCGAGCCACTGACTGATGGCATTGCGATACCAGTCTTTATCTTCGAGCTGGTTTGAAATCATGGTCGATTCTACAAGTAGATGGCGATCGGAGTAGGGGAGTACATAGATAAAGTGCAGGCCGCGAGACTGGTCGACACGAAAATCCATTAATGTGGCGATATCGGCATCAGTTATGGGTTCCTTGGTGCTTATTTCCCAGCCAACAAAGTGCTGACGCAGGCTATTGTCTCCCATTATTGGGGGTCGACTGTCGTAGATAGTTTTAGCCTTGTAGGCTTGCCCATCGGCGCTAAATTGCCCGCCGTTTTCCTCTGCTGTCAGATCATCAACGGCCGCTCTGACTAGGTTCACTGAATCTTTTAAGCTGGCTTCGCAATGCTGTAAATATTGCCCTGAGCTAAGGCTGGTATAGCGGTATTCATTACTCTGGTGGATAACTTCGCCACTGTGGTCAATTAGGCGCCATTTGTCCCAGCTGCCTCTAATGGCGGGGCTGAGTTGTTCTAATTGCTCGGGTTGCGCCCATAACGCCCAGCTACTGTCTCGTTCTGCTGCAGTCTTAGGTTCAAATACGGCGGCGGACAGATTGTCTAATTTGGAGGCCAATGCCATCCCTGCGCTACCGCCACCAATGATGGCGATATCCAGCTCTATTGGATTACTGGACACCGGCTAATCCCTGCAGATGCTGATGCAACTGAGAACGGTGTGGCGGTACTTTTATTGGGCGTAAATCCAATAGACTGCGCAGACTGAGCAGTGCTTTTTCCCCGCCGGTTACCATGACTCGGCCCTGCCACCAGGCTAGGTTTCGGCGTCTGAGTACCCAGCCAATTTGGCGATAGACACGCAGTGCTATGGCAATGGAGAGTCTTGAGCGAAAGGGTAATAGGCGTATACCAAGCAGTGCGCTGGCATAGTATTGTTCGGATAAATCTAATAGCCGGGCTATACCCTCGGCTACTTGCTGGCGGCAGTCAGTGTCCTCGTCTTCCAATCCTGCTTTAGCAATCTGTGACGGAGTAAAGCTTGCCCAGCTAGCGGGGAGATAACGGCGCCCCATTTTGGCGTCTTCCAATACATCCCGAGAGATATTGGTGAGCTGCATGGCAACCCCCAAATCAATGGCAAAGCTGTCGGCGCGGGGTTCTTCGCAGTTGAGTACGCGGCACATCATTAGGCCCACGGTGCCTGCCACGGCGTGGCAGTAGCGCAATAACTCGGCTTCGTCGGCAACGGCGGTGGGGTTTTGGTCGCTGAGCATACCGTCGAGCAACTCTGATGCGGCACTGAGGGGGATGTTGTTACTGTTGGCTAGCGCGATAAAGGCTTCAATTTCTGGTCCAGCGGCAAGTTCTTTACCGGCAAGGCGGGCGCGAATATCTTCAAGGGATTCTTGGCGGTCGGGAAGATCACCGTCGGCTAAATCGTCCACATAGCGGCAAAATTGATAGAGTCGTGCGGCGCGGTCGGCCAGTTCAACCCCGAGAAACTTACTGGCCCAATAGAATGATTTTCCATGGCGTGCCAGTATCTGCTTTGGGGCTGGTGAGTCTGGCAGCACTGGATTGCTCATCTATCCTCCCGAACCCACCTCAACACCAGTAAGCAGTTCTTCTACTACCTTGGCTGAGCTGACAACGCCGGGAAGGCCGGCGCCGGGATGGGTGCCTGCACCCACAAAATAGAGATTATTCACTGCGCTGTCGCGGTTGTGAAAGCGGAACCAGGCAGACTGGGTAAGCCTGGGTTCGATAGAGAAACCAGCGCCATGCATGGAGCGGTAATCCTTGGCAAAATCTTCTGGGGTCATCCAAAACACCTCTTCAATCACTGAGGAAAGTTCTGGCAGTATAGTCTCTTCGAGGGCCGTTACTATGCGATCGCGCAGCACCTCGCCTTCTGTCTCCCAGTTTACATTGCCCTGGAGGTTGGGCACCGGGCACAGCACATAAAATGACTCGCAGCCCTCTGGTGCAAAGCTTTTGTCTGTGGCCGTGGGACGATGCACATAGAGAGAGAAATCTTCGCTCATCTCTTTGGCATCAAAAATTTCCGAAAGCAGCTGTTTAAATCGAGGTCCCATCCAAATGCTGTGGTGGGCGACATCGGGATAGAGTTTTTTGGTGCCGAAATAAAGGACATACAGCCCCATGCTGTACTGCTTTTTAATACTCGGCAGGCGCAATTTTTTCTGGGGTAAAAGGTGTTTGTAACAGGTTTCAGGATCGCCGCCAAAGACGACTAGGTCGGCATTCATCACCTGGTTATTACTCAGGCGCACACCAGTGGCACGTTTATTTTCAACAATGATCTCATCGACGTCAGCGTTGAGCTGAATTTTAATGCCATGGCGTTCCATCAGCGCACCCAGCTCTTCAACCAATTTTCCGGTACCGCCCATACAGAAAAACACACCCCAGCGACGCTCGAGATAATGAATCAAGGTGTAGATAGCCGTGGTTTTAAACGGATTTCCCCCCACCAATAGGGGGTGAATAGAAAAAGCCTGACGAATCAGCGGATGCTTTAAATGGCTGTTCACCATCTGGGAGACGCTTCTGTAACATTTGAGTATCAGCAGCGCGGGAATCTGTTTAACCATATCCCAGACTCGGGTAAATGGTCGATGAACCAGCTGTTTAAAGCCGACGTCATATACCTTTTTAGACTTCTCAAGCAGTTTTAAATAACCTTCAGCATCGTCGGGATTAAAGCGACGAATCTCAGTTAATGTGTCTTCAATGCTGGCGCGATAATCGAACTGGCTGCCATCGTCAAAATGAAAACGGTAAAAGGGATCTAGCGGAACAAAGTCGAGATGATCAGTGAGTTTTTCATCGAACAGTTCAAATAGTTCATCAAACAGAAAGGGGGCGGTGATAACGGTGGGGCCTGCATCATGGCGATAGCCACCGCGTTCGAAAACCTGCGCTCGACCGCCGAGGCTATCTAAACGCTCCAGTAAGGTGACGTCGTAACCAATAGCTTTGAGTCTTAATGCTGTTGCTATACCGGCGAAGCCTGCTCCGATAATAATGACTGTTTTTCCAGCTCCGAATGTCTTTGATGTCAAGCGATCTGCCCTTGGCGTTTTATTGTTGTTTTCTGTTTTACGGCGGCCACTAGCCCCTGGGTCACTGACTGTAATTGAACGGGTAATGAACTCACTAGCTGCTCGGCCTGTAACAGCCAATAATCTACTGATTGGTTGGCTTGCAGAATAACATCGCTGGACGCGATGCGGCGCTGCCAATGGACTAGCTGCTCGGTATCTTCGGTTTGATACCAGCTCACAAACTCTTCGGATCCTGCGCCATGCTGGGCAAACAGGCTGACAACTAAATTGGGTTTGCGGCCATCGAGATCACTGGAGCGATGGCTGGACGGAATAATATCGTCAATATCGTTGCGGCCCTGATAGGCCAAGCCGCAGAGACCGATAAGATGCTCGAGACCTTTGAGATCGGCATCCAGGCCGGCGGCAATCGCGGCGCCTTTAATCGGGGCAATTAATAATGGTGCGGTTTTACCTTTGGCAATACGCTGCCATTCATCGAGTTCGGCGCATTGGCGCTGGGTGATATCGGCTATCTGGCCACTGCAGGTTTCCTGCATTGCCTGAGCTAACAAGGCGACGAGAACACCACTATGTTGGCTGTTTCTCGCGCCGAGCTCGAAGGCTTTGGCGATCATCCAGTCACCCAGACAGAGTGCCATATCAGGTCCAAAATGTTGATGGATGCTCTCTTGGCCACGTCTGTGGGTACTGGCGTCACTGATGTCGTCATGAATCAGTGAGGCGTTGTGCAGAAGCTCGCAAGCAGCTGCCCAATGCAAATTATCTGTGTTACTTAAACCTAGCGAAAAGCCGCTAGACAGCGCTAACTGCGCTCGGAAAGATTTACCGGGATTTTTAAAGTGATACTCGGCTGCTGCAGCCAAGCTACTTTGTGAATGTGGCATCTCGCGCTTATACAGAGCGTTGAGCTCGGCTAGCCAATCGGATCCACTTATTATTTTTACTGGGGACATTGATTCGTACCCTTATAAATGACAGTTTTTTAACTGCTTATTTTTATTATGTTAGAGAGGAAGAGCCAGCATCGCTGGCCCTTCCAATACTTCGAACAGACAAACTTACTCTGAATCAGCTACTGCAGCGGCCCAAATAACTAGACCAAACGCAATCTTGTTCCAAAGGTCAGCTATGTTGTACCAAAGGTTCAACGTATCTGGGTCGGTAGCGCCCATAAAGTAACCAAGTACATAACCGAGTGGGTAGATCGCCCAACCAACAGTAACCAGCATACGCATGGCGCCGTAAGCTTTCTGAGCAATGGCATTACCACTGGCAGCGTTGATCTTGCTCGCTTCACCCATAAAGATTTCATACATGATCCAGATCCAACCCAGCATACCAACAACGAAGCCAGAGACTACGTAAGCAGGATTTACTTCGCCGGCAAAACCAGCAACAAGCATAATCAAAGAACCTGCTAGTAAACGCCAGAAAACGCCGACCGGTACTTTAGTAATGGCAGATAGGATCAAATAGAATTCGATGATCAGCAGTGGCACTGTGAGCAGCCAATCGATATAGCGATATACCGTTGGAGTTTCGCCCGTTGCAACCCATACATCACGCATATAGAAGTAATGCACTGCAGCAATCAAGGTCACAAGACCTGCAACTGTCAGAGATGTCTTCCACTTGCCGCTTACACGATCGCGTTCAATAAGAAAGAACACAGTCGCGGCGACCATCGCCATAGATATCAACCAAAAGGACATGCCAACTGGATCGCTGGCGCTTAAGTTATTAGTCATGTGTAACCCCTACATTTTTAAACTTTATTATTATTAGTGTCAGCATGCTTGTTTAGAAGTCCACATACGACACTCCTCGTACAGCTGTACCAGCAACTCGTTTATAGGCGAAACCGGCTGGCTTAACTTAGACCCTTTTTCGTGGCGGTGCAAATTAATTTTATAAATTTGTGGATAGTCGTGATCGATTTTAATCTTGTCACTAGGGTCATGGTTTAGAATTCAATGCATGAGATATACTCTCAGCCCTAATAAAAAACAATAAATGAGTAAAGAAATGGGGCTTTTATCAAAGAGTGATGTGGCTACTGGTTTACTACTGACACTGTTGTCAGTCAATCTTCAGGGGCAGGATATTGAAGCATACCCAGCGCAGGAATGGTCAGAGATTGCGGCGGCTGACGCCCAATTAGATCAAACTAAAATTGATCGATTATTTGATTTATCTTTTCAGGACTCTGCAACCCAGGGCGTGGTTTTAATTAAGAACGGCTTGCTGGTGGGAGAGCGCTATGCAGATGGCTTCAGCACAGATTCCTACGGGACCTCCTGGTCCATGGCGAAAAGTTTTTACGCCGCACTGATTGGTATTTCCATTGACCGCGGCGAGATAATCAGCCTTGATGACCCGGTTGCTCTATATCTAGAATATTTTAATGATGAACGCAGAGACATTACCCTGCGTGATTTATTAAATATGACCAGTGGCCTAGATTTCCCCGATCATGAGCATGAAGATATGTTTTTTTCGGCAGATCATCTCGATTATGCGCGTAATGTAGGCGTGGAAAAAGAAGCGGGTCTGATTTTCGAATATAACAATGTCAACTCAATGTTATTGGCGGATATCTTGCTGCAGGCCACAGGTGTGGCGGCAGATACCTTATTGAGAGAGCGTATTTTCGATAAGATTGGTTTGGACGACGTAACGCTTTGGCAAGATGGGGCGGGTAATCCACTCACCTACTGTTGTGTGGATACCACTGCTCGGCAGTATGCGCGGTTCGGCTTATTATTTGCGCGTGATGGCAACTGGAATGGTGAGCAGATTATTCCTAAGCAATTTGTCGATGAGACCTTTAGTAAAGTATGGGACAGTCTAAACAGTGACACCATCGCCCAGGATCGCGGCTATTCCCTGCACTGGTGGATTTCTCGCCATGATGACCAGGCAGTAATTTTTAATGCATCGGGAAAGTTTGGTCAATATATTTTTATTGATCGGGCCAATGATATTGTCTTTACCCGTATTACCAAATATCACTCAACGGGCGGTTCTAAACAGGATTGGGGCGCTCTAAAATATATTAATTGGTTTGGTACCGTCGATTTCCGCATCGCTGTGGCGGGGTTATTAGATTCGATGGGCATTATTAAAATTGAAGGGGACATAGCCACACCGGTTACCTTTGACGATGGAACCTCCCAAGAATTCTTTACCAATTACAGCACCATTATTGACGCGCTAATTGATATTAGTCAGCCCTGAAAAAGTCTTTTTGGATCTGGTTTTTGACCCCTAGCCATAGGCTATCGTTGGGATGCGCTATGCATGAACTATTTACTTAAAGAGATTCAATGTTTTGTAGGTAATATTCGGCGCGGCTCAGTAGCGCCTTTTTTACCTCATCGTCCATTTTATCCCAGCTGCGATAGGCCATTGCCGTGCGCGGGTTTCTTGAGAATTTGTCAGCGTGGCGCTGCATAAAGTGCCAGTAAAGACTGTTAAAGGGGCAGGCCTGTTCGGTGAATCGCTCCTTAACTTTGTAATGGCAATCCTTACAGTAGTCACTCATTTTATTGATATAACTTCCGCTGGCGGCATAGGGTTTTGTGGCGATTAATCCGCCGTCTGCAAACTGACTCATACCACGGGTATTGGGCATTTCTACCCATTCAATCGCGTCAATATAAATACCCAGATACCATTGATCCATCTGCGTCGGGTCAATGCCTGCCAGCATGGCAAAATTACCGGTGACCATCAGTCGTTGAATGTGATGGGCGTAGGCATAATTTAAGGACTGATCAATAGCCTGTTTCATGCATGCCATCTTGGTGTTACCTGTCCAAAAATAATCCGGCAAATCTCGCTGTGCATCCAGTGCATTGCGCTCGGCATAGCTGGGCATATTGGCCCAGTAGACAGCGCGTACATATTCACGCCAGCCCAAAATCTGGCGAATAAAGCCCTCAATTTGGGCCAGGTCTACAGGGTTGTCCGGGGACTGTTCAGACGCTTGGTAACGGCGTAGCGCAGCATCGATTACTTGCATCGGGCTGAGGATTTTACTGTTGAGCGCAAAGGATATTCTCGAATGATAGAGGCTCCAGCGGCTTTCCCCCTGCTGGGTCATAGCATCTTGAAAGCGTCCAAAATTGGGTAGGCAATGGTCGCAGAAGAAATCTAGTAATTGCAGGCTCTGTTGCTCGTTAATAGGCCAGAGCAGGGTCTGGGAAATATTCCCCAGGGAAGGAATACTGTGTTTTTCGATGCGCTGCAAAATCTTATCGACAGGATTGGCAAATAGCAGTGGCTCCGGTACCTGAGCAAGGTCGGCAGGTTTGAGCTTGTTGCGATTTTCCCCGTCAAAATTCCAGCGCTCGCCAAGCGGTTGCTTGCCATCCATAAGAATATTAAACCGCAGGCGCATTTTGCGATAAAAGGATTCCATACGGTTGTGTTTGCCCGCATTAATGAGCTTGGGAATCTCTGCATGGGGCAATAAAAAATGCTCGCTATCAATGAGGCTGACCGCCACTCCGAGGTCTAGGGACTGGAGCTGTTGGGCAAGGCGGTATTCATCTGGGTGCTGATACTCGAAACGCGCGATGCCATGCTCCTGGCATATTGCCTTGAGCAGCTCAGGGAGGTCGGCATAGCCTGCGGTGTCGTCGAGGGTAAGGTAGCTCACCCGATGCTTATCGGCTTGCAAGGACAGAGCAAAGGCTTCCATCGCGGCAAAAAAAGCGCAGAGCTTTTGAACATGATGAGTGACGTAATGGGCCTCCTGATGTAATTCCGCTATCAGGTAAAGAACCCCATCGTCTCGCTGTTTATACCAAGAATGTTGCCGATTTAGCTGGTCGCCCAAAATAAGTCGTAAGGTGTGAAATTGAGCCATTATCAATTTTCCTGTAGGTGCTGCTGGGTGCCAGACACAGGCCAGTCGGCAGCATCCACTGAATCCAGCGCACTGTCATGAAGGTCTCCGCCCCAGCGTTTAATAAAGTCCTGTTTGGGATCATAGATTTTGGTCTGCTTAGCTAAATCAAAGCGGCGGTGACCACGGGGATCAGCTCCAACGCCAGCTAGATACTGCCAGTTGCCCCAGTTGGAGGCGATATCGTAGTCAATAAGCTGCTGCTCCATGTAGGCAGCGCCATAACGCCAGTCCAGACTCAACTCATGAACAAAACAGCTAGCGACGAGCTGCCGGCCGCGATTAGACATATAGCCGGTGCTGTTGAGTTGTTTCATACAGGCGTTAACGATTGGATAGGGGGTATTGCCGCTACACCATTTCTTGAAGCGTTCCGGGTAAAAGCTGGTTGCCGGTTTACTGGTCTTGATACCGCTGGGGCTAAATATCTTTTTGCCATAGCGATGGGCATACCACTGATAATACTCGCGCCACAGAAGTTCGAAGTAAATCCAATAGGTGGAATCATTGGCCTCTATCTGTGTCTCGTAACGGCGTAATCGATGGATGATGCGCCTTGCCGATAGGCTGCCATTGGCGAGCCAAGGCGAGAATTTCGTTGAGTAGTCTAGCCCATCAAGGCCGTTGCGGGTCTCTTTGTAGTTACTGGCTAGCTGGCGCTCGAAGTACGTTTCCATATGAGCGAGCCCCTGATTCTCGCCGCCGTGAAACAATGGTCGATTAATGGAAGTAACTAGATTTTTGGGCCATTCCCACTCTATTTTTGGGCTGGGAGGTAGGCTGGTAATCTCGGGGAGGGGCGGTTTGATGGTGAGTGGCTCAACCGCTTTACGGAACTTTGAAAAACTATCAGGCAGGTCCGCGAGTTTAAATGGCAGCTCAGATTCACTGAACAATGTATGGCTGGCGATACAGTAAAAATCGATCATAGGGTAGCGCTTACTGAGCTTGCCCCAACTCTGGTTTTCGTAATCACCGACATTCTGGCTGCAATAAATCTTGGCAACATTGTGCTGGGTGATCAGCTGAGGAATGACGTCAAGATGTGACTCAGAACTCACTAAGAGCTGCTGGCCGAGTGTCAAAAGACTGGTACGCAAGTCGGTGAGAGATTGCTGTAAAAAGTGTAGCCGATGGGATGACAGATTGCTCGGGGCGCGCAAGCTCGACACTGGGTGCTTGGCTTCGAGGCAATAAACACAAATTAACTCATCGACTTCCGCAGCGGCCTTGGCCAAGGCTGGATTGTCGTGGAGACGTAAATCGTTTTTGAACAGAAACAGGCCGACCTGATGGGGCATCGATACTCACCGAACGTTTTTTATTATGCAGTTACGTAACTGCATGGCTCTGAATACGCTATATTGCCAGCTTTAGACTCATTTCTATAGGTCTTATATTCATCCAAAGCGACAGTAGGGTCGTAGTAAATACACTAATTAAGAAGTGAATACAGATGCCAAAGCAAGATTCTCAGTCGTCGTCATCCGGTTATCAATTGACTGCCTTTTTGGGTGATCTTGGGTCATTGCCATTTACAGTGCTGAGCCTCTTGATGATTCAGGGCTATCTGTCTGGCGCTGGATTACAGAGTACGTCGGTATTGGGGCTCTATGCGCCCTATGTGTTTATTGCCTATAGTGCGGTGATTCTCAGTTTTTTAAGTGGTGCTCTTTGGGCGACTGCTCGCGGGTCGGCCACAGGACGTTTAGCCACTGCGACGATTATATTTAGTAATCTGGTGGCGCTAAGTGCCTGGGCCAGTTTACTGCTGATCTATGTGGCGCCGATACTGACTGTTTTTGCTGTGACATTGCTGATGGCTGGTTTTGCAAGCCTTCTATGGGCAGAGCGAATGATGAATAGGCTTGCGGGCAAGATTGATAGGTCCTACTGGTCAATGCGCATAAGAATCACTATCCTAGTCGTCTTTTGGCATATAGCCGTTATATCCATGATGATTCAGGAACTCTAAGCATGACAGATCTAACCATATTCTATGATGGTGGCTGCCCACTCTGTGCGCGGGAGATGCGCCATCTCAATAGTCTGGATCAGGCGAGCAAGATTGCCTACGAAGATATTTATGCCGCAGACTTCAGTGGGCGTTTTCCCCATATTGATCAACAGGAAGCAGACCGCATACTTCACGGTCAGCTGGCCGACGGCGAGATGATTTATGGTCTCGATGTGACTTACGAAGCCTGGGCCCTAGTGGGCAAGCGTAAATGGGTCGCGATACTGCGCTGGCCATTATTTAAGCAGGTCGCGGATGTTAGCTATCTGTTTTTTGCCAAGCATCGTTACCGTATCTCGCGGCTGCTTACAGGTCAGGCGCGCTGTGAATCCTGTGTGATTGGGGCGGAAAAAACATGAGTCAGACTGAGCCTCGCAATGCCCTAGTTTTGGGTGCCGGTGGTGGTTTGGGTCAGGCAATTGTAGCCAGGCTTCTTACGGACGCGTCTATTGATCGCATTATTGCAGTGAGTCGCAATGGTCGGACTGAGGATCTGTCGGGCCATTGGATATCCAGTGATCGGTTGGTCTGGATTGAATCTGAATATGACGAGTCAGGAATGGCAGAGGTTGTTGAGCAGCTAGCCCCGTTTAAAGGCACCTTTAGCCGCGTCTGTATCTGTCATGGCTTATTGCACAACGATACTATCTGGCCAGAAAAGCGCCTTGAAGATATCAATGCCGACGCCCTCCATGAAATTTTCCATGCCAACACCGTTATTCCGTCTCTCTGGTTAAAGCTCTTACACCGACTTCTTGTGGGTAAGCGACGTTGCGTGGTAGTGGCGCTAAGTGCCCGAGTAGGCAGTATTGGCGATAATCGATTAGGTGGCTGGTACGCCTACCGCGCCTCTAAATCTGCCCTCAACATGATGCTGAAAACCCTGTCGGTGGAATATGCGCGGCGGGTCAAAAACGTCAAGTTAATCTCCTTTCACCCTGGTACTACGGATACTGCGTTATCCAAGCCATTTCAGGCCTCGGTGCCAAAACAAAATCTGTTTTCCACCGCCTTCGTTGCCGATTGTTTGATGGGCATCATGGATGAGGCTGAGGTGGATGGGCAGCTCTCCTATGTAGACTGGGACGGTAAAACGATTGCCTGGTAGGCATTGCACGCTCGAGGGATCTGTTACAGAAAAACCTTCAAATATGGTCTAAACTCTTTACTGAGATCTTTAAGAAGTACTGCGAACAATAGTTCAGTTTAGAGTTGCCTGTTTGGGCACTGTAAATACAAGGAATGATGTTGATTAGAAAAGGAATTTTTCTTGTTTATACTAATGATTTTCCCCCGCGTCCTGGGCGCAAACTCTAGGCTAATTAATAGCCTTACTAATGGGGATCTGGTATGAAAGCGCCAGGCACCTCAATCGATGAAGCCGTTAGGCTCACCACATTGCGATCTCTCGACATACTCGACAGCCTCGGTGAAGAACGTTTCGACCGCCTGACACGCATGGCCAAGCACATGTTTAGAGTGCCTATTGCACTGGTCAGTTTGGTGGATGAAAATCGTCAATGGTTCAAATCCTGTGTCGGATTAGATGTTAACGAGACATCCAGGGATATTTCCTTTTGCGGTCATGCCATTCTGGGCGATGAGGTGTTTGTCATTCGAGATACTCTCAAAGACGATCGTTTTGCTGACAACCCATTGGTTTTAGACGACCCCCATATTCGTTTCTACGCGGGCTGTCCCATTAAGGTTGCCAATGGCAGCCGCATAGGCACATTGTGTATTATTGATCGAGAGCCCCGTGATTTTTCTGCAGAAGATGAAGAGCTATTGAAAGATCTCGCCGCCATGGTAGAGCAGGAGCTTACGGCGGTTCAGTTAGCCACATTGGACGAGATGACCAGCCTGACCAACAGAAGAGGATTTATGGGAGTCGCCAATAAAATTCTCTCACTTTGCGTCCGTAATCAAATTCCCGCGACCCTTGCCTTTATCGATTTAAATAACTTCAAGTCCATCAATGATAAACATGGTCATGGGGAAGGAGATAGGGCCCTGATCGATTTCTCTCAGCAACTGGCGACCGCATTTCGATCATCTGATGTGGTTGCGAGGCTTGGTGGTGACGAGTTTGTTGTGCTGTTTACTGGGACAACTAGGCAGCATGCTGAAAACACAATAATCAAATTTTCATCTATGCTCGAAGAGGCCAATAAAAAGCCTGAGGAAAAGTACAGTCTTTCATTTTCTTATGGCTTAGTGGATTACAATCATCATGCTTATCCTGCCATAGAAGACTTCTTGGAGCAGGCGGATCTGCTGATGTATAAGAACAAAGTGTCTCGACATTCTATGCCTAAATAGCCCGTTTTTTTGCGCTGATTGAATAATGTAGGTCCAGCCTATCCTCTACCTTTATCAATCCGTTCATGATTGAAAACGGCTCAATACCAAAGTCAGTTTGCAGAATAGAAAAGCGTCCTTTTACTAATAGTTGATCCTTCCCAGACTCCTTAAATTTAATCTCCAACGGTAGCTCCGACGTTACCCCGTGAAGGGTCAATGCTACCTTGGTGATGTTTCCAGATAGCGCCGGAGAGCAGTCACTACTGTGCAGTTGGGCAAACGGAAATTTAGCCTGTTCAAGGCTTTTTAACATATTATTTTTGGTGCCAACAATATCTGATGCTGAGGGGGTGGTATCCAGTTTGGCAGAAATTCTAAACGTCTCATTGTCTACATCGAGGTTGCCCAGAGATACAAAAAAATCGGCACGGCATTCGCTCGTTTGTTTGTTGATGCGGATGTAGCCCTGTAGATTCTGGCTAGCAATAATATGGTCATGGCCCAGCTTTGCCATTAGTCCGCCACGATAGGCGCGCACAAGAATTTGTGACATGTCAGTATCAACTTGAAACAGATCGTATTCCTCGCTGGACTGCAGATAAACCCTAGTAGGAAAATCAGCGGGTTGATCGCTATTGGGTAAGCTATCGTCTAAGTCGCCCTGTTGGGCCGCACAGCTGCTCAAAAGAAATAGTATTAATAATGAAAACAGCGCGTTGAGGTTTTTCATAAATCGATTTCACTGGCGATAAAAACCACATCAAACCAAATTTTTACGGCCAGGCCAATCTGCTCTCCGCTGGCCCATTCACCGCTACCAATCGAAAAATCATTGCGCCCGACTAAAAGCTCACCTGTCATTTTTGCCTTTCCACCTGGCAGGGATTGCCAGCTAATGGGCACAGTTACCGGCTGTACAAAACCCTTTAGTTGCAGCGTTCCAATAGCCAATAACTTACCCTGAGTATCAGTGACAAATTCTTCGCTAATAAATATCGCCTCAGGGAAATTAGCGATATTAAACCAGTCGACAGCTCTAATCGCCTCGTTGATATCGCTGTTACCCATGTCGGCGCTGGCGATTGCAACCTTGACCTTTAATCGGCTTGGCTGAGATTGCTGGTCGGTCTGGTAGCTGACTGAAAATTGTTTAAAGTGGCCATTAATAGGCATGCCTTCGTAGCTGGGGGCAAAGTATAAATGGCTGTCGGTTGGGCTAGACTGCCAGTCTGTCCCCCAGACAAAAGCGGTGTTCAGCAAGCAGAATAGGGCGGTTATAGAAATGGTTACTTTAGACATGACAGCCCTCGTTGGATAGAAATTCACCACAGGATGAGGTTAAAACCACATGCGCCTGAGTACATTGTCGCGCAGCATCAGATGATGACGGAGTGCCGCACCTATATGCAAGATGAGAATAAGCAGTAAAACAAAAACACTTATTTCGTGGACCTCGGCGGCTAACGACTTCAGCGCATCATCTGGCCCAACCAGTGCCGGGAGGGGGATTAGCCAGAATAATTTCACGGGTATATTTGCTGCTGATGAGGTGATCCAGCCTGAGATTGGCAGTAAGACCATAAGGCCATAGAGTAATCCATGAGCTGCTCTAGCCAAGCCTGCCTGTACTCTTTTTGATTCGAGGGCCTCGGGGATAGTGCCTTTAATCCGCCACAGCAGACGCAGAATCAGCAGCATAAAAACCAGCATGCCGAGCGACTTGTGCCAGACAAAAACATCCATTTTTAAGGGAGACAGCTTTAGGCTTTCTGCATAAAACCCTAGGGGTATCTGAACAAAAATAAGTAGTGCGGTCAGCCAGTGCAATGTTTTGCTTAACCAGCCCCAATGCTGTGCGGTATTTTCTAAGGGCATTTCAATTCTCCTTTTGCGGGTGATTTTGTTAGCTGATTATCCTCTGTGCTATCTACGCGGTCGGTAGCGGTTAAAATAGCCCAAAGCTGTGATTCATGTCTCGGGTTGACTGTGTTGATCTGCTACTATCGCGCCAATAAAAACAACAAGGTACCACCATGAGTGACAAGCAAACCCTGAACTGTGACATTATTGACCTCAGTTATGACGGTCGCGGTATTGGGCGTATCAATGGTAAAACCTGCTTTATTGATGGCGCTCTGCCCACTGAAAAAGTGGCGTTTCGACTCAATAACCAAAAGCGTAACTATGACGAGGGCCGTACTACCGAGATTATATCTCCCTCTGAACATCGGGTGGAACCCGCCTGTAAACATTTCTCCCGCTGCGGTGGCTGTAGTTTGCAACATCTTGATCATCATCAACAGCTTGAATTTAAACAGCAGCAGCTGCTAGCTAATTTGCAGCGTGGCGGCTTGACGCCGAAGGTTATTTTGCCTCCTCTCAGCGCTCCCCAGTGGGGCTATCGCCGTCGGGCCAGACTTGCTGTGCAGCGCGCTAAAGACGGCAGGTTTTTAATTGGGTTTCGCAATGCGGGTAGTCGACGCATCGAACCTATTACCGAATGCCCAGTGCTAAGCGCGCCACTGCCTGATGTAATTGCGCATCTGCCCGAGTGGTTAGCGCTATTTCCCGCGGCCATTCGGGTTTTTGAAGTGGAGTTGGTGTCTGCGGATGCTGGTTTTGCTATTGCTGTGGAGGCGAGCCGCTTTCCTGCGGATGAAGAGATTGCCCCCATTATTGCTGGCCTTCACGAGATGGGTTTTGGCGAGGGGCAGCTATGGTGGAAGGCGGGTAAGCAGGCGCGCTTTAATCGCCTCGATACCGGCGATGATGTTTTAAGCTTTTCCGTGACCGATGATATTCACCTCAGGTTTGAACCAGGTCAGTTTATTCAGGTGAACGGTGATATTAACCGCCAGATGATTGCACAGATGCTCGACCTGCTTCCGGACCTCGCCATTACCAGAGAGGGCACAGCCATCGACCTCTACTGTGGCACAGGTAATTTGTCCCTGCCATTAACCCAGCGTTTTGGCACTGTGATTGGCATAGAGGGACTGCCGGAGTTAGTGAAGGGTGCAGAGGAAAATGCCCGCCTTAACAAAATTCTCAATGTCGAGTTTGCAGTGGCCGACCTGAGCCGTTCCGTGGGCCTAACCAGCGCCTATAACAGCAAAGAACCTGTCGATCTTGTATTACTTGACCCACCGCGCAATGGTGCTGCCGGCGTTATGCCCTGGGTCGCAAAAACTAAGGCCAAACAGATTATTTATATCTCTTGCCACCCAGCGACTATGATCAGAGATGCGGCTGTTTTAGTTGAGGCAGGTTATAAACTTGCCGCTGCGGGCGTGATGGATATGTTTCCCCACACCAGCCATATTGAAGCCATGGCCCTGTTCGAAAAATAATGTGGTTTAGGGGACCAAAATAGGCTCTAAATATTGGCCTTTTTGGGCTGTAAGATTGCGCCTCTTTGAGGTAGAATTTGCGCTTGCCCAACCAATCCGTTTTAACGCCTAGGAAATCCCCAAATCATGTTTGATAAAGACCAGACAATTGCAAAGTTTGACGCTGAATTATGGCAGTCCATCCAACTGGAAGACCAACGCCAAGAGCAACATATTGAGCTGATCGCCTCAGAGAATTACACCAGTCCAGCGGTGATGGAAGCTCAGGGCGGCAAGATGACCAACAAGTATGCCGAAGGTTATCCGGGCAAGCGCTATTACGGTGGCTGTGAATTTGTTGATATTGCAGAGCAGCTCGCCATTGATCGTCTCAAGAGTCTCTACGGTTCCGAGTATGCCAACGTGCAGCCGCACAGTGGTTCACAGGCTAACAGTGCCGTATTTCTGGCATTGATCAAGGGTGGCGATACTATCCTAGGCATGAGCCTAGATGCTGGCGGTCACCTGACACATGGTGCTAAGCCGAACTTTTCTGGCAAGCTCTATAACCCGATTCAATACGGTTTAGATCCAGAGACCGGCCTGATTGATTACGATGAAGTTGAAGCGCTCGCCATTGAGCATAAGCCAGCCATGATCATTGCAGGCTTCTCTGCCTACTCAGGCATTATGGATTGGGCGCGTTTCCGTGAGATCGCCGATAAAGTAGATGCCTACCTAATGGTCGATATGGCTCACGTTTCCGGTTTGATCGCCGCGGGTGTCTACCCAAGCCCAGTTCCCCATGCCCATGTGGTGACCTCTACAACCCACAAAACATTGCGCGGCCCTCGTGGTGGAATCATTCTGACTAACGATGAAGCAATCGCTAAGAAATGTAACTCAGCGGTTTTCCCTGGTAGTCAGGGCGGTCCTCTGTGCCATGTAATTGCGGCTAAGGCAGTGGCCTTTAAAGAAGCTGCCAGCGAAGAATTTGTTGTTTATCAAAAGCAGGTAATTGTTAATGCCAAAGCCATGGCAGCAGCCTTTATGGAGCGCGGTTTTAGCATTGTGTCTAACGGTACCGAGAACCACCTAATGCTGGTGAGCCTAATTGGTAAAGAGTACACAGGTAAAGATGCGGATGCAGCGTTGGGCGAAGCCTTTATCACGGTGAATAAGAACGCAGTGCCCAATGATCCGCGGTCGCCCTTTATTACTTCTGGCCTGCGCGTTGGTACTCCCGCTATTACCACTCGTGGTTTTGGTCTGGAGGAGACTGTTAATCTTACCAATTGGATGTGTGATGTGCTGGATAGCTTGGATGGGCCTGATTCTCAGCAAGTTATTGCCGACACTAAAACCAAGGTGCTTGAGGTGTGTAAACGCTTCCCGGTTTACGGATAAGACCTTGAGAGAAAGAATAGAGAAGCCCTGCAGTTGCGGGGCTTTTTTTTGTTTGGCTTTTAACTTTGATTTTAACTTTGATTTTTACCCAGAATTTCACTGAGCTTTTTATTTAGGAGATGTCGATGACAAAGCTGCCCGTAGAGGCGCGTTTATCTGCCACTGTCGTACTGTTGCGCAATACTGAGCATGGCCTAGAAACGTTATTACTGCGCCGCAACCCAACGTTGGCTTTTGCTGCAGGAAGCTGGGTATTCCCCGGTGGAGCTGTCGATCAGATTGAGTTGGACTCTGCGTCAACAGAGCGCAGCGCAACGGAAATTGCCGCGGTCAGAGAGGTCCAGGAAGAATGCGGTGTTGTTGTTTCTAATAGTGCTCTGGTTCACTTTTGTAACTGGACAACCCCAGAAACGGAGAAGAAGCGTTTCACCACCTGGTTTTTTGTGGCCCATGTTAAGCATCCTGATGTTGAAATTATTATCGATAACGGCGAGATTCATGAATACCAGTGGCTGCGCCCAGAGCAGGCGTTAGCACTTCATGGCCAAGATGAACTGCGTCTTATGCCGCCGGCATTCTTGTCTTTAATGCTTATTAGCCATTACCAAACAGCCGAGGAAGCCTGCCTCAGTTTGGCGCAACGAGAGCCCTTTAGCGTGACACCAAAGTTGTCTAAGGCGAGCGGCCAAATGGCAGCGCTCTATCCTGGGGATGCCGAGTATGAGACCGGCCAGCTATCCCCAGATGGCCCCCAGCACCGAACGGTATTTAGCGATCAGGGTATGAAATATATTCATTCCGGCGCAGATGTCTCTGAGCCGCCAATGGATAGGCCCTAGAGGGCATTGTTGGATGGCTATTTGATCACTAACTGGATGGATAAATAGACCAAGATTGAGAGTCTTTAAACCCAGTTTCTTGTGGTAGAATGAGCGCCCAAAATTTCGATGTGCTGCTATGTATTGCCCCTTTTGTAATGCGGATGACACCAAGGTCATAGATTCACGTCTGGTAGCAGACGGTGGACAGGTCCGTCGACGTCGCGAATGTGTCGACTGCAGCGAACGTTTTACGACCTATGAACTCGCCGAATTGGTGATGCCCCGGATCATAAAAACCGATGGTAGTCGCCAGCCCTTTGACGAGGCCAAGCTCCGTGCTGGCTTGCAGCGCGCGCTGGAGAAACGTCCGGTATCTATCGAAAAAATCGAAGTTGCCCTGTCACAAATTAAGCATTTTCTTCAGGTTACCGGTGAGCGCGAAGTGTCTTCTCGTATCGTAGGAGAGGAAGTTATGCGCCAGTTACGCGAGTTAGATGAAGTTGCCTATGTGCGCTTTGCCTCTGTCTACCGCAGTTTTCAAGACCTCAGCGAATTCCAGGACGAACTCAATCGGTTAACCGGACTTAAACCAGCCCCGGCTGACGACTAATGATTTTTTCAATAATTGATCGCGAGATGATGTCTCAGGCCCTTAAGTTGGCTGCCAAAGGGCGTTTTACGACTTCACCAAACCCGACAGTCGGCTGCGTTATTGTGGCGGATGGAAAAATTGCCGGACAGGGCTTTACCCGTCCTGCTGGCGGTAATCACGCTGAGATTGAAGCACTACAAAATGCTGGAGATACTGATATTGCTGGCGCAACCGCCTATGTCAGCCTCGAGCCCTGCAGTCATCAGGGAAAAACCGGCCCCTGTGTCGAGGCATTAATTGCCGCGGGCATTGGACGAGTCGTGATTGCCTGTGAAGATCCCAATCCCCAGGTTGCTGGTTCGGGTATTGAGAAATTGCAGGCGGCGGGCATTCAAGTCGAAAGCGGCCTTTTAGAAGATCAGGCTCGGGATATTAACAGAGGTTTTATAAAGCGCCACGAGCAGGGTACACCCTGGGTGCTGGTTAAAATGGCGGCTAGTCTCGATGGCCGTACGGCCATGGCCAGTGGTCAGAGCCAGTGGATTACCACACCACCGGCGCGGCAAGACGTGCAGCGGTTACGCGCTGGGAGTTGCGCAATTATTACCGGTATAGGGACCCAGTTAATGGACGATCCGTCCCTTACCGTGCGTATAACCCATGAAGAACTGGGGGTGGAAGACAGCCTCCAACAGCCCCTGCGAGTGGTTGTAGACAGTAAATGTCAGATGGCAGCCACGGCGCGCATGTTTGAACAGCCGGGCCCTACGCTTATTGCCACCCTTGATGGAGAGAGCCAGCGTGAAAAATCACAGGCACTTATTGATGCTGGCGCTGAAGTGGTGTTTTTACCGGCGATTGGTGAGCATATTGATTTACAGGCACTGCTGGTGGCGTTGGCTGCCCGAGGCTGCAATCAGGTCATGGTAGAGGCAGGGGCAGGTTTGGCCGGTGCGTTTATTGCCGAAGGCCTGCTCGATGAATTGGTCTGTTACTGGGCCCCCAAATTATTTGGCAATGATGCGCGGCCAATGTTTAACTTGCCGATTAGAACCATTGATGCCCATTTGGCGCTGTCGGTAAAGGATATGCGCATGATTGGTGAGGATATTCGAGTGACGTTGACTCCGGATAAAGATTATTAAAAATAACTCCGTTGTTTTTATCCTGAGCATAGCGAAGGATCTACAGTGATAGGCTCTTAGCCTGTAGGTTGGGGTGTTTTTTTAGAGTTTAGAGTGTCAGAAATAAATCAAGGTTGAGATAACATATAGGTTGCCTCATCCGCTGCACCAAAATTTAACAAAGATTTGAAAGGGTTTAAGCATGTTTACAGGAATCATTAGCGCTATTGGCGATATCGGTAATCTCGAAGAGCGGGGCGGCGACGTGCGCTTAACCATTCGCAGCGGTAACCTAAATCTGACCGATGTTCAGCTCGGGGATAGCATCGCCTGTAATGGCGCCTGCCTAACCGCGGTCGAACTGACCGGCGAAGGCTTTGTTGCCGATGTATCGGTGGAGACATTAAATCTCACCACTATTGGCAACTGGAAAACCGGTAGCCGTATCAATATGGAAAAAGCCATGCAGGCTACCGACCGCTTCGGTGGCCATATTGTGTCTGGCCATGTTGATGGTATTGGTGAAGTGGTCTCCCTAGAAGAAGATGCCCGCTCTTGGCGCTTCCGTATACGCGCGCCACGAGACATTGCTAAATATATTGCTCACAAAGGCTCAATCACCGTCGATGGCACTAGCCTCACGGTTAATATCGTTGATGGCGCCGAGTTCGAACTGAATATTGTTCCCCATACAATGAAGCACACCGTGATGGGCGATTATCAGGTGGGCAGCAAGGTCAATCTTGAAGTGGATCTAGTGGCTCGCTACCTAGAACGTTTGCTTCTGGGCGATAAGGCTGCAGATCAATAGCTACCAATTCAAGCGCGCCTAATTTACAAGCGAAGGCATTGAGAATAAGAAACACACTGGAAGAGAAGAGAGCATGGTCCTTAATACAGTAGAAGAATTACTCGAAGATATCCGCCAAGGCAAAATGGTTATCTTGATGGATGACGAAGATCGTGAGAATGAAGGCGATCTAGTGATGGCTGCGCCGATGGTGCGCCCACAAGATATTAACTTTATGGCCACCTATGCCAGAGGTTTGATCTGCCTGACGCTCAACGAGCAGCGTTGCAAACAGCTTGCTCTGGGCATGATGGTTGAAGGCGACAGCAACAAGTCTAGCCACAGCACACCGTTCACACTGTCTATTGAAGCGGCGGAGGGTGTCACTACGGGTATATCTGCTGCTGACCGTGCGCGCACTGTTCAGGCTGCAGTTGCCGGCAATGCTCGCCCCGAAGATATTGTTCAGCCGGGGCATATTTTCCCGCTGAAAGCACAGCCCGGCGGCGTACTTAGCCGCGCAGGCCACACCGAAGCCGGTTGTGATCTGGCTCGTATCGCCGGTTTCGAACCCGCCGCCGTGATTGTCGAAATTATGAATGAAGACGGCACTATGGCCCGTCGCGATGATCTGGAAGTGTTTGCTGAAAAGCACCAGTTAAAAATTGGCACCATCGCCGATCTGATTCACTACCGCCTGGTCACCGAGAAAACGACCCAGTGTATTAGTGAGCGTCAGGTACAGACTCAGTTTGGGGAATTCACCCTCAAGACCTATCTCGACAATGCTCGCAGCGAAAAGCATTTTGCCCTGGTCATGGGCGATGTTGCTGGGCAAGAGCCGGTTCTGGCGCGCGTGCATATCAATCGCTCGGCCCGAGACTTACTGGCGCTAGAATCTGACAAAGGCTATAACACCTGGTCGTTCCATAAGGCTATGGAAGCGATTGCGAAGGAGGGCCGTGGTGCGCTGGTACTGCTGTACTACCCAGAGAGTGCCGAAGATATTGATCATAGTATTGAGCGAATTCTCAATCCTAATAGCAGCAAAACTCAGTCTGCCGGTGATGTGGTTTATCAGCAGGTAGGCACAGGCTCACAGATTCTGATGGATCTGGGCGTGCACAAGATGCGCTTAATGAGTGCACCTTTTAAATTTACCGGCATCTCTGGCTTCGATCTTGAAGTTGTAGAATACGTCGATTGCGAATAGCCAGAAACAGGAATTAACAATGAGTGAATTTAGGCCTGAAGAAGGTAATTTTGATCTGGGTGATGTGCGTATCGCCGTGATTGCCGCGCGCTGGAATGCAGAGATTACCGATGGTTTGCTAGCCGGTGCCGTTCGCGCTCTGGCGCGTCACAATATTAGCGGCGACGCCGTTGAAGAGTATCGCGTACCCGGTGCTTTTGAACTGCCCCTCGCGGCACAGCGCGCCGCGCGCACGGGTCGCTTTGATGCGGTTATTACCCTTGGCTGTGTGATTCGTGGTGACACCCCGCATTTTGATTATGTCTGCTCCGAAACCACCCGTGGTATTGGCGAAGTCGGCCTCACTGAAAACCTGCCCGTTGCCTTTGGTTTATTGACCACCGACAACCTGCAGCAATCATTGGATCGCTCTGGCGACAATGAAGAGAACAAGGGCGAAGAAGCCGCTCTGACTATTTTGGAAATGTTGGCAGTATTCAAGCAGATGCAGGGCGCTAACTAGATGTCAAAACCGAAGCAGAAACAAAAAGCACGCCGAATGTTAGTGCAGGCACTGTATTCCTGGGATGTCGGCGGTACCGACCTAGTGAATATTGAGGCTGAGTTTCACAGCGACAATGACATGAGTAAAGTCGATGTCACTCTGTTCCACAATATTTTATACGGGGTGCCTAAAAATCTCGCTGAGATAGACGGGACTTACGAGCCATTTCTTGATCGTGAGAATAAACAACTCGATCCCGTATCCCGTGCTGTGCTGCGTTTATCATCCTACGAAATGCTGTATACCATTGATGTGCCTTACAAAGTGGTCATCAACGAAGGTGTAAATCTGGCTAAAACCTATGGTCCCACCGATGCCTATAAATTTATCAATGGTGTTTTGGACAAGGTTGCTATTGAAAAGCGTGCCGTTGAAGTTGCTGCCAACAGGCGCGCCTAGTCGATAACCACTGTTAGAGAGGGTGCAAACCTGTCCAACTCCAGAGTATCTCAACCCAGCGAATTTGAACTTATCGCGACCTACTTTAAAGACCTTACGGGTCAGCAGGGCGTGGCGCTGGGTATTGGTGATGATGCTGCACTGCTGAGTCCCAATCCGAATACCCAGCTAGTGGTTGCCACCGACACCCTAGTTGAATCCGTACATTTTCCTGCCCATGCCAGCGCCGAACAAATTGCCACTCGCGCACTCTGCGTAAACCTCAGTGATATGGCTGCCATGGGGGCGACGCCGCGCTGGTTTACCCTGGCACTCACCTTACCCACCGCCGATGCCGAATGGCTGTTAGGCTTTAGCCGAGGACTGGCAGAGGTCGCCAATCAATTTGGCATTGCGCTGATTGGTGGAGATACCACCTCGGGGCCCCTAACTGTTTCATTGACCTTGCTTGGGGAAGCAGCTATTGGTGGCGCCTTACAGCGCAGTGGCGCAGGCCCAGGTGATGGCATCTATGTGACAGGCACTCTGGGTGATGGCGCGGCGGGGCTCGCTGTTATTGATGATCTTGGCAAACGCGGTAACGAGCGGTTGCTAACAAGGTTTTATCGGCCGGAGCCTCAGGTGCAAGCGGGTAAAAAATTACAGGGCCTAGCCAGTGCCTGCATTGATATATCTGATGGTCTTGTTGCTGACCTTGGGCATATCTGCAAATCCAGCGGTGTTAGTGCTAGCCTATGGTCTGAGCGTCTACCCATTGACCCTGAACTGGTGCAGCGATTTCCAGAGCAGGCCCTAAGTTGGGCACTGTCGGGGGGCGATGATTACCAGCTTTGTTTTACAGTGGCCGAAGCTGACGTTGGGATGATTGATAAATTAGTCGCTCAGGGGGCGTTAGACGCAACCATGATTGGCCAAATACAGGCAGTAACCGACGGCGGGTGCCAGGTACTCGTCGACGATAAACGCGTAGCACTAAAGAGAGGGTTTGATCACTTTGACCGTTAATCCACGTTTTTCACAGCTAGTTCGCTCCCCGGTTTTATTGCTGGCCTTTGGCTTTGGCAGCGGTTTGTCACCCAAGGCCCCAGGGACTGTCGGCACCATTGCCGCTATTCCTCTGTGGTTACTGTTAGTGCAGTTACCTCAGGCGGCTTATATTTTGGTTGTGGTGCTTGCGGCGATTATTGGTATATCGATCTGCGGTGTGGCGGCAGAACGGCTTGGTGTGCATGATCACGGTGGTATTGTGTGGGATGAATTTGTCGGGCTATGGATTGCAATGGCCTTTTTGCCCCCGAGTTACGTATCTTTAGCATTGGGCTTTATACTTTTTAGGCTGTTCGACATTATTAAGCCATGGCCGATTAGCTGGCTGGACAAACATGTTGGGGGTGGTTTGGGCATCATGATTGATGATGTTGTGGCGGGATTAGCCGCGGGCGTTTGCGTCTTGATCATCCAGACGCTGCTCTTGAACTAATCGGCGGCTAGCTGGTAGAAAAGAAAACGAGCATATAAGTTTTAGGTACGAATGTAAGACATCCAAATAGGGTTATAAAAATAATTAAAGGAACCACTGAGTGAAAGATAAATTCGTAGCCATTGGAGTGGTATTAGCCGCTCTGTTTCTTGCAGTGATGATGAACGTTTTACAGCCTGATGCCGAGAAGACCTCGGAGCCAGAGGCGGCCATTGCCGTAAAAACAGAGATTGTTAACAGAGCTCAGTTAGCAATGCATGTTGAGTCTCAGGGTATTGTTGCCCCGAGAACGCGCACCAGAATAATCTCAGAAGTGTCGGGTTTGGTATTGGATGTTGCCGATGCCTTTGTTGTTGGTGGTACCTTTAAAACTGGTGACATGTTGCTGAAGTTGGATCCTACGGATTACGAAGTCGCACTCCAGCGCGCCGAAGCCAAAGTGATTAGCTTCAAAGCCCTTATGGAACTTGAAAATGCACGTTCAGTACAGGCCGAAAAAGAATGGGGCATGACCGGACGGCCCAAGTCAGAGGCCCCACTACTTGCCCTACGTCGTCCTTACCTGTTAGAAGCTGAAGCTAACCTTCTTCAGGCAAAAGCTGAGGTTAGGCAGGCCGAAATAAAATTATCCAAGACTATTATCCGTGCCTCTTATGCGGGTATGGTGTCAAAAAAATCCGCTGATATCGGTCAATTCGTCACCACCGGCACAGCCATTGGTGAGACCTTCGCGATTGATTTTGTGGAGATAAGACTACCCCTCAGCGAAAAAGATTTAACCATGATGGACGGTCTGTCATCCCAAGTTGAACTGAGGAAGAAAGAGATTACGTTGTCTGGCACCGTCGACGGTATTGTGACCTCTTGGCAGGCAACTCTGGCGCGCTCTGAAGGTGTGGTTGATGAGCTTAACCGCTCTCAATATATTGTTGCCAGAGTCGCAGATCCCTATGGTCTCGGTGACAGTGAACGGATAGTTCCCCTGCGTGTGGGCACCTTTGTGAAGGCGTCGATTGAGGGCAAAGTATTGAACGATGTATTTAAGGTGCCGCGCAGTGCGCTGCTCGAAGGTTCAAGAATAGGACTGGTCGATGACCAGGCACTACTCAAAATTATTCCTGTTGAAGTCGCCTCTACGGATGACAACCATTACTACATCTCCGGTGGTCTGCAAGATGGTTATGAGATTGTCACCAGTGCTCTGGGTACGCCTATCGAAGGGTTAAAGTTGCGCATCAAAAATGACCCAAGCCCAGCCTTATTAAATGGATTAGCCCAGTGATAGATAACAATCCCAAAGGACTTATTGGTTGGTTTACCAGCAACCCAGTTGCGGCCAATCTAATAATGATTTTAGTATTTTTCGCCGGCGCACTGTCTCTGAGCAATATCAGTAAAGAGATGTTTCCCCGTACAGAAATTCGCATGATCACCGTCTCTGCTCCCTATCCAGGCGCTGCCCCCGTAGAGGTGGAGAAGGGCGTTATTCTGCCTATGGAATCTGCCCTTGAAGGCTTGCAGGGCATTAAAAAAATCACCTCTTCGGCCAATCGTGATTTTGCGACCATTCGATTAGAAATCGAACCCAATGAAGATATTAATGAAGTAATGACTCAGGTTGAGAACCGCATCGACGGTATTACCAACCTCCCTGATGATCTTGAAAAACCCACCGTGCAAAGAGTGCAGCAGAATCTATGGGCCATGGGTGTTGCGGTTTATGGTGACATGACCGAGCGCCAGAAAAAGCTGGTGGGCGACGAAGTATATGATGAGCTGTTGGCGCTGGGGCCGGTTAAGGAAGTACAGCTCTGGGGTGCCGGTAAATACGAGATATCTATTGAGGTCCGCGAGGATCGACTCAAAGAACTCAACCTCACGCTAACAGAAGTGGCAGCCGCCGTTCGCGCTTCATCCTTGGATCTTCCCGCAGGTATTATAAGAACCGACAGTGGCAATGTGCTGGTGCGCACTGAGGGTAAATCTTATTACGGCAGTGATTTCGAAAGTATTGTTATCCGAAGTAATTTGGACGGTACCCAGTTACTGCTATCGGATGTGGCCAATGTCCGTGATGCCTTTACCGACAGCGTGTATACCAACCGATTTGATGGGGAAAATTCTTTTACCCTCGGCGTCTTTTCTCTAGAGGGGCAGAATCTGCTCAGTATTAGTGAAGCCGTTCATAACTATGCCGCCGAGAAGCGGGGGAGCCTTCCCGACGGGATCAGCATAAGCGTATTTAACGACGAGGCCTATTACCTCAATGGTCGTTTGACCATGATGTCGGAAAATCTATTAATGGGTGGCTTGCTGGTCGCCATAGTGTTGGGAATGTTTCTTAATCTCAAAGTCGCCTTTTGGGTAATTCTGGGCATTCCCATCGCCTTTGCGGGTGCTTTTTGGTTAATGCCAATGGGTTCCGTAACCGTTAATGTACTGAGTTTATTCGCCTTTATTATGGTGCTGGGAATTGTGGTGGATGATGCCATTGTCATTGGCGAAAGTGTCTACAGCGAAGTCAAAGCCGACTACAAACAACGCAGTGCCGCGGGGCAACTTGTGGACGGGATCTATCAGGCGCCTATAGATACGGTGGTTAGAGGCGTAAAAAGGGTGGCGACGCCATCCACCATTGGTGTACTAACCACCATGGCGGCTTTTGCTCCGATTATTTTTATTGGCGGTAGCTTTGCGGGTATTACTAAAGCCATTGGTATTGTGGTTATTCTCTGTCTGGTTTTTTCGTTAATTGAATCCAAGCTTATTCTTCCCTCCCATTTGGTGGGACTAAAGTTTGGCCAGAAACCTTCCGGCGTAATGGGTGTTATCACCGGTTACCAGCGGGCGATTTCTTCGGGTCTTGAAAGGTTTATTGATAATGTCTATCAACCAATGTTGCGCAAAGCATTGGTCAATCGGTACGTCACTCTCGCAGGATTCTTGGGCATATTAATATTAGTGCTGGGTGCAACGACTAGCGGTATTGCTAAGTTTGAATTCTTTCCCAATGTGCCCGGCGATGACGTTCGCGCGAGCATAGTGATGCAAGATGGCGCCTCTGCTGAAAGTCTCAGTGAGACCATTGAAGTTGTTGAAAGCGCCATCTACAGAATTGATCAAGAGTATCGAGACGCCAATCCCGACACTATTGGACTGGTCGAACATGTGGCTTTCTTTGTGCTTGATGATGTTAATGTAAGTTTTAGATTAGTGCTCACCAAGGCCGAGTATCGCAGTATTAGCGCCGTCGAGATTGCGCGGCTATGGCGTGAAGATGTTGGCCTACTGCCGAATGTTCGCAAGCAGCGTTACTCCGCGAGTGAGGGACCCTCCGGTGCCAAAATTAGTTTATCCCTGTCGGGGACAGACCCTGATGAATTGACCAATGCGGGCGTAGAGCTGCAGCAGTATCTGGCTCAGTTCCCCGGAGTTTATGATATCTATAATTCTCAGGGTTCCGGCAGCAAAGAGGTTTTGATAAAACTTAAACCCTATGCCAGCCAGGTCGGTGTGAACTTGCGGGATGTGGCGGTTCAGGTTCGTCAGGCTTTTTATGGCGAAGAGGTACAGCGTATTCAGCGGAACTCAGACACCATTAAAGTGATGGTCAGATACCCCATAGAAGACCGCCAGTCGATTGCTACCCTGGAAAATATGCTGATCAGAACGGCTACAGGTCAGGCCATAGAAATAGGCCAGGTTGCCAGTATCACTCTGGGTCTGGGCCTTACCTCTATTGAACGACTCGACCGCAAACGCACGGTGACCATTACCGCAGATGTTGAAGAAGATCGCATTCAAAGTGGCGATGTTGTCAGTGATGCTCGCACCAAATTTGTACCCCAGCTACTAGAAAAATATCCCAGCGTAGATTTTCGACTCAGTGGCGGCACCCAGGAGCAAAGCGAATACTATTTAAAAATGGGGATTGGTTTTGCTGTCGCGCTGTTTATGATTTATGGATTGTTGGCGGTGCCACTGAGTTCATACCTGCAGCCGATCGTTATTATGTCGGTCATTCCCTTTGGCTTTATTGGAGCGGTAATCGGACATATGTTGTTCGATATGTCGGTTAACATTCTGTCGATCTTCGGCATTATTGCCCTCGCCGGGGTTGTCGTGAATGACAGTCTGATACTGGTGGAATTTGCTAACCGCGGCAAGGCCGAAGGGCTGACCTCCGAGGAGGCAATTGTCCAAGCAGGCACCGGGCGCTTTCGGGCGATTCTATTAACGACCTTAACGACCTTTGTTGGACTTCTGCCGTTACTGTTTGAGACCAGCGTTCAGGCGCAGTTCGTTATTCCCATGGCCCTGTCACTGAGCTTTGGTATTCTGTTTGCGTCGACAATAACCCTAATTTTAATCCCCTGTCTCTACCTAGTTGTTGAGAAAAATAATCGTTTTGTCAGTCTGATACTGGCGCTACCGTTACTGATGGCCGTGGGTTACTTTGGCGTCTTTATCGGTATTTTACCCATGGCACTGTTTTTGGCGACTGTCTTACTCCTCGTTATTGTTGGCGCGGCGCTGTTTGTGGCTAAGCTAATCGGGCGCTTCCCTGAGACTGAGGTACATTAAGGCTTAGTTAAGCGCGATACTGCGAGGGACTGTTCAAAGGTACTGGCGGTACTTCGTAGTAACCAGTAAATAACAAATTTTTATACCTATCTGCGCGGCACTTTCCCAACCAGCTGCTATAGTTATTGCACGAATTGCCATCTCTAATCTTCTCAGTCAGCACGTCAATTTAACGCTTCCAGGGTTTGGGAGTAGAACTACCTAAGGATAGGGTCTCTCTTGAAAACGCATTTCTTTAAAAGCCACTTCTTTACACGCCATTCAAAAAAACTTTTACCTATTGCCATTATTGGTGGTGCAGTTTTTATTTCAATGGCCATGAATCTTTTTAAGCCGGCACCACTCATGGCAGAAACCCCCGATACAGCGGTGGCGGTAAAGACTCAGATATTACAGCGCACTCAAGCAATATTATCTGTCGAATCTCAGGGCACGGTACTGCCCCGCACAAGCACTTCCCTCACCTCCGAAGTCTCTGGCCGAGTACTGCGACTGTCGCCGCACTTTGTGGTGGGTGGGGTATTTAAAGCCAACGATGTATTACTGCAGCTAGATCCCACAGACTACGACGTGGCTTTGCAGCGGGCCAAGGCCAATCTGATTAGCATGAATGCCCAGTTAACCTTTGAGCAGGCACGCGGTGTGCAGGCAGAAAAGGAATGGGGCATGACCGGTCGTCCCGCCGAGGAAGCGCCTCTATTGGCCTTGCGTAAGCCGTACCTTGAAGAAGCGCGAGCCAACGTTTTACAAGCCGAGGCGGAAGTTAAGCAGGCCCAACTTAAGCTCGAGCGAGCGACCATTCGTGCTCCCTATGCTGGCATGGTGGCGGCCAAGTCTGTGGATATTGGTCAGTATGTCACTGTGGGGAATATGCTCGGTGAAACCTTTGCTATCGATTTTGCCGAAGTGCGGTTACCTCTAACCAAGAAAGACTTGTCGATGATGAATAGTTTTTCGGACGCGGATAAAAAGAGTCATCTTGAGGTGATCCTTCGGGGTTCTATCGATGATAGCAATCAAGAATGGCAGGCCAAACTTGTGCGCTCCGAGGGGGTAATTAGCCAGCAGAACCGCGCGCTCTATGTGGTTGCACAGGTTGATGATCCCTATGGCAAACTCAGCCCAGGCACTAATGATGCAGACGCCATGTCGCCGTTATTGATGGGCACTTTTGTCACGGCCATTATAGGCGGCAAGACGATTGAAGATGCCTTTGCTATTCCCCGCCATGCACTTTTGGAGGGCAGTAAGGTAGCGCTTGTGGATAGTGATCAGAAGTTACAGCTGAAGGTTGTCGAGCCAATTTTTGCTGATAAAGAATTCTATTATATTGCTGAGGGGCTAGAGGACGGCGCACAACTTATTGTTAGCGCAATGGGGGTACCGATTGCAGGGATGGCCGTTAGGGCCGAGCCAATAAAGGTAGTAGATGCAGAGGCAATAACCCAAGCGCAACTACCCAATACAGCGGAGCCCCTGATTGATGCAGACTGAACCTCGAGGGCTTATTGCCTGGTTTACCAAAAATTCAGTAGCGGCCAATCTGTTAATGCTACTGATTATTGCCGCGGGACTTATTATTGCCCCCAACATCAGTAAAGAGATGTTTCCTGTGGGGGATATAGATCAGATTACCATATCTGCAGTCTACCCTGGAGCAGCACCAGTTGAGGTGGAAAAAGCGGTGGTGTTGCCTATGGAGGCAGCGCTTCAGGGACTTAAAGGCGTCAAAAAAATCTACTCTACCGCCAGTCGAGATATGGCTAACATCAGATTGGAAATTGAATCCAATGAAGATATCTATGAGGTCATGACTCAGGTGGAAGGCCGCATCGACGGCATAGTTAATTTTCCAGATGATTTGGAAAAACCCACTGTTATGCGTGCCACTGTGGATGAAATGCGCTGGGTAATGGGCGTGGCTGTTTCTGGTGCTATGGATAAGCGCACGCGCAGGGTATTGGGGCAAGAAATCCGCGATGAGCTTCTACTATTACCTGAACTCAAAAAAGTTATTTTATGGGGTGTGGATGATTATGAAATTTCCATTGAGGTCAATGAAGATCGCCTGCGTGAATATAATCTCAGCCTAAATGAGGTCGCTCAGGTACTGCGCAATTCATCGATTGATTTACCTGCGGGTATGATTCGCTCGATGGGTGGCCATGTCTTGGTTCGTACCCAGGGCAAGGCATACACAGGTGAAGACTTTGCTGCATTGGTGGTGCGCAGTCATCCCGATGGTACCGAACTATTACTTAGTGACGTGGCAACCATTAGAGATGGATTTTCCGAGTCCAGTGCCATGGTGCGATTTGATCGAGAAGATGCGATTAATCTCGGCGTTTTTGCCGTAGACGATCAAGATATTATTGCCATTAGCGACAGGGTAAAGCTTTATATTGCACAAAAAGGCAACAGCCTGCCGGAAGGACTGAGTATCAATACCTTTTTTGATACGTCCTTTCATCTGCGCGGTCGCTTAAACATGATGCTAGAAAATCTTGCTCTGGGCGCCTTGCTAGTAGCCATTGTACTGGGCCTATTTTTGAATTTGCACGTGGCGGGTTGGGTTATGCTGGGTATACCGGTGAGCTTTTTGGGGGCATTTTGGTTAATGCCAATTAACCCCTATCCGGTAACTATCAATGTCTTAAGTTTATTCGCTTTTATTATGGTGTTGGGCATTGTCGTCGATGATGCGATTGTGATCGGCGAGAGTATTTTTAGTGAGGCCAAGGCCGACTATAAGGCCAGGCTCTCAAGTAGTGCGGATGGCAATATTGGCTATAAAGCCTCAGTTGCTACTGTGATAGCGGGCACTCAAAAAGTGGCTACGCCTTCAACTATTGGTGTGTTAACCACCATGGCTGCCTTTGCGCCGATTCTATTTGTCGGTGGTGCTGCGGCGCCCTTTTTTGAATCCATTGCTATTGTAGTTATTCTCTGTCTGGTATTTTCACTGATTGAATCAAAGTTAATATTGCCCTCTCATCTGGTTGGTTTGCAACTCGGCCGCCCAGTGACCTCCCGTATGGCATTTATTGAACGTTGGCAGCGCAAGGTAGGTGGGGCGCTTACTGATTTTATAGACAACAAATATATTCCCGCACTAAGAATATTTATCGATCATCGTTACGCCACTCTGGCGGGATTTGTTGCCCTTTTAGTTGTGTCTGTCAGTGCGCTCAATAGTGGCATTGTACGTTTTGAGTTTTTCCCCAATGTTCCGGGAGACGGTGTTCAGGCACAGATTATTATGCAAGATGGCACCTCAGCAGAAGATCTAAAACAAACGCTGCAACGGGTGGAAGCTGCCGCCTATGAAATTGATGCCGACTACCGTCGCAGTTATCCCGATGATAAGGGGTTAATGAAGCATTTGGTTTTTTACACAGAGAGCGATATTCAGGCCAACTTTATGCTGGCCCTTACCCATGCCGAAGACCGCGGCATTGATGGCTTTGAAATTGAAAAACTATGGCGCGATAAGGTTGGCCTTTTACCTAATGTGCGTAAGCAGCGCTATTTCGCGGGGCAAAATGCTGGGGGCGGAGCCAAGATCAGCTTGACGCTATCGGGTACCAAGCCAGAGCAGTTATCACTAGCTGGTGCTACGTTAGCCGAAAAACTCGGCCAGTACGCAGGGGTTTTTGATATTTATAATTCCCAGGGTGCAGGTGGTCGTGAGCTACTGATTAGCCTAAAACCCCATGCCAGCCAACTCGGTATTACGTTGGGTGATATTGCACGGCAGGTGCGGCAGGCATTCTATGGTGAAGAGGTGCAGCGTTTGCAGCGTGGCATTGATACGTTAAAAGTCATGGTGCGCTACCCCATTGAAGAGCGCCGCTCTATTGCTACCTTGGAGAATATGCATATCCGTACCCCAGGGGGTGATCTCATCGCCATTAATGAGGTAGCTAATGTGCGTCAGGGGCTGGGGCTTACCAGTATTTCGCGAATTGATCGCGCTCGAACGGTTACCATCAGCGCAGATGTGGATGCCAGTAAAACCCAAAGTGGCACCGTGATAGCGGATTTAACCGAAAACTATATTCCGCAACTATTAGCCCAGTACCCAGGTGTTAAATTTGGTTTGGGTGGTGCGAGTGAAGAAGAGCAGAAACTAGTGAGCCGCATGATCTTGGGTTTTGTGGCCGCTTTATTTTTGATCTATGGCCTCTTAGCCGTGCCGTTAAAATCCTATGTGCAGCCATTAGTTATTATGGTGGTAATACCCTTTGGCTTTATTGGTGCTGTGGTTGGGCACCTTATTTTTGGCGTGTCTATTAGTATGCTGTCAATTTTTGGCTTGATCGCACTGGCGGGTGTGGTAGTCAATGATAGCTTGATATTGGTTGAGTTTATTAATCGCGCCCGAGAGGATGAGAAGAGTATTAATGATGCCCTTATTTCAGCGGGTAGCCGGCGTTTTAGAGCTATTTTACTGACCACCATGACCACTTTTGTAGGTCTGTTACCCATGTTATTTGAGACCAGTACACAGGCACAATTTATTATCCCAATGGCCCTGTCCCTAAGTTTTGGTATTGTCTTTGCCACCGCCATTACCCTGGTGCTGGTACCCTGCTTGTATCGGGTGATCTATGATTTGCGCGACTCCAAAAGGTTTATTAAGCCGGTGTTGCAGGACAGTTTATAGCATCAAAAAACCTGCATAAGACCGGCTGAGAGGCTACAATACCCGCCTATTTTTTGCCTATGGAGTCATTCTGGTGCTGCGTTTCATTGAATCCTCAAAATTACCCACCCGCTGGGGAACCTTTGATATTCACGGCTTTGAGGATCCCTTTAAGGGCAAAGAGCATATAGCCATCACCATGGGTGACTACGGTGCTGACGAGCCTCTGCTCATTAGAATCCATTCCGAATGCCTCACCGGTGATGCTCTGGGTAGTCTGCGTTGCGACTGTGGCGAGCAGCTACAAGAATCTATGAAGCGTATTTCTGAGTTGGGGCGCGGTGCGATTCTATATCTGCGCCAGGAAGGTCGAGGTATTGGTCTGGTGAATAAAATCCGCGCCTACAACTTGCAAGATCAGGGTGCCGACACCGTTGAAGCCAATGAGCGACTGGGCTTTGGTGCTGATATGCGCGACTATTCTATCTGCGCACCTATGCTAGAGCACCTGGGTGCGAAGCGCGTTAGGTTAATGACCAACAACCCACGAAAAATTAACGCTTTAAAAGATTTGGGCATCGATGTGGTTGAGCGTGAGCCTATTCAGGCCGATAGTAACCCCCATAATGCTCAATACCTTTTGACCAAAGCCGGCAAATTAGGTCATCTATTTAAGGAAGAAAAATGAGTCTCGCCAAACGTATTATCCCCTGTCTTGATGTGGACAAGGGTCGTGTAGTCAAGGGCGTGCAGTTTGTTGATATTCGCGATGCTGGGGACCCGGTTGAGGTCGCCCGCAGTTACAACGAACAGGGTGCCGACGAAATTACGTTTCTCGATATCACTGCCAGTCACGAGGCCCGCGATACCACTTTACATCTCGTTGAGCGCATGGCCGGCGAAGTATTTATTCCATTAACGGTTGGCGGCGGTGTCCGTGAGTTGCAAGATATTCGTAATTTACTCAATGCCGGTGCCGATAAGGTTGCCATCAATTCGGCGGCAATTCATAACCCAGATTTTGTGCGTGAGGCGGCCCAGCGTTTTGGCTCGCAATGCATTGTTGTGGCCATTGATGCCAAACAGGTAGAGCAGGGCGATAGTCCTCGCTGGGAAATATTTACCCATGGGGGTCGCAAGCCAACGGGTATTAACGCCATTGAATGGGCGGAGAAAATGACTGCCTATGGTGCTGGGGAGATTCTACTGACCAGCATGGATCGCGATGGCACCAAGAACGGTTTTGATTTAAGCCTTACCTCGCGTATTAGTGATGCCGTCCATGTGCCGGTGATAGCCTCTGGTGGTGTGGGCAATCTGCAGCATCTGGTAGATGGTATTATCGAAGGCAAAGCGGATGCTGTATTGGCCGCGAGTATTTTTCACTTTGGTGAGCATACTGTGCCCGAAGCCAAGCGCTATATGGCTGAACGCGGTGTTAATGTTAGGCTCTAATACTCTGTTAATGGCATTTTTCTTCGTCTGTGCTAAAGGCCTGACATAAAAAAACCGCACTTTCGCGCGGTTTTAAAATTCTTTCTTTGCTCGCAGATCCCAGGTCAGCGTGTATTTACGCTGATCAGACTTACATAGGGTTGATTCGCAACCAGGGCCTCATCAAAAATCCCAGTGGATTGGACAGTTTAATGGGGGCGGCTAGGGCGGATAAGCAGATACATTCACCATTTTGCGCGCCCATCGGCTGATGCACATCACCGGGTTGACGCATCAAGAAGTCGCCCTCTTTGTACACGGCGCGCTCATCAGAAAAACTGCCTTTCAACACCACGGTGTATTCCACACCATTGTGATCATGTTTGGGTGTCTTGCCGCCTGCGCAGATCTTGTGCAGCGCCACTTCAAAGGCTTTCTGCCCTGTTTTAAATTGGGCAATATCGACTGAAGACGTTAGGCGCTTCCAAGTCAGCGTAGATTCTGCATTGGCAATTAGCTTGCTAATCGAAAAAGGGAAACCGGATTTGTTAGGCTGGTCTTTTACGGCGGTCTCAACCCGCTGAGGCTGATCAATCACTGCCATCACTGCATCAAGGGCTGATTCAAGTGCAGCATCATCAACAGGGACCGGAGTCGCCTCAGACATCAGCTGTGCGCCGATCTCATTGAGGCTCAAAAGCTCAGTGCGGCAGGCCTCACAAAAATGCAAATGCGCGGAGATACAGATGGAGGGCGCTGTCTCTAAAGTGCCTGCTGAGAATTCTACCAACATGGCTTTATCTGGATGGTAATTTAATTTAGTGGTCATTTAAAAGCTCATCTTGAAATTCCGGTGCAACCAGAATCTGCATTTTCTGGAGTGCTAAGCGCACTCTTGATTTAACGGTACCCAAGGGCAGTCCAAGTTCATTGGAGGCTTCGGCGTGTGATTTTCCTTCGAGGTAAACCTTGCGGAGGATTTCATCTTGTTCTTTTGGTAGTTGGGCTAGGGAAGCCTGAACTTTTTCTTCACTGCGTTTTTGGCGCAGCAATGTTACGGGTGTCTCTTCGTCCGGCTCGTGCCAAAAATCTTCGTTCTCTAGGGGCAGATGCTGGGTATTACTCTTACGGCGCAACATATCGATACGGCAGTTGCGGGCAACGGTATAGATCCAGGTGGTAGCAGAGGCCTTTTCGGGATTGTAGCCCGCGGCTTTCTGCCAAACCTTGATCATAACTTCTTGCACGAGGTCTTCGCTGAGACCAGGAAACCAACCTTCATGCCGGCTGGCCTGGGCAAAGCTTTTAAGTAAGGGAGCAAAATGTTTAAAAAGTTGCGCAAAAGCCTGACGATCGCGGTTTTCGCCCACTGAAACCAACATCAGACTCCATTGGTCTGAGCGCTTTCCTGCGAGGTTTAAAACGGCAACACGACTATTTTTCTCTGTCTGTTTGTCCACGATCTCTTCTTTTTTTAAAAACATGCCTACACTGCTTATTGCTACCTTACCAGTTTTACGGAGTCTTTAAGGTCTTGGATCAATCTTTTGTCGACAGAAATGCTCGTTAAATGTGCGAGCAAGACCGTATTATCAAGCGGATAACAGCAGTAAATCTGCCTTGAGCAAATTACCCTCGCTAAATGCACTGGACACTTTATGAAGGCACTGCAGACCTTATGAAGGCGCTGCCGCCTGCCTAGCTTTACGGGTGCCGCAGAGGAACTGTGGGTCATCCATGGCGCTGTAAATCAGCAAATACCTACTCTGGAAGGCTCTTTTGGACGGGCATTACTTACTGATTCCCAGGGTAAGGTATTTCTCAATAGCCGAGGTAGCGAACTATTGCCGGTCATTAGCGACAGTCTCGACCATTATTGGACGCACAGTAAACGGTAGGGTTGCAGGTCGTTACCCAGTGAATGATTCATTCACACTGCGCGGCTCTGAAAATCGATAGCAGTATCTATATGGATATCGAACTGGGTTATGATGTGAACCACAGCCTTAGAATTACAGCTGGTGGTTCCAATATCTTTGATGAGTCTATTGATGAGATTGCGGCAGCCAACTGCGAAGGTGGTTCTTGGTACTTAAGAGCTAACTACAGCTTCTAAAAAGACTAGCTGAGTAGGCTTATAACAATCTAGATACAGGGTAATAGGATTAACTTATGAGTTTAACTCAGAGAATAGTTGTAGCAATGCTAATGGGCCTCCTTACGGGGGCCGTTCTTAATTTTATCTCTACGGGCGAAATTCTGTCGGTAGCGGTGCAAAGTGGACTGGACATGTATCTGGTCGACGGACTGTTTGACACAATCGGACAAATCTTTGTTCGGTCGTTAAAACTTCTTGTCGTACCTCTGGTGTTTGTCTCGCTTATCTGTGGCGTCTCATCCCTGGGTAATAACTCCCGCATGGGTGCCGTAGCGACTAAAACCATTGCGCTGTATATGACCACCACCGCTATTGCGATTGCACTGGCCATTATGGTGGCTGTAATAGTGCAGCCTGGCGTGGGTATTGATCTGGCCATGGCCACCGAGTTTGTCGCTAAAGAAGCGCCGCCTCTCAAGACCACCATTATTAATATTTTCCCCAGCAACCCCGTTCAATCAATGGCCGATGGCAGCATACTCCAGGTGATTGTGTTCTCTTTATTGATGGGCCTGGGTATTTCCAAAAGTGGTGAAAAGGGTCAGCGCATCAGTGAGTTCTTTAATGACCTAAACGAAGTCATTATGAAAATTGTCATGATGCTGATGAAGTTGGCCCCCTATGGCATTTTCTGCCTGCTCGCCAAACTGTTTTCCGATGTTGGTATTGGCATGATTCTAAATCTGGCCAAATACTTTTTCACCGTGCTGTTTGTGCTGTTGTTGCACAGCCTCGGTGTTTACTCGTTAATTCTTAAAGTTTTTCACTGGCCTCAGCGTGAGAACTTTTTTAAGCAAAATGCGTTCAGCATTGGCTTTAGCCTTTAGTACGGCCTCCAGTGGTGCCACCATGCCCGTCACGTTGCGAACTGTTGAGAAACGCCTTGGTGTGGACAACAGCGTGGCCTCATTTACTGTGCCCCTAGGTGCGACCATCAATATGGATGGCACCGCCATCATGCAGGGCGTGGCTACGGTGTTTATTGCCCAGGCCTATAATATTGGTCTTGGCCTCGATGGCTATCTAACCGTGGTACTGACTGCGACACTGGCCTCCATTGGTACCGCCGCGGTCCCAGGTGTGGGCCTTGTTATGTTGGTCATGGTGCTTAATCAGGTAGGGCTTCCGGTAGAAGGCATTGGCCTTATTATCGGCGTTGACCGCCTGCTGGATATGACCCGCACAGCAACCAATGTGACCGGCGATGCCATGGTTACTACCGTGGTGGCCAACAGCGAAAATTTCCTTGATAAAGATATATTCAATGATCCTGAGGCAGGGGTTATTCGAGAAGTTTAAACAGCTTTAAAGGCCCCATAACCTATTCAGGTTATGGGGCCTTGGCTATTTTTTCTTAAAAGAATGGCCAAAATATTCACTAAAAGAGCTACTTTCCAGGTAGGGTTTTTTCCGCCATCGGAGTCTTATAGTCTGTCTGCAGCGAAAGTCAGTCTCGATCATTTCTAAGAATATCACCTGACGTAGTTCCCGTTATATTTCAACCGCACAGCACCCAATAATGCCCATCTGTTTGTGCCACGTTTTTCGCTGCTAAATTACTTCGCCTGACCCTCCACTGAAATGTGGGGCTGTCATATATTATGGAAAAATATGTTACTTGCAGTAAAGCGTCGCTGGTACAGCCCAGACGGCTACAAAGAAGTCCTGGTGTTAGCGATTCCGCTCATTATCACGACAGGTTCGGGAAGCTTACAGAGCTTTATTGACCGCATGTTTCTCTCTTGGTTTGACTCAAATGCCTTGGCTGCCACTGTGCCCGCCGCCTTGGTAAGCATGACTCTAACCGCCTTTTTTCTCGGTGTCGCCAGCTATGTTGCCGTGTTTGTGGCTCAGCATTATGGTGCCCGAGAGCATCCTCGAATTGGTGGTGCGGTGTGGCAGGGCTTTTATATTCTGCTGCCCGCCTTACTGTTTGTGATTCCTATTAGTATTTATATAGAGCCTATTTTTGCCTGGATTGGCCATGATCCGATACTCCAGGCTATGGAAGTGAGCTATGCCCGAATACTCATACTGGCGATTCCGGTGATTATTATCTCTGCTTCTGTGGCGGGGTTTTTTTCTGGTATCGGACGCACCTCGGTAGTGATGTGGAGCAATCTATTAATAACCGTACTCAACCTGTTGCTCGACTACGGGTTAATTTTTGGCAACTGGGGACTTCCGCGCCTGGGGGTGACAGGCGCCGCATTGGCCACTGTGATCTCGCTAATGGTGGGCACCCTCGTTCAGCTCTGGGTGTTCTTTAGTCCAGGCTACAGAGAGGTCTACAATACTTGGGCTCTATGGCGCTTTGACTGGATTCTATTTAAGCGTCTACTGCGCTTCGGTCTTCCTCTGGGATTACAGAGCCAGATGCAGATGTTAGCCTGGACATTGTTTGTGTTGCTGATTGGCAAAATAGGTGTCGCGGAGCTCACTGCGCACAGTATTGCCATGAATGTATTTATGATCATGGTGATGCCAGTAGCGGGCATGAGTATTGCGGTATCGGTATTAGTGGGCCAGCGACTTGGGGCCGGTAATACCGAATCCGCGACGCGGATAACCTATTCTTCGATACACCTAGCCGGACTGTTTTTTATGCTGTCAGGTCTGGTATTAATTAGCGCGCCAGACTGGTTTATAAGGCCCTTTGCCAGTGGTATGACAGAGGCAACCTACAACGCCACTGTGCCACTCGTTGAAGGTCTTCTTGGGTTGGTGGCCCTGTTTTGCCTGTTTGAAGCCGTATCAATGATGATGGCGGGTGCCCTGAAAGGGGCGGGAGATACATTATTTGTTGCCTGGGCCTCAATACTCTGCAGCTGGCTGTTGTTGGTTCTTCCGACAGGCATCCTAGTGATGGGTTGGGGCGGGCCTCTGTTCTGGTGCTGGGCATTTTTTGTGGTCAATGGCTTTGCGATGTTTTTGGTGCATTAGCTAAGGTTCAAGGGCGCTAAATGGAAACAACTAAAGGTTATTGCTTAGACCCGCACCGACTACAACCCAGGGCACCTGAACAGTCCCCTGGATCGATTTACGTGCTTGTCGTGTTGGTAAAAGCTCAGTCAAAGCATGCTGGTCAGTAGGGGAGTCCCTCGCTGACAGTATTATGGTTTACCTGTATTCCTAGGGCTGTGCTGCTTCGGCAGCCTGAGCGGCCATTAGAGCGGCAACCTCGGCCTCCAGTGCGGCACCATCATGGGCCTGCTTAATAACATAGGCACGCACAGCCTCAGCGTCGGTTCGACTGAGGGAGTCGGAAAAAGATACCATGCCGTTATCTGCTAGAACTCCGTCAATCACTACGGCTTGCCATGCCTCGGCACTTGCTGAAATAGATGACCAGCGTAAATCAGGTAATACGCCAGAGCTTATCGCCAGAGGACCGTGACAAACACGGCAGTTAAAGTGGTATTGCTCAAAGCCGAGTTGAATCATCTCTGCATCACCAAATCTTTCTGCTTTAGGTGTGCGCGGAGCCATGACCAAATTTGGATCTGGAATCGTTTCCGTTGCACCCAACTTAAAGGTTACCACTTTGCCAACAATAGGAGGCACAGGTTGATCATAAGCTGATCCGCCCGCCAGAGCATAGGCAGAGCCCCAGCCGGTAGTTATAGTCACGTATTGGTCACCATCAATTTGGTAGGTTCCGGGCCCTGAGGCCGCACCAGATTTAACATTTTGGTGCCATAACTTCTCACCTGTTGCCGCATTATAGGCAGCAAACTCTCCCTCTAAACGTCCCTGAAACACCAGACCACCCGCGGTGGAAAGAACCCCACCATTCCAAGCATTACTGTGCTCTACACTCCAGCGAGCGCTCTGAGTGATAGGATCCCAAGCAATCAAGCGTCCCTTGAGCGTTGCTCTAAGGGCCATGGCTGTAGCAAGATCGAGATCCATGGGTATACCCGCCGCGAGATTTGTGCCGGTGTTCCAGCTCTGTGAGCGCGCGTTGAATAAACGGTCACTCGCATAAAAATCAGGCACTTCTTGTGCAGGTATGTAGGCAAGGTTTAGTTCTGGGTTAAACGCCATTGGCTGCCAATTGTGCGCGCCCAAAGGACCCGGGTTCTGCATAAACGGAGTTTCGCCATAACGCGCCTGAGGGTTTTCTATCGGACGTCCATCGGCATCTAAGCCCTCCGCCCAGTTTTGAGGTACAAAGGATTCACCAGAAATGAACTCGCCTGTGGCAGCATCTAAGAGGTAATAAAAACCATTCTTGGGCGCTTGCATGGCAACTCGCCGAGTGGCGCCATCTGCACCGATTGGCAGATCGGCCAAAATAATAGTTTGGGTAGCTGTGTAGTCCCAGTTGTCACCGGGAGTGGTTTGAAAGTGCCACTTATAGGCACCCGTTGCAGCATCGACGGCAACAATGGAGGATAAGAATAAATTATCGCCTTTACCGGCATCTCTAACATCACGGTTCCAGGGTGAGCCGTTGCCAACACCAAAAATAACATTATCGTTCACATCATCATAGATAATTGAATCCCAAACAGTACCGCCACCGCCGTCGGTGGTCCATGCACCATCATCGCCCCAGGTTAGGTTGCCGATGTCTTTAAGAGCGCTATCAGAGATCGCGCCATCAGGTTGTTTATTGGGGTTTGGCACGGTATAAAAGCGCCACACCAAATCACCCGTTGCCGCAGCGTAGGCAGATACATAGCCTCTGACACCCAGCTCTGCGCCACCGTTACCAATCAGTACGTTACCTTTAACGACACGCGGCGCGCCGGTTATGGTGTATGGCTTAGACTGGTCAACGGTAACTGTGCTCCAAACCCTTTCGCCGGTGGCAGCATTTAAAGCTTCAAGTCGTCCATCAATAACACCGACATAAACATTGCCCTTCCATACCGCTACTCCGCGATTGACTACATCACAGCAAGCTTTAGCGCCCACCGCTCGATCAACGTTAGGGTCATAAACCCAGAGTTCACTACCGGTTTTTGCGTCAAGGGCATAAACCACCGACCAGGCAGAAGTTACGTACATAACACCGTCTACTACAATCGGAGTGGATTCAACACCACGCTCTGTGGCTAGATTATAGGTCCAAGCGACACCTAGTTCACTGACGTTGGATGTGTCGATTTGTTTCAGGCCAGAGTGACGTTGTTCATCATAGGTACCGCCATAGGTGAGCCATTCTTCAGGCGTTGCGGCGGCATTAAGTAAGCGCTGCGAATCAACCTCGGCAAACTTTGCTGGGTCACTGCCGCAGGCTGTCAGTAGCAAAGCGGACAATAAATAAGCCGGCAAAGTAACGAATTTCATTGAACTCATGGTAAATACCCTCTTTATTTTTTAATTATTTTCTCGGAGTATACACCGGAAATAACCAACAAAACGATAGGGATAATACGGTTCTTTTATAGGTATCTTTCTATCCGACAGAACTTGCCTGGTCCATTTAAGCGGGCCAGTAGCCTCCGTTTTTTTTCTTAATAAATCGCTACTGCCAGCGTTCGGCAGCAGCCTTTCCTGCGGTTCTGCGTGGAAATCTGCTTGGGCTGTGACTATCGTTGTGAGTAATAGCTGGGATAGTAGCTAAGGTTATTGCTTAAGCCCGCTCTGGCGTTAAACTGGGTGCACGGTTTTTGGTCATGATATTTAGAGAATGATTGGCGCGTTTTAATTACTCGATTAAGGAAGATATAACAATGATGGCTGAGCTTTATAAACAGAATATCGCGGAAAAAATGACTCGCTTTCAAGGGATTTTGGAGGCGACCGGTTACCAGTCAATTTTGATCGGATCCGGTGAGACCAAAATGCAATTTAAAGACGATATGGCATACCCTTTTACTGCCAATCCGTACTTTCGTGAATGGGTGCCCTTGGCGACCCGGGCCGGCTGTTATTTACAGATCAAAGCAGGAGCCAGCAAACCGCAGTTATTTTTACTGACGGTTGAAGATATTTGGCACACCGCACCAGAAAGTTTGCCTGAAGGTTTCGAACAAGCCTTTGAGATTATTGAATACGCCAGTATCGATGACATTAAGAGACAGCTCGGTGCGGCTACCGCGTTTATCAATGAAACCAATGATCTAGAGCTTGATGGCGAGCATTGGAATCCACAGGCTGTTACCGATCAAATTGATTATCAGCGCCGCGGCAAAACTCCTTACGAACAGGAATGCGTGCGCGAGGCTAATCGCCGTGCTGCCCCTGCGCACCGTGCCGCCCAGCAAGCCTTTCTGGCGGGGGCCTCTGAGGTTCAGATCGCCGCAGCCTATTTGGCCGCCTGCGATTGTCGCGAGAACGAGATGCCCTACGGGATCATTGCCGGGGTTAACGAACATGCCGCCGTATTACATCACCATAATCTGTTTAAACAGCCCCAGACGCCCCGCAGTTTTTTGATTGATGCCGGTGTCGCAGTCAATGGCTATGCCTCGGATATTACTCGTACCTATGCCTTTGATGATGGCAGTGATTTTGCGGCTATGATCCGTGTTATGGATGCCCAGCAGTTAGAGCTTGTTGCGGCGGGTGGAATCGGTAAAAGTCCGGTGGACCTGCATGTGCTTTCCCATATTAAAGCCGGTGATATTTTGCGCCAATTTGATGTGGTAAAAGTGTCTGGGGAAGAGGCCTTTGAATCTGGCATTACTGCAGCATTTTATCCCCATGGTTTGGGCCATCATCTGGGCTCTAATGTCCATGACCGAGGCAGCAATCTGGCAAATGCCCAGGGCGATGTATTGGCGGCTCCAGAAAAGTACCCGAAGCTGCGCAGCTCGGCCTCAATGGTTGCTAACCAGATACATACGGTAGAGCCGGGGCTGTATTTTATTCCTGCGCTGTTAGATAAATTACGCACGGGTGATCAGGCTGCTAATATTAACTGGTCTAGAGTGGATGACTTTCTTCCCTACGGCGGTATTCGTATTGAAGATAATATTATTGTCCACGCCGACGACTCTTTAGAAAATCTGACACGCGATGCTTTCGAGGCCATAAATTAATGTTGAATTTACAAATTTTTACCACTGGCGGCACCATTGATAAAGTTTATTTTGATGCCCTCAGTGAATATCAAATTGGCGATCCGGTTATCGGCGCTATGCTAGAACAGATGAATGTTGGCTTTGAATATCAGGTAAGCGAATTGATGCGCTTGGATAGTTTAGATATGAATGATGATCATCGTCGCCAGATTCAGCAGGCGGTTGCCAGCGCGGAGGCGACGCATATTCTTATTCTCCATGGCACCGATGGTATGGTTGAAACAGCGAGCTGGCTTGGGGATATAGACAATAAAACCATCTTACTGACTGGCGCCTTGCAGCCAGCTGCGTTTGCCAATACAGATGCAGTCTTTAATATTGGCTGTGCGATTGGCGCGCTTCAGAGCAGAGATGCTGGTGTGTATATTGCCATGAATGGCCAGGTTTTTGCGGCGGATCAGGTGGTTAAGAATCGCGCTGAGAACCGTTTCGAAACAGCGTCTCAATAAATATCTAATGAAGCAATAGTGAAGGGTAGGGGGCCTTAGAGTCCCCGCTGCCATTCCTCTCTCAATGGAATCATTCCCGGCTGATTAATGGCCGTATCTACCGTCGATAGTAGTCTATCTTTGTCTTTGCCCAGCACACCTTTAAGCACTAAGTAGTTTGAGGCATGGTCACTTCTAAAAATGGTTTTATCCAGTTCCAAATTGCTGAGCAATGTCTGCATCTCGCAAAATAATTCTAGCTTTCCCAGCCTGCGCCAGCGTCCCTCAAAGGCTGCTTCAAAGCGCTCACTGCCGGTGGGAAATTCCACTACCAAAGTACTCAGATAATCGGGCTGTGCGGCATTCATTAATTTGGCCGAATTTAGCGCATGCTGCTGGCTGAGTTCAGGGCCACCTAAACCATTTAAAATCATCACCGAGCTTTTCATGCCCGCCTGTTTTATTTTTGTCAGGGCGACCAAAGACGAATCGTAGTCTTCCCCTTTATTGACCAGCTTAAGTACCTCATTGTCGCCACTTTCACAGCCCACATACATAAGGCTGAGTCCAAGATCACAAAGGTCTTGCAGTTCTTCAACAGATTTCTTTTTTAGATTACGGGGTAAACAGTAAGAGGATACCCGCTGTATATCTGGATAGTACTTGCTGATTAACTGCAATATATCCACCAGCCGTCGGGTACTTAATGTCATGGCATCACCGTCAGCGAGGAATACTCGCTTTACCGGATAACCTGCTTTGACAAGGCCGCGTAGCTCCTCTTCGATTTTCTCGATGGGTTTGGGGCTAAAGCGCTTGTCTTCATCCGTGTACATTTCACAAAAGGTGCACTTATTGTAAGAACAACCATTGGTGACCTGAAGAATCAATGACCGAGCTTCACTGGGCGGGCGAAAAACTGGCTGAATATAATCTAGAGGATACATCGTAATTTTTTATCCATGGCAGGTGGCTGCGGTTTAAGTCTCTTTAGTGCTCTTTAGCTCACTAGTACTGTGACTATCTAGTATTGAGACTCTGGCAGCCTAACCACCATGCCATCCATTGCTGCGGTTACCCTAACCTGGCAGCTTAGGCGGCTGTTTTCTTCTCTGGTGTCGAGTATTTCAAGTAGTTCACTTTCATCTTTAGTTGCAGCGCCTGCAGTCTCGGCCCACTGGGGATCAATCATGCAATGACAGGTACAGCACACGCCGCAACCGCCACATTCGGCAATAATCCCCTCGATCATATTGTCCATAGCGCCTTGCATCAGACTGACACCCTCGGCAACGTCTACTGCATGTTCTTTTCCGTTAAATTCAACGTAATTTATGATCGGCATTTGGGGCTCCATTTTTATTCTAGTTAGGGTTTTAGCCTAATAATTTCATCGGCTAAGATTGTTAGGTCTACTGAAAATAACAGTCATCTATCTACAGCAGCGGAGGGCATTTTAGTCTAAAATACTCCCAATCCACTATTTTCTAGTCATTATTTTTATTCATAGCGACAATTTCCTATGCACTCCCCCAAGCAGCCTCTTTCACCTTCCTTTTCAAGGGAGTCAGCGTCCACCTTTGGCATCGGTATTGATTTTGGTACCAGCAATAGTGCAGCTGCCGTTTTTGATGGCGAAGAAGTTACATTGGTAAGGCTCACTGAGCACAATGCCATTATGCCCTCGGCTAATTATGTGGACAGGGACTTTGTAACGTCCATAGGTCAGACCGCCATTGATGACTATATAAAGGGCAATCAAGGCAGAAAGGTTGAGTTGAGTCTTGAGGTTTTGGGTGAGGCTAGAACGGGCACAGGTAGCCCAGATGGCCCGGCGGGAGAGGGTGAAACTAGCAAAATCTATGGTCAGGCATTTAATGACGCTAGCCTGCCCGGGCGTTTGTTTAGAGGCACCAAGCGCTTGCTGGGCAGTTCTGACAGCGGACGCACATTAATTTTTGATCGAGCTTTTCGTCTTGTTGCCTTGGTTACTCCAATTTTAGTGGGTATTCGTAAGGCATTGCAGCAGAACCTAGAAGACACCACCCATGCCTGTCTGGGCCATCCGGTTAATTTCGAAGGCATTGAGCAGGGGCGCAATAATGTTGCCTTAGAGCGTCTCAGTGAATCCTATCGCCATGCGGGGATAACCCAGCAGTCGTTTTGCCCTGAGCCAACAGCTGCAGCCATTAGCTACCTGTATAACCATCCTGAAAATGCCGATCAGCGAGTATTGACCGTGGATTTTGGTGGTGGCACCTTGGATTTCAGTATTCTCAGCCGCAGGGGAGATTCATTTAAAGTCGAGGCGACCCATGGTATTGCACTCGGGGGCGATAAAATTGATCAGACCATTTTTCGCGAGCTGGTTTTTCCGTTGCTGGGGAAGGGCGAGCGATGGCGTCGAGTCGTTGACGGCTCAAACGTAGATACATTGTTTCCCTTTGGTGAATTTGAAGACCTGCTGATCAATTGGCCTATTAGCTACATGCTTAACCAGAATAAATACACAGCGCCGGTAATGCAGCGCATGGTCGAGCCCGATGAGGCAGCGACCAAGTTCAAGCGCCTCTATGACCTTATTAAACAGAATTATAGCTATCAGGTGTTTGAGGCGATCAAGGCCTTTAAAGCCGAGCTATCAGTGCATGACTCCGCCGTGCTGGACATCCCAGAGATTGATATTGAAGTGACGCTCGAACGCTGGGAGTTTGAAGTTATGATCTCCGATTTGCTCTTTCAGCTTGAGCAGGCCATCACCCTGATACTCAATAAAGCCAGCCTTCAGGCAAGCGATATTGACCTGGTATTGCGCACCGGCGGCTCATCGCTAATTCCTGCGGTAAAAGACATTCTCGACAATCAATTCGCCGGTAAGGTGGTTGAGCATGATCCCTTTACCAGTGTCGCCGCTGGTTTGGCGATTGCGGACTATTTTGATTATGGCGATGAAATACTCGGCTAACCGGCCGTAACCCCTAATCTGATTGCTAATGAGCCTTAACTCACCCTTTGCATTATTGTGCCGATAAAGATACTTGCATGCAACAAGCAAGATAATTAAACTAACGGTATACAAAACTTAAACAAACGTTAATGTCAGGCCACTTGCCCCTGATCAATGGAGAGAACATGAATACGTCCGCCAACCAGTCAGCCAGTGCCAATGATACCGCCGGTGCCGCCAGCGAAAATATATCCGCGAAAAAAGGCATTCCCTTAAGATTCGTTACCGCAGCCAGCCTGTTTGATGGCCATGATGCCGCGATTAATATTATGCGCCGCATACTTCAGGGTGCTGGTGTTGAGGTGATTCATCTCGCACACAATCGATCCGTGGCAGAGGTAGTGCAAACTGCCTTGCAAGAGGACGCTCAGGGTATTGCCATTAGCTCCTATCAGGGTGGCCATGTGGAGTACTTTAAGTACGCGGTTGATCTGCTTAAAGAAGCGGGCGCGGAGCATATTAAAATCTTTGGCGGTGGCGGCGGTGTGATCGTGCCGGAAGAAATCAAAGAGCTTGAGGCCTATGGTGTCGAGCGTATCTACTCCCCCTACGATGGTCAGAACCTAGGCCTAGTAGGCATGATCGACGACATGATTGAGCGCTGTTCCTTGGGTTCCTACAACGACATTAGCGTATCCGCCGAGGTGCTTTCTGGTGAGCAGGGGCGCAATAATCTATCCCGTCTTATCACCGCTATCGAGCGAGATGAACTAAGCCAAGACCAGCAGAATTCCCTTCGTGAGCAGGCACAGTTTCTTAGTGCCACAGTGCCAGTATTGGGTATTACCGGTACTGGTGGCGCTGGTAAGTCCTCACTAACTGACGAATTGATCCGTCGCTTCCGCCAAGACAGTGCCGATGAACTTAAGATTGCCGTACTCGCCATTGATCCCACAAGACGGAAAACCGGAGGTGCCCTGCTCGGCGACCGTATCCGTATGAACTCGATCTATCATCCCTCTATCTATATGCGCTCAATCGGCACGCGCGGTGCTACTGGTGAAGTGCCAGCCGCCCTAAAAGATATCGTCTGTGCAATGCGTCTGGGTGGCTTCGATCTAGTCGTGGTTGAGACCCCAGGTATTGGTCAGGGCGATGCGGGCATAGTGCCCTATGTGGATATTCCAATTTATGTGATGACCCCAGAGTTTGGCGCCCAGAGTCAGCTAGAAAAAATTGATATGCTCGATTATGCCGAGCTGGCGATTATTAATAAATTCGATCGCAAGGGTAGCGATGACGCCTACCGCGATGTTTGCAAACAGGTTCAACGCAACCGCGAGGCCTGGACTCAGGCGCCCGATGAGATGCCTGTTTTTGGCACCATTGCCTCACGTTTTAATGATGACGGCGTCACCGCTGCTTATCAGGAGCTGGTTAAGCTATTACAGGTTCGTGGCCTGCGCAGCTTTGAACAGCATCTGGCCAAAGTTGATTGTAGAACGCCTTCCGAAAAAACCGTGGTGGTCCCCGCAGATCGTCAGCGCTATCTGGCTGAGATTGCCGCTGGTGTGCGCAACTATCATCAGCAGGTTGTTGTGCAGGCTAATCTGGCCCGTCAGCAGCAGCAGTTGGCCGCAACAAAATCTATGTTGTTAGAGAGTGGCAGCGATGCCCCTGGGACTATCGACAGTCTTATCGCCGAGCGCAAGCAGGCCATGGACAGTACGGCGAGCAAGTTGCTCGAAAACTGGCCTGCCGTGGTGGAAGCCTATAGCGGCGACGAAAAAGTCGATGTCTTGCCCAATGGCAAACAGATTGTCACCAAACTCAATACCATTTCTCTGTCCGGCAATAAAATTTCTCGGGTATCTCTGCCGCGTTTTGAAGACCATGGTGAGCTGCTTAAATGGTTGATGCGGGAAAACCTTCCCGGTGAGTTCCCATACACCGCTGGTGTATTTCCCTTTAAACGTGAGGGCGAAGACCCAGCACGTATGTTTGCCGGTGAGGGCGATGCCTTTAAAACCAACCGTCGTTTTAAGGCGCTGTCGGAGCACTCCGAAGCAAAACGGCTTTCTACCGCCTTTGATTCGGTGACTCTGTACGGATTTGATCCCCATGAACGGCCCGATATTTATGGCAAGGTCGGTAATGCTGGCGTGTCTATCTGTACCCTGGATGACATGAAAGCCCTCTATGATGGCTTTGATCTGTGCAATCCATCTACCTCGGTATCCATGACCATTAACGGACCGGCCCCCACGATTTTGGCAATGTTTTTAAACACTGCCATCGATCAGCAGGTCGATCAGTTTGTGGCTGAGCAAAGTCGCCAGCCCAAGGATGATGAATACCAGACCCTGCGCAGCAATACTTTACAGCGCGTGCGCGGCACTGTTCAGGCCGACATTCTCAAAGAAGATCAGGGTCAGAATACCTGTATCTTCTCCACGGAATTTAGTCTGCGCATGATGGGTGATATGCAGCAGTTCTTTATCGACGAGCAGATCCGTAACTTTTACTCAGTATCGATCTCTGGCTATCATATTGCCGAAGCCGGGGCTAACCCGATCTCCCAGCTGGCCTTCACGCTATCCAATGGCTTTACGTTTGTGGAAGCCTACCTGGCGCGTGGCATGAACATTGATGACTTCGCTCCCAACCTGTCATTCTTCTTCTCTAATGGTATGGATCCCGAGTACACCGTCATGGGCCGAGTGGCTCGACGTATCTGGGCAACCTCGATGCGCGACCTCTATAAAGCCAACCCGCGCAGCCAAAAACTGAAATACCATATCCAAACCTCGGGCCGCTCACTTCATGCTCAGGAAATGAACTTCAACGATATTCGCACTACCCTGCAAGCCTTAATCGCGATTTATGACAACTGTAATAGCCTGCACACCAATGCTTACGATGAAGCCATTACCACGCCCACGGAAGAGTCTGTGCGCCGAGCGCTGGCGATTCAGCTGATTATCAATCAAGAGTGGGGCCTAGCGAAAAATGAAAACCCAAGTCAGGGCGCGTTTATTATTGACGAGTTAACCGACCTTGTCGAAGAGGCCGTACTCCAGGAATTTGAAAAAATCTCTAATCGTGGTGGTGTACTGGGTGCCATGGAAACTGGCTATCAGCGCGGCAAGATTCAGGAAGAGTCGCTGTACTATGAGCACAAAAAACATGATGGTTCATTCCCCATTGTTGGTGTGAATACCTTCCTTAATGAGGCTGAAGAAGAGCCGATGGAAATTGAACTGGCTCGTTCCACTGATGCCGAAAAGCAAAGCCAAATAAAGCGTCTTAGAGCATTCCAAAAAGAGCATGGTGCGGATTCCGCTGAAGTGCTCAAACGCTTGCAGGATACAGTGAGTGAAGGTGGCAACGGTTTTGAGGTGTTAATGGAAGCTGTGCGCTGCTGTTCATTGGGCGAGATTACCAATGCCCTGTTTGATGTTGGCGGGCAGTATCGCCGCAGCATGTAATGATGCTTGATATTTTGCCGACTTGTGGCGCAAACTACCGGCGCATCATGCGTGCTTGACCTTTGATTTTGGTTAACAGTGTAAGACTCGATATTTAGGATAATAAATAATGTCTAAAGCCCTTCGGCTGACTCAGGTCGAACGCAAAGAAATCTCCGATGCCAAAATGCTGGAAGCTGCGGTCGACCTTATTGTCGAGCGCGGTACCGGGCAGGCAACATTGAAAGATGTGGGAGAAAAGGCCGGTTACTCTCGTGGCCTGGCAGGGTATCGCTTTGGTAACAAAGAGGGCCTGTTTGATTTTGTGCTCAGATCCGTGGGGGATGAATGGCTTGCCGAACTGACCCTAGTGACCAAAGACAAATATGGCTACGAAGCCATTGCCGCCGCATTAGATGCCCATATCCAGTTTTGCGAAGATGCCCCCAAGCATGTAGAGGCCTTTTACCGTCTGTGGTTTGAAGCCTTAGCCCCTGAGTCTCAGCTTAAGCCAGTTATTTTAGGGATTCACAAACGTCGCCGTGGCGATGTAATCAGCTGGATAGAGCAGGGCATTGAACGAGGTCTGTTGGCACCGAGTCTAGATACAGCCTTGATTGCCGACCACTTTACGGCCTCGGTCAGTGGCATTGTTTATCACTGGATGAGCGACCCTGATAATCTCGACGAGATGCGCACCAATCACAATGGTCTCAAGCAGGTTATGCGCGCCATGCTGGCTGCCCGCTAAATCTACCTAAAAACTTCTTACTTATTGGCCTACCCTTTTATCGCTCTTAATTAGCGCCTATTACCGTCTAGATAGCCCCTAAACAGCGCTAAAGACGATAAAGCAGCGCTATCTTGCGACCAAAAAGCCTATCTGCCTCAAACACGCCTTGCATGGCCAACTCAGCCAATTTACCCTAGATTGTTAGCAAAACTATAAATACACAATATTTGGGGAAACACATGGCGGGTCCAACTGCAGGAAACTCAACAGCAAAAGCGGCTGAAGGCCAAGAGCAGGGCACACAGACATTTGCGTTTATCGCGATGACCTGTCTGTTTTTCTTTTGGGGCTTTATTACAGTTCTAAATGATATTTTAATTCCATTTTTAAAAGAGTCCTTCGACCTTAACTACACCCAGGCAATGTTGGTGCAGTTTTGTTTCTTCGGTGCTTACTTTATCGTGTCACCCTTCGCTGGCAGACTCATTGATAAGGTCGGTTATCAGCAGGGCATTGTGCTTGGTCTGCTGACTACTGCTGCCGGTTGTATCCTTTTTTATCCCTCTGCAAGCTTTCATATGTATGGACTATTTCTGTTTGCCTTCTTTGTACTGGCCAGTGGTATCACCATCTTGCAGGTTGCAGCCAATCCCTACGTGGCAGCGCTAGGGCCAGAAAAAACCGCCGCTAGCCGGTTAAATTTGGCGCAGGCTGCTAACTCTCTGGGAACGACCGTTGGCCCCATTATCGGCGCATCGCTGATTCTGGGCGTGGTTGCTGCGGATGCTTCGGCGGTTCAGGGTCCCTACCTAATGATTGCGGGTCTGCTTATTGCAGCAGCATTGGTATTTAGAAACATTAAATTGCCGAAATTGGCCCATGTTGAAGCCACAGGCGAAGAGTCGGATGGCAATATCTGGGAGCACCGCTCACTGGTATTAGGTGCCCTAGCAATCTTCCTTTATGTGGGTGGTGAAGTTTCTATTGGTAGCTTCCTGGTCAACTATTTCTCCGAGAGCTCTATTGCAGGTATGAGTACGGCGGATGCGGGTGAGATGGTTGCTTACTACTGGGGCGCGGCAATGATCGGGCGTCTCGTCGGTGCAGTGCTAATGAACTACGTTGCTGCCACTAAGTATCTTGCGGTTAATGCGCTTATCGCGATTATTATGATTATCGTCAGCATGAACAGCACAGGCGATGTGGCCATGTGGTCGATTCTGGCCGTTGGCTTCTTCAACTCCATTATGTTCCCAACCATCTTTACTCTGGCCGTTAAAGGTCTGGGTTCAATGACGAGCAAAGGTTCTGGCCTAGTTTGTCAGGCGATTGTTGGTGGTGCACTTATTCCGCTAGTTCAGGGTGTTGCCGCCGATAGCATCGGTATTCAGCTGAGCTTTATAGTGCCAATGCTGTGCTACATCTATATTGGTTGGTACGCGCTAAATGGCGCTGAGGTCAATGCAGCCGATAGCTAAAAATCTGTAAATGCGTAAAATGCTGGGATGGTTAACCATCTCAAGCATCTTCTGGATATCTGGTACCCGCAGCGAGATTCTCAGCTGTGGGTACTAGCTACCGTCTATAAGACCGAAGGCCCCTCCTACCGTAAATCTGGCGCAATGATGCTGTTTAATGACCTTGGTCAGCAGTATGGCCTGCTCAGTGGCGGCTGCTTAGAAGCCGATATTCAGTTGCAGGCAGCGCGGGTGATGCGCAGTCAACAGTCTCTAACCGTTTGTTACGATGGCAGTGACGAAGACGATATTTCCTTTCAGTTGGGTATTGGCTGTGGTGGCACCGTTTATATTTTATTGCAGCCTATTCAGGCGGCAAATAATTATCTCAATCTTGGCGATATTCGCGATCATCTGGCAGAGCATGCACAGGGCCAATATTGGCAGCTTGTCGCTGACAATGCCGATGCCCAAAGTCGTTGGTTGCGTTCAGGTGCGACAGAGAAGCCGGGTCTAGTCACCGAAGAAAACCAAACCTGGTTAGTCACGCAGATTAAACCGCAACCCCATATTCTGGTGTTGGGGGGTGGTGTGGACGCACAGCCGCTAGTAACAATGGCGAAAAATCTAGGGTGGACAGTAACGCTCTGGGACTCTCGACCCGCCAATGGGCGACGAGAATATTTCTTGGCTGCGGATGTCCTTTTAGACTGTCCTATTAATAACCTAATCGATACCCCTGCATTTACTCAGTGGGATGCAGCAGTGGTGATGTGTCATAACCTAGAGATGGATGCTCATGCCATTAAAACGTTACAGGCTTCCTCTGTAAGGTATTTAGCGTTGCTTGGGCCAATAGCTCGGCAGCAGCAGGTGTTAGCCTTAGCGGGGTTAAGGGTAGAGACTTTGCGCATTCCTATCGCCGGTCCGGCCGGTTTAGATTTGGGAGCCGAACTCCCCGAGGGTATTGCCCTGTCGATATTGGCGGAGTGCCATGGAGTATTGCAGCAAGCCAATGGCGTGTCTCTGAGTGGCGCTCTGGACAGTTTCACCGATAATCATCGATTTTTATGACCAGCAATATTGCGGTACTTATCATGGCCGCAGGAGCCGCCTCCCGATTTGGCTCTCCCAAACAGCTCGCCCAGTATCAGGGACAGACATTACTACAGCGCTGTATAGACAGCGCCAACGTCGTTTTCCCTAATAAGGTGGCGGTAGTGTTGGGGGCACATGCACAGCAGATCGAGCCGCAGTTGTCAGGGGCACAGATTATTATCAACCCCCAGTGGAAGAGTGGTCTAGGCGGTTCTATTGCCTACGGAGCCAGGCACATTGATCCAGCAGCCCATGGCGTGTTAATTCTGCTGGCCGACCAAATTCATATCTCCCCAGAACAGCTTCAAGTAATGGCAAAGGCCTTTGAGGGTGATAATATTGTGGCTGCACATTATTGCGGTGCGCGTGGCGTACCAGCGATTTTCCCGCGAAGTTATTTTGAAAAACTGCAGGGACTAACGGCGGACAGCGGTGCTAAAACATTGCTTAACAATGCAGAAATTTCTGTTACAGAAATAGCACTGCCTGAAGCCGCACTGGATATTGATAGACCGGAAGATTTACATACATTAAAAAAACAATAATAAGGATTAACCTAATGGGCCCATTAGCAGGTGTAAAAATAATAGAAATTAAAGGTATTGGCCCCGGGCCTTTTGCCGGTATGTTGCTGGCCGATATGGGTGCCGAAGTGATCGTGGTTGAGCGCTCATCCAAAGGCGGTGGTCTGGTTGCACTGCCCGCCGCGATGGACTGTAACTCAAGAGGCAAGAAATCTATTGCCCTAAATCTTAAAACCCCAGCAGGCGTTGAAGCCTTACTGCGACTGGTGGAATCTGCGGATATGCTATTTGAAGGTTTTCGCCCCGGTGTCGCCGAGCGTTTAGGTTTTGGCCCAGAGCAGTGCCATAACCGCAACCCGCGTTTAGTCTTTGGTCGCATTACGGGCTGGGGCCAGACCGGGCCACTGGCCAAAACCGCCGGCCATGATATTAACTATATTTCCCTGACCGGATCACTGGCCGCCATTGGCACGCCAGAAAAGCCAGTGGTACCGCTAAACTTGGTGGGTGACTATGCTGGCGGCAGTATGTATCTCGTTATGGGTATGTTGGCTGCGCTCTATGAAGCCCAGCGATCAGGCAAAGGCGATGTGATAGATGCCGCCATTACCGATGGCTCCGCCAGCCTAATGTCGATGTTTCACAGCATGGACAAACTGGGTGCTTGGATTCCAGAGCGCGGCAGTAATATGCTCGATGGCCCGGCCCCCTATTACGATGTTTACGAAACCAGCGATGGTCGTTTCGTGTCCATCGGTTCCATTGAGCCACAGTTTTATGCCCTGTTAGTTGAGAAGGCGAACCTGGATCCTGAAGAATTTGCCAACCCCTACGATAAGACCCAGTGGCCGCAGATGAAGATCAGTTTGATCGAGATATTTAAAACCAAATCACAGGCCCAATGGTGTGAGGTTATGGAAGGCACCGATGTGTGTTTTGCCCCCGTGCTCAACTATCGAGAAGCACCGGTTCACCCACACAATGTGGCGCGCAAAACCTATATTGAAATCGATGGGCTAACTCAGCCAGCACCAGCACCCAGGTTTACCCGTTCAGACTGTGCAACGCCTACATCGCCCTCTGCAGAGGGTGCTGACACCCAAGAGGTGCTGGCCCAATGGGGTTTCTCAGAACAGGAAATAACAGCATTAGGCACCGAGGGTGCGCTTTCTTAATGAGCAGTGTAAACCCATGAAAGTAATCATTGCAGGTGCGGGCATCGGCGGACTTACAGCTGCTCTGTGTCTGCAAAAAAATGGGCATCAAGTTCAGCTACTTGAGCACGCAGTTGAATTTACAGAAGTCGGCGCTGGCATTCAGTGCGGTGCCAATGCTCTTCGAGTGCTCGACTACCTTGGCCTGAGATCTCAGATAGAAGCGATTGCTGTAGACCCACTGCGAGCAGATTTTCGTGACCATAAAACTGGTGAGGTTCTCTATAGCCTACCTTTCGGTAAAAATTATTTAGAGCGCCACGGCGCACCCTATTTACATGTCCATCGCGCAGACCTGCATCAAATATTGGCCAGCGCATTTCTCGCCAATGACCCTGCCCCCGTCGCTTTAAATACCACAGTGGTTCGCTACACAGAAGAAGCGAATAAAGTGACCGTGCACTGCGCCGATGGCAGCCAGTTTGAAGGCGACTGTCTTGTAGCGGCAGATGGTGTTAAGTCGGTTATTCGTGATCAACTACTGGGTAAAAAAGCGCCGATTTTTACCGGCAATGTTGCCTGGCGCGGTGTGGTACCAGTAGATAGATTGCCCGCAGATTTCATGGAAAAAACGGTTAGTAATTTTGTTGGTCCCAACAAACATATGGTTATTTATTATTTGCGTAAACAGCAGTTAGTGAATTTTGTTGGCGTAGTTGAACATAGCACTTGGGAGGAGGCGTCTTGGACCACCAAGGCCCCCAAGGCAGAACTCGAACAAGACTTTGACGGTTGGCACCCAACCGTTCAAGCAGTGATAGCCGCTGTGGATAAAGACCAGTGCTATCGCTGGGCCCTGCATAACCACAAGCCATTGACCCAGTGGAGTTCTAAGCGCGTCACTTTGCTGGGTGACGCCGCGCATGCCACCTTACCTTTTATGGCCTCAGGTGCCGCCATGGCGATTGAGGATGGGCGCATCTTACAACGGGCCTTAGATCAGGCTTCAAATGTTGAGCAAGGTTTGCAACTCTATCAGCGCAACCGATTATCACGCACGGCAAAAATTCAAAACATGTCCACCAATATGGGCAAACTTTATCATCTTAAGAATAATTTTTTACTGCGCATGGCCTTCAAAGCATTGGCCATATTACCGGGTAAAAAAGAAGATTTTTTGCCGGACTATGATGCCAATACCATACCAATTAGATAGCACCTAGATTAAATAGAACCAAAAATAAAAGCGTAAAAATAATGCGTAAAGAAAGGGGGAGTCAGTCATGAAACCAGTTTGTTTAGTAGTAGGCGCCGGCGCCGGTATTGGCGGAACAACCGGCAAGCGTTTTGCCGCAGAAGGGTACCATTCAGTGTTATGTCGCCGCAGCGATCAAGAGGGTCTCAATACATTAGTCGCTGATATTCAAGCAGACGGTAACGATGCCACAGGCTTCTTGTTTAATGTGACCAACGAAGGCGCGATCGAAACATTAATCGCCACTGTAGAAAAAGACATAGGTCCTATCGAAGTAGTGATTTTTAATCTGGGTGCTCAGATCGGTGATCGCGATTTAAGCGACACCAGTTACAAAGCCTTCGAACGCTGTTGGCACATCGCCACCTTTAGTTTGTTTCGCACCGCATCTGTTGTCTGCCCATTAATGGTTGCGCGTGGTAAAGGATCAATAATAGTGACCTCAGCCACCGCAGCCGTGCGCGGCAATGCCGGCCAGCACGCCCACGCCTCAGCCATGGGTGGACGCCGAATGCTCTGCCAATCACTCAGCGCCGAGTTCGGCCCCAAAGGCCTGCATATCGCCCATGTCATTATCGATGGCGCCGTTGATGCCCCAGATACATTGGGAAAAATGCTCGGAGAAGAGCGCTTCAAAACATTGCGTGAAACCCGCGGAATGGAACATGATGGATTGATATTGCCAGAGAAGGTGGCAGATACCTATTTGCATCTTGCCAAACAACATAGATCAACCTGGACTCATGAACTGGATATTCGCTCGTTTACAGATCTAGCCTGGTGGAATCATTAAGACTGAGGGGAGTAAAATATCTGCTAACCCACATCATGGCATCCTACCCTGTTATGATCGATGACAGCTTCAAGATGGTATCGATTAGATCATGAATCGACAGTCATCTTTTCAAGTTCCTCAACGGGATGAATAAACGTTAATTTGTCCCCTAATCAGTCAATGGAGAAATGTATGGGTAAAGAAAAGAAAAGTAATAAAGAAGCCAAGAAGCAGCCACTACTGACCCAGAAAGAAAAGAAGGCGGCTAAAAAAGCCAAGAAGTAATGCTAGAAGAAACGGCATCGGGATGCCTAGGTGTTGATTTAAGGTATAAATGGTAGCTACGGGCGGACTTGAACCGCCGACCCCAGCATTATGAATGCTGGATAGATATATTTAACTTATTGTTTTTATTGCTATTTCAGGGCATCTGTAGCCAGTTTAAAGCCCCTAAGGTCCTACAAAATCACGGTAAATCCCTACAAAATCCCTACAGTGGAGTGGAGGGGGTAGCGGTTTGATACATGGGGCGTTTAATATATGTGGTTCCATGCCTGAGCCTGACTTCCCTGAGGGGAGCTAATGTTGGTAATGCTGGGTAGATATATTTAACTTATTGTTTTTATTGCTAGTTCAGGGCATCTATAGCCAGTTTAAAGCCCTAAAGCCCTAAAGCCCTAAAGCCCTACAAGACACATGGAATCCCTACAAAACTCCTAAAGTGAAAAGAGGGTAGTAGAGGCTACTCACACCAGACCCTACATTCATTTTTAGTTCTTAGGTTAAGCAAGGTTGCTGTTGCACAAGCACCATAAGCACTTCCCTCTAGAAATATTACTGTGTCACCTTCTTCCATATTGAAACAATAAGTCTGGGCTTCATATCTTTCTCCATTAATGATAAAAAGCTCGTCATTATGGGAGACTTCTATTTTATATTCAGTTACCGCGAATGAACTCAGCGACAATATAACTAAAAGGATGGTGCTGAGAATGCTTATGAACTTTTTCACGACTCACCTCTTATTAAGGTACAAATAGATTTTGTCATATATGCTTCTATTTTCGCGTCAATTTGCGGTCAAAAATAAATTTAATTAGCTCACTTAGCTGCGTAATCAGTGTACTCGAAAATTAAGCGAGCCGCGCTCGTTGAGTAATTATCTATATTGAAAAACTCATATTTATAAATGCTTTCAAGATTGGCTATAAGACTGGAGGGATTTTGCAGTGATGAATCAGGGCTACAAGCTATTTGGACAAATGCCTTTTCGTGATTGCCCACCAATTCTTCAAATTGTGGTTCGCCATCCATCCACTTATCTTTATCTCCAGCGCGACTAGCGGATACTGACAAGTTCCTTCGCAACTCCCTTTTACAAGATACTTGCAGCTTTCTTTTAAGAATTACCTTGGGCAAATTTGTAGCCAAATTCAATGCTGGATCATCTGGCGCAGTCAAAGATAGAAACATCGCGTCGGTGAAATATAACCAATCTCCATCCCTTCTAAGAGTATCGGCATCTACTATATGAACCGTATGCCCGGAAATTTTTGGGTCAAACCATTTATTGAGTAGCAAAGGATAACCAAAGTTATTTACATCAAATTCTATATTTAAAGAGAAAGCCACGTTTTCTAAAAAATAAGATCCTTCGGCTTCAGGGTGGCTATTAAGGGTTATGGAGTCTATAGCGGAACTCGTCACGCCTATTTGAAGTAAACTAAGGGACTTGCTATGTCTCTTGACATCCAATGGTTGCCAAGGAACGTCATCACTAGATGTTTTTTCTCTTTCATAAACAACAATCCCTGAATTCAACGCGTAAACTGAGATCAGCCTATGTTTTGGCGTCACAGTAATCTTGCCAGATTCTGTGTCAATCATAGAAAACGTAAAAAATGGGTACGAAGACCCTTTCATTCCAGAATCATAAACATTAGAAATGATACCTTGAATTCCAAGATAATCTGCCAGCGTTGCTACATCCTCTTTCGAAAGGTTTCCTTTTTTAAGAATCAGCTCGTGTGCAGATCTAAACAACTTGATCGAACTATCTCGTAAAGACGACACACCTTCAAAAATATATAGCTGAGCGACATCTATCGGTGGCTGATGCTTTGTTATGGCTTCCGATATTGGGCAAGGCATATGGGTTGTAATATAACGGTGTTTTTTTTTCAAGTTTTTGAGAAAAGTATGTATTTCTTATTGCCATGTGTTCAGGATTTTGCAAATCTAAGCTGCATAGGAACGAGTGCTTCGCCAACTTTAATATAGGGCTTTCACTTGCAAAAAAAGCCCTCTCAAAAGCCTCATATGATTCAGGATCTCCGTCGATGATTTGATGATATTCAGTATTCCCTCTGGTCCCCTCATCTGAAAAAACATCAAAGCACAAGAACGCTATCGTGGCTGCAAAGACATAAGCCATGCTGAATCTCATTAGCTTTCTCTCAGTCTGTTATTTATCTTAGCTGTTCCATCAGTATGCATTTCTAACTATTTCCCCTCAATTTGAATTTCCCAAACAAATATCCAAATATACCCGCTAATGCCCCGTAAACTATGATTAATAGTATGAATTGCGCTAGATATTCCATATCTAAGTGAATGAGAAATAAATCTAATCGGACTAAACACAAGAAAGCGAATACATATCCAAACCATATTTTGGCATAGTCCTTTGCATTCATTGGCGAGCCAAATGCTTGTAACTTTACCAATGCTAGATACCCGATAATCCCGGATAATCCTATCCCTGCTGCACCTTTTAAGAGAGCTGCAACGCCGATATTCATGCCACCTGTTAGAGGTGAATATAAAATGATCGCTGCTATTAAAGAGAAAGATGCAATTATTTTCTGTTTTTTACTCATGACTAAGCCCAATGTTAGAATGCCCCAATCATAACTGAATAGAGCGTCAGATCAAGCCAAATTTAAGTAGGCATAATCCAGTCAGCTGTATATCTCTCATGGAGTCGGCAGCCGTCTTGGTAAAGAGTTCTTGAGGACTGCGTTAAGGCTAGGCTTTTGGCGTTTTGGGAAAGAGAACGAGACGAACGTAATCTAGATGAATTCTATAAGATAAAGTTCGCTTAATTTCTATCGGTCTCATCCTATGGCGCAATCAAAATGAATACTTCTAGACAGCATGATTTCAGTTTAATAAATCTAATTGCAATCATTCACTGACATATAGTTGCTGAATAGATAAATATTCTTATTATCGGAATAGTTATATTCAAGAGAAACTCCGATATCCCGAAAATCCGCCATAACTGGTTGTGAGCAGAAACGGTTTATTGCTGGAATTTTTAGTCTCTCCTGTAATATACGTAAGTCAGCCGCGACCCAATCATCTTTGTTGAGTAACTCAAGCCTATAATAATATATTAACGTTCGTAAATTACGATAGTCAGCACGCACTGCGGTGACTGTTGTGTCTTTGTCAACTGTCTTAGGGAATGTTCCGGCAAACTGTGAACTGATATCTTTGAGTAGTTCATGTACCTCTTCATCAGTCATTGCAGCGTCATTGGCTGTAGGGGGGTTATCTGTAGAATTGATCATTATAAATATTAAGGAAATGATCACAGCAATGCCAATAAACGTTTTCAAATAGACTTTCCAAGGATTATATTGTGCGACTCCATCAGAGATCATAGCCTCTATTTTAAGTAAAGTCTGTGGATCGACTTTAGCTTCTATTTCCCGTAGCTCAGCATTTTCCTCAGGCGGCTTGCCGGGAAATAGAACTCTGAACAACTTTATTAGACCTATGATCACGGCGAGCGCAAACCCGACTACTGCACCCTGAGCAGCTACCTCGATTAACTCCGACATTGGAACGCCCTACTATTCAATTAAATTTCCCAACTAAAACATCTATAGTTGGACTAAATATTAGTCACTCAGTGCCTTGTTTAACACGGTGGCTAAGCTGTGATACAGGTATTGAAGAGCTTATCAATTCAAGTAGCGCGGTGCTTTGCAATAATCGTGGTCAATTTACAGTGTACCTAAGAGCTATTTTTATACCGCTCTATCGTTGGAGGGTCGTATATGCTCCAGTCTTTTATTTCTTCTTTTTTGCTACTTAATTTCTTTTCAGCACGGCGTTGGTTACGAGTCATTCCGAACTTATCCATGTGCACCTTATCTATCAAGGCTTGGATATCCACATTATCCAGAACATCCATAATCAGACCGGCTTGGACGTACCCATCTATTCTATACTTTAGGGCGGTTATCTCAGAAGTCTGATCGTCTTGAAGGTCATAATACCTAGATATTAAAGATCTTAAGTGATCAGAAAACTTTATCTTCTTATACTGTGTATTCAATGACATAGTTTTTCTTAATGAAAATGCCTTATTTTATTGTTTTAACCTAATTGTTTCCTTGCACGTAGTCTTAGTATAACCTATGTAACCATGAATATTTTTAAATATACAAGAAACGTTTCGCTTTGGCTGGCTCTAATTTTTTTTGGTGTCCGGATGCGCTCGAGACGAGGAAGTTTGGCGCTGCTATGACCAAAAGAAGAAACGCGAGAAAGACCACCTTCTGGTTACTATTAATCACCTGTCGGAGTCTGTATTTATCGAAGATTTTTATCACACCTTCTATCCTGTTCGGGTTGGAAATTCCACCATTGGTTATAAAAATTTACCTCCTGAATTCGAAATAACAAACATAGATTTCACAGATGCCAAGATCACCTTCTCCCCAAATACCATATTTATTGCATCTATTTTTAGCGACGATGTAGCAAGTTACTATGACATCAATCTTGAAAACAGAACAATGGTTTCTAAGCTATACGGTCCAAGACCTGTTCACCTCGGAAATAAGCTTGGGGAGTCGGTATGGACTCATGTTTTGTACCGATGCGAAACAAAATTATTCTAAATGAAAGATTTAATAATCGGCGATGTAGAGGAGCTTTTCTCTAAAAAAGACCTCGATAATATTGTAAAGGACTATGGCTTTACTGATCGGAGTCTCTTCAGGACTCCCTCAACAAGCTATGCAGCGCTTACAAGATGTATTCAACAGCCTATCCTAGCTCAACAAGCAAGGACGTCAGGAAGGCGTACAAAGCCATCTCAAACCATTCTAACAAGCTCTCTAAGGCTCTTGATATTTCTCTCTTTGAAAGTGCAGTTCTCCACTCAAACCTTGGGATAACAAGACAGGAGCTCCAAGAATTGCTATCCAATCTATCCTCACAATCTAATCAACGAGCGGAGGCTATCAAGGGTGAAGGACCAGGCAGAAAGATGTCCGTTGATAATGAGTTTATCCTTGGATTGATTGATCTGTATAGAGAGGGTACCGGCAGAAAACTGGATGATATTGTCTATGACGAAACAGCTGAAGAAGAAAACCAGCACAGAGGTGATTCCCTCTCGTTTTTACGACATAGTCCTGCTGAAAGCAGGTGTTTGGAAGGCAGATGCTGCCTTGGTTCAGCTGATTAAACGGAACAAAAAACACAAATAGGTTTTTTTTAGACCATTTGTGTACTTAGAGAATTAATTCTCACCTTCGATAGTGTTGCCACGTATTCATTTAATAGCGTGGTATCTCATGACACACTCACAGACCCAGTGACTCCTCTCGAGTCATCAACAATCCCAAACTTTGCAAAAAGACACTCTCTCAGCCTTTCTACCGTGTATAGGCTCATAAAAGAGGGCGATGTTCCTAGTCACAAAAATACGCGGACTAAGCAGAATCCTGAAATCTGATGAAGTTATTTGGATAGATTCGCTTCAAAAACGTCTCATAGTGGAGGGCTAAGGATATGGCGATATATCTTGGTTTCACCATGATTAAGGACGATCCAGTCATGACAGGATCCTTAGATGATGTTTTAGCCTGGGGCAGATGACATGTTGACTACCAACCAGGTTGTCAAGATTGCGCGTGCCAGATCAGAGCGAGCATCAGTCAAAATTGTTGCTGATATGACCTCTGAGGGCGTTTGCTTTGTCAGAACACCGCGTGTTCTCCCTTTTTATAAGGCTAATAAGCTATGTCAAAGAGCAAGAGCAATAAAGTAAAGCTGTGTCGGGGCGGCGGTTATTCGCCCGTTTTTCACGACGTTACTAGGTCTAAACAGTTTTCAAGACTTAAGCCTGTCTCCAAATGCCTTATGTTTAAGCTTAATGATGCCTATATCCCTGCATCAAGAGAGAATATAAGCGTTTCGGTTGTAAATGCAGCTAAGTGGATTGGCTGCAACAAGGATACAGCTGCAAAGGCATTTAAGGAGCTCGAGTCGGCGGGATTTATCAAGTTACTAGAGCATCACATTTGGCAGAGATGTAAAGCTCGGGTCTATAGGCTGACCTGGAGACAATTCAAAGGTAGAGAGCCAACGGATGAATGGAAAGATGCTTAGCATTTCACGATCCCAAATTAGGGGGCGATATAGTCCCAAACGAGGGGCATCAAGCGTCATCCAAATTCAAAAATGAGCATGCAAATAGGCTGTTATGGGCGTTTTTCAGGTCAAAAATAGCTCCTTTTATGTTGGGTAGGACCCCTCGTTTCGGAAACTTATATATATACCAAGTAAGAGCCAGCAGTGAGGGTAACGGTTTGGTTACCAGCGTGACATTGGTAAATGTTAGTACCGATAACGAGAGTAAAACTCCGTATCTACTCACACTCCAAGATGCTCGGATATATCTCGGTTTGGGTAAGAACTCCTTTAACAAATATATCAGACCACAAGTGAATGAATTGAGAGTTGGACGTCGAGTGATGTTCAGAAGGATTGATCTTGAAGCTGTGGCAGAGGACAATCTGTCACCGCTACAGATGTCCTGATCAATCTCAAGGAGAATTGAAATGGGACAAAATAAAATGCCAGGACTCTTTAAAAGGGGTGACACTTGGCACATTGACAAACAAGTCAGCGGAAGACGAATTCAGTGCAGCACTGGCGCGAAGGACCGCAAAGAGGCGGAGCAATTTCTAGTCCACCTGTTACATAAGGAACGTCAGTCAAGGGTTTATGGCGAGCCTGGGTGTTATAGATTTGGTTATGCCGCAGCACGTTATATAGAGGAGGAAACGAAAAAAAGTCTTGATCGTGATATTCAGGATCTGAAGATGGTGATGCCTTTTATTCGTGATCTAGAGCTTAGAAAGATTCATTTAGGGACCCTTCAGCCGTTTATTGATGAGCGAAAGAAGCAAGGCGTTAAAAGTGCCACGGTTAATCGCTCACTGAGTGTGGTTAGGTCAGTGTTAAGGCGGGCAGCCTCGGTTTGGCGAGATGATAATAGCCACCCCTGGTTACTGAGTGTCCCTGAGATTCCCAAACAGGACTGGGGTGATCAGCGGTCTGCTTATCCCATTAGTAGGGCGCAGGAAGTGCTTTTGATGCGCTATCTTAGTGACGAGCTACAGCAGCTAGCAATATGGCTGTTAAATACTGGGCTTAGGAGTCAGGAGCTATTGAACCTCCGATGGAGTTGGAGGCGCTATGTTCAGGAGCTTGATGTTTATGTGTTTGATATACCCGGCAAGTACACCAAGAATAAGCAGGACAGGGTGTTAGTCTTAAATAGTTTGCTCCAGACCCAGCTTGAGACTCTGGCAAGAGGTGATTCTGATCTGGTGTTCCCAGGCAAGGATGGCAAGAAACGAGACAGGATATTAACGACTTGCTGGAAAACGGCTCGATCCAAAGCAGCTGATGAGCTCGAGACACTCAATGGTCGACAAGCTGATTGGGGTTTTAGGAATCTAAGGGTGCACGATTTAAGGCACACCTTTGCCACTCGGTTAAGACGTTCGGGTGTGAGCAATGAAGTGCGTAAGGATCTGCTCGCTCATGCTAACTCTGATATCACTACGCACTATAGTGCCGGTGAATTGAAAGAGTTACTTGAGGCAGTTGAGCGGTTGGTTGAAAGCGACAATCACGCACCCAAGGCACCGGATTATCAGGCAAAAGTCCTACAATTCCCCTACATCGGTAATGATGGAGTTGGGAGGATAAAAGCTAAGTAGTTGATTTGTATGGTAGCTACGGGTGGACTTGAACCACCGACCCCAGCATTATGAATGCTGTGCTCTAACCAGCTGAGCTACGTAGCTATAATTTGTTGCAAACCCTATCTGCTGATCTTGTGGTCACTTAAATTGCTGACCGAACGTGCTGAGCTACGTAGCTATAACGTGTTGCAGACCCTATTGGTTTCACCACTGGCCACTTAAACTGCTGACCGAACGGATAGGGGGCGCGCATTTTCGCCAGACGGGGCGCCTTTGTCAAGAACTTCGGGGTTGTTACGCGGTTCTAGTCGATCTCGACAATTTCTCCTACTAAACGTGAGCTAAATCACATTAAGCAGATTCTAACGCTACTGCTCTGCATTAATGTTAGGCAGGTCATCAAATTTACATCAATCATTCCCATAATAAGGGCATGCCTCTGACCGAGGTTGTTTAGCGCTGTCTGGGCTGGCATTTATAATGCTATATAAAACTGGGTATCCTGAACTTCTCTGTTTTAACGTATTTGTCAGCGCTACTAACAGGCGGCAGTGTCAAATCTTCCTCGGTCAGTGGTTTTTTTTATTGGTCTGCTGCTGAATACTGCACTCGATAGACTCTTCCAGCCAAATCATCGGTGATATAAAAACGTCCCTGCTTATCCTGAGCGATCTCTACGGGTCGTCCCATAATGCCATCTTCCGCTAAGAACCCACTGACAAAGTCGCGGCTCTCTATGTTGCCTTGCTCGTCCCAGTGCAGCGAGATCACCTTATAACCATCCAGTGAGGAACGATTCCATGATCCGTGCAATGCGACTAAGGCTGTGCGATGAAACGCTTTAGGGAGGCTCTCGTGAGCGTTAATAAAGTGAATACCCAGAGGTGCGTTGTGTGGACGAAATTTATGGGCGGGAGGAATGGCCATTGGGGCTAGGTCAGGACGTTTGTCGCCCAACTCTGGGTCTGGAACATTGTCGCCGTGGTAGTAGGGCCAGCCGTAAAAGCCGCCTTCTACAATAAGGTTGAGCTCGTCGGGTGGAAAGTCGTCGCCGAGCATATCTCGGGCATTTACCGTGGCATACAGATCACCCCAGGGTGCCCAGTCAAAATCAACGCTGTTGCGCAGACCTGTGGCGTAAATCTCTAGGTTGCTGCCGTCTAGATTCGAGCGCAGCATGGCGGAGTATTTGGGATCTTCGGGCTCGCAGTTGTTGCAGGGGGAGCCGATATTGATGTGTAGTTTACGGTCTGGTGAAATACCGATGGCTTTGGCATTGTGGGACATGTGCGGGTGGCCATAGGGTAGGTCGCTGAGAATGACTTCAATCTCACCGGCAAGGGTGCTGGTGGTTTGATCGAAGGCGACTCTGGATACCTTGTCGCGCTCGCTAAAGTACAGCCAATCGCCGTCGAAGATTAGTCCCTGGGGGTTGCTGAGACCTTCAATGAGTAGAGTTTTGGTTTCTTTGCTGCCGTTGCCATCTTTATCCTGCAGCACCATTATATGGCCAACATCGGTAATGCTGACGACGAGGTCATTGTTGTCCGTCACTAGAATCCAGCGCGCGTAACCTAGATCTTCGGCGATCAATTGAATCTCGAACCCCGGGGGTAGCTGCAAGCTAGAGGCCTGTACCTGGTCTTCTGAGCGATTCATGCCGGCCACTGTGCTGAGCATGACCCAAAAGCCTGATAGGCCGCCGGGAATAGTCACTGAGATATAGCCTGCGCCACCGATGATAATAACGGCTAGTAGGGTTACTAGGCTGAGGGATATTTTCTTTAGCATGGGTTGTTCCTGAAATATGGCTATGCAGCTAGATGGTTATTGGGCTACTTATTATTGTTTTTCTGCCGCTCTTTATTGCTCTATTACTTTTTAGCTGCTGCAGTAGTGATTGAACCGCAGACCACCATTATTGCACCAATAATCGACAGTAACCCTATTGGCTCGGCGGTGATTCCAGTAATAGGGACTAACTGCACGATGGTGACGGTAAGCAGCGGCGTCAAGGCGATGGTTGCACTGACCCTAGATGCCTCGATATGCACCAGCGCTTCAGCAAAGGCACCGTAGGCGATTATTGTATTGAGTCCACAAAACGCCAGCAGGCCCCACTGTATGGCAGTGAGTTGGCCTAAGGTGGAGAAATCAGAAAAGGGTAAAAATAATAAAGTCCCAAGCCAATAAATGGCGAGCATGGTTTCTTCTGAGGTAAATTCTTGCAGCAGAATTTTTTGTAGTACCGCATATCCAGTCCAGCAAACGGCTGCCATGCAGAGCAGTAATAGGCCGAAACCATAATCATTGAGCGAGGTGAAAATGTCACCCAGATGATGGTTAAAAAACAGAACTAGGCCTGAGCCAAAGGCGAAAAAGCCAAACCACTGAGTGAGTGAGAATGATTCCTTGAATAAGAAAATGCCTGCTAGTAACAACAGCATTGGTGCGACTTGAATCATTACCTGAGCGGCTTCTGGGGTGGTTCGCTCTAGCCCCGAAATATACAAACCGTAGTTGCCGCACAGCAAGAGACCTGCGACTAACAGTTGCAGCATCAGGCGTGGCGTACGTAATTTGTTAATATTTGGAAGTCGTTTGCGCGCTACTAGCAAGGGTGTTAGCACTAATGCAGCCAGAGACAAACGAAAGAAGGTGGTGGTCATTGGGTCTAGGGTTTCCATCACCCCGGTTAGGGCGATGGGAAGTACACCCCACATGATGGCAGTGGCAAGGGCTAGTAAAAATCCGAGCCGCCAGCGTCCGCTAACGGCTGTCACAGTGTTCTAAACATTAAAACGGAAGTGAATGACGTCGCCGTCCTTTACGATATATTCTTTGCCCTCCAGACGCCATTTACCAGCGTCTTTTGCTCCCTGCTCGCCGTTGCCAGCAATGTAGTCGTCGTAGCCAATAATTTCGGCACGAATAAAGCCTTTCTCAAAATCTGTGTGAATCTTACCTGCCGCGTTAGGGGCGGTTGCGCCGACGGGAATGGTCCAGGCGCGGACTTCTTTAACGCCTGCGGTGAAGTAGGTTTGCAGGCCGAGTAAGTTGTATCCGGCGCGAATAACACGATTTAGGCCTGGCTCTTCCATGCCCATCTCTTGTAAGAATTCGATTTTCTCTTCGTCCTCTAACTCTGATATTTCCGCTTCCATCTTGTTGCAGATGGGCACGACGACAGAACCTTCACTCTCGGCAATTTTTATGACGGCGTCTAGGTAAGGGTTATTTTCGAATCCCTCTTCGTCGACGTTAGCAATATACATGGTGGGCTTGAGGGTGAGCAGGCTTAAAGGTTTAAGCAGTGCTATCTCGTCTTCGGTTAAGTCTAATGAGCGCAGTGGTTTGGCTTCATTCAAATGGGGTAGTACTTTTTCGGCGACGGTTTTAAGCGCCAAGGCATCAGCATCTTTGCCTTTGGCGGCTTTGGAGGCGCGGAAGATGGCTTTCTCGACACTGTCGAGATCGGCCAGGGCCAGCTCGGTATTAATAACATCGATATCATCTGGAGGACTTATTTTACCTTCCACATGAATAACATTCTCATCGTCAAAACAGCGCACCACATGGGCAATTGCGTCTGTCTCACGAATGTTGGTCAGAAACTTGTTACCCAGGCCTTCGCCTTTGGATGCGCCGGCGACGAGGCCTGCGATATCAACAAATTCCATGGTGGTGGGAATAATGCGCTCAGGGCTAACGATGGCCGAGATTTTGTCCTGACGTGGGTCGGGAATAGGCACGATGCCGGTGTTGGGTTCGATGGTGCAGAACGGGAAGTTTTCCGCGCTAATACCGGCGTTGGTCAATGCATTAAACAATGTGGACTTACCCACATTGGGCAATCCAACAATTCCGCAATTAAAACCCATTTGAAATTCCTTGTGCTAGCTGTCTAGTGTTGTTGTTTTTTAGCGCTGTGCTCTTTATGAGCTGTGCCTTTTATGCGCTGTGCAGTTTTAGCATAGCTTTTTCCCATTCGCCGGCGACGGCTAGGGGAAGGGCGCGCAATGCATCATCAATACTGTTGATAATGAGCTGTTGATCGTCTGGTGATGCTTTTTTTAATACATAGTCGGCCACTTGCTTGGCATTGCCGGGATGACCGATACCAATGCGCAGGCGCGCGAAATCTTTGTTGTTGCCCAGGCACTTAATCGTGTCTCGCAGGCCATTGTGGCCGCCATGGCCTCCGCCTTTTTTGAATCGTGAAACGCCAGGTGGTAGGTCGAGTTCATCATGGACCACTAAAATATTTTCAGGGGCGATCTGATAAAACTTGGCCAACCCATTGACGGATTTGCCACTGAGATTCATAAAGGTACTTGGGATTAGTAGGCGAACATCACGACCGTCGAGGGTAACCCTTGCGGTATCACCAAAACACTTACTTTCATGCTTGAGCTCGACGTGCAGAGATTTAGCAAGTTCCAGAACCAAGTCGGCCCCGGCATTGTGACGCGTCCGTTCGTAGTTGGGGCCGGGATTTCCCAGCCCTACTATTAATTCTACGGGCGCTTGCAATGTCAGGGCCTACTCAGAGGGCAGTGGCGAAGATTACTCTTCGCTAGCTGCTTCTTCAGATTCGCCTGCAGCATCAGTAGCAGCGGCTGGCTCATCGGTTTCTTCAACTTTCGCCTTCGGCTTGTTCACAGCTGCAATCGGCAGATCGTGATCAGTACCATGGCTCAGAGCAACAGACTCAACGCCCTTGGGCAATGTGATGTCTGAAATATGCAATGTTGTGCCAATTTCTACGTCAGTCATATCGACTTCAAGATACTCAGGCAGATCTTTCGGCAGACACATAATGTCTAGCTCAGTCATGGTGTGAGAGATAATGCCACCACCGACTTTAACGCCGACACAGGCTTCTTCATTAATGAAGTGTAAAGGCACTTTGGTTTGCAGCTTGGTGTCTTTGTTAACGCGCAAGAAATCCATGTGCATAATCCAACCTTTGGCTGGGTGACGCTGAAGATCTTTCAAAATTACGTCTTCAGATTTACCGTCGATTTCAAGACCGATAATATGAGAATAGAACGCTTCGTTTTCCAACGATTTTGTAACGTCTTTAAGAACCAGCTTGATTTGCACGGGATCTTTCTTGCCACCATACACAATTGCAGGTAACTCACCGGCCAGACGACGCAGGCGGCGGCTCGCACCTTTCCCTGTTTCTTCACGACCTTTCGCTTGTAGAGTAAAATCAGTAGACATAAGAGTCTCCAAAAGTTAAGCCAAAACAGACCGCGACCAGACCTGTAATGGGATTTTAATGCCTCGACATGAGGCGTTGTAATAGTGCTTGTTAACCAGTCAAAGACTAGTCAAACATGGCACTGATAGATTCTTCATTGCTGATGCGACGAACGGATTCACCGAGGAGCTTGCCAAGTTGCAAGGTGCGGATTTTCTTACACTTCTTGGCTTCATCACTTAGTGGAATACTGTTGGCAACCACCAACTCGTCCAGCTGTGAGTTGTTAATGTTGTCTATTGCGCCACCAGAGAGTACAGCGTGCGTGGCATAGGCTACAACCTTAGCGGCACCATTTTTCTTCAGTGCTTCCGCGGCCTTGCATAATGTACCGGCGGTATCGACGATATCATCGACCAAAATACAGGTGCGACCTTCAACTTCACCGATCAGATTCATTACTTCGCTCTGATTCGCGGTTGAACGACGTTTATCAATTATGGCCAGATCACAGCCTAGCTGCTTGGCTACAGCTCTTGCACGCACTACACCGCCAACATCGGGTGAGATAACCTGCAAGTTTTGGTAATTTTGACGCACGATATCATCCAGTAATACGGGTGCGCCATAGACGTTATCAACGGTACAGTTGAAGAAGCCTTGAATTTGTTCTGCGTGGAGGTCGACGGTTAGTACACGGTCAACGCCAGCATTAGAGAGCATATCGGCAACCACTTTGGCGCTGATAGGAACGCGTATGGAACGTACGCGACGATCTTGGCGAGCATAGCCAAAATAGGGAACAACTGCAGTAATACGTGCGGCAGATGCGCGACGCAATGCGTCAATCATCAATACCAGTTCCATGAGGTGTCTGTTGGTCGGTGCGCAGGTAGGCTGCACTACAAACACATCGTGTCCGCGAACGTTTTCGCGAATTTCGATGTTGATTTCACCGTCCGAAAATAATGATACCAATGCATCACCGAGTGGAATCCCCAAGGTGCGAGCGATTTCATTTGCCAGTTCCGGGTTTGCGTTTCCGGAGAAGACCATCAATCTTGCCACGTCATTTTTCCTGGTATTCATAATATAGATATGGCTGGGGCGGGAGGATTCGAACCTCCGGTGCCGGGATCAAAACCCGGTGCCTTAACCACTTGGCCACGCCCCAGTAAAAAGTTTTCCCATTTGCCGATGCAGTGAGGAGCTATTTGCCCCTCGCGCTATAAATGCATGCCAATGGTTTGGAACCTTGTCGAGAGCTTGTTGCGCCTCGGTTTGGTCTTCAAAGCCACTAAATACGCTAGCACCAGTTCCTGTCATCAGTGGGCTGTTGTAATCTCCGAGCCAATCCAACGCTTCTTTCACTGCTGGATAGAGCTTTTCAACCACAGACTGGCAGTCATTCCTATACTGCTCCCCTGAGAGGGCGCGTATTTTGATCGGAGAAGAGTTCCTTGTCAATTGAGGATGTGAAAAAATTTCACCTGTCGACACCTGACATTCTGGGGTAATCACCAGATACCATTGTTCTGGTATCTCCATGGGGGTTAAAAGTTCGCCAATTCCCTCGGCAAAGGCGCTGTTGCCATGGACAAAAACCGGTACATCCGCGCCCAATTCACAGCCCATATCTGCTAGCTCAGTCAGCGGCAGGCCGCATTCCCACAGCGTATTGAGGCCCGACCAGCACTGTGGCTGCATTGCTGCTTCCGCCGCCTAGACCCGCGCCCATCGGCAGTACCTTGTTAAGCACAATATCGCAGCCCCCTGTTGCCAGCGGTTTTTTGCTGCAACAGGCGGGCGGCTCGAACAATTAAATTATCTTCGGGTAAAACCCCCTCAATTTGTGGGCTTAAATTGATTTGGCCGGTTTTATTGGGGGTAAATGTCAGCGTGTCGCCAAAATCTAGCAGCTGAAAGACTGTTTGCAGGTCGTGGTAGCCGTTATCTCGACGACCGGTGATATGCAAAAACAGATTTATTTTTGCTGGTGAGGGCAATGTAACTGAAGACATGTTGTTTCGACCGCTGGCTATTTTTCTGGGAAGCTCCAGCGGGATATTAACAGCTTAAAGGAGTGGTCCCCAAGCTGGCCGACAATTTTTCCCGGGAGATTGCCATCGGCGGTTAAATTGTAGCGTGAAAACACCAGCTGCCAGCCGGCCTGATTAAAGCCTGCGGCTGCACCATCGGCAGTAGTCACCAAGTTAGTCGCGGGGTTTTTGCTGGGAGAGGGAAGCCCTCGTGCCCACCAGTTGAGTGCATCCACAGGAATGGGCAGGCCCGTAAGCCTCAACGCTAGCTTTTCGGGTAGGTCGACGTACGTTTGATTATCTGAGGAAAGCTGTGCACTAGCCGCGTCACCGCTAATAATGGCACTGCCAGCACCAAAGGGGCCCCTGAGGGAAAGCTGGTACTGCTGTTGGTTTTGCGACCAGTTGAGGTTGGCGCTGCCACCCCTGACTTTCGGACTTAAAGCCTAATTTTCCCTGAACCTGCCACTGATCTAGCGCTGCTATTTTTGCGCTATGTTGTTGCCAGCTGCCTGAGGTTCCGGTGACCTGTGGTTGAGAGCTACAGCCAGCCAGAAACAATATCAGGGCAGCCATACTGTATCGAGCGACTATCATTGCTGTGGCTCCGAGCTCTCAGGGTTAAGGGGCTCTAGTTCTAACTCTAATTCTAGCTCTGCACCCAGGCGTTGCATGGTGCTGACAATGGTTTTATGGCCCGGTGCCTGCTCGAGGCTTTTGGTCCAGGTCAGGATGGCGCTCTCTTTGTCGCCCAATGCCCATTGCACTTCGCCCAGATGTGCGGCAATTTCTGGGTCCGGCATAATCCCCATTGCCTTGGCTAGATGTCCCAGGGCCTTTTCCAGCTCGCCCATTTGAAAGAGTACCCAGCCCATACTATCTATCGTGGCAGGATCACCCGGATTAAGCAGGTAGGCGCGTTTAATTAATGCATGTGCCTCGTCGTGGCGATCGGTATGCACGATCATGGTATACCCCAGGGCATTGAGTGCCGTGGCGTTGTTTTGATCCAAAGCAATGAGTGCCCGAAGGTCTTGCTCGGCTAGCGCAAAGTTATCTTGCTGCTCGGCAACCATTGATCGGGCATAGAGTAGCTGGGTATCGTTGGGGAAGGCGCTGAGTCCATCGGTGAGAATCGACAGGGCCTGATCCGGCTGCTTGGCGCTAATTAGCAGGTTGGATTCAATCTGAAACAGTCCCACTGACTGGGATGGCTGCTCAATACGCAGCGCGCTGCAGATATTGCCGAGCGGCGGTGACATTATTGTGGGTGGCGAGCAAAACGGTAAGCCTTGAGGCCGCAGCCAGATAGTTACGACCAAAACGCACCTGACGATAATGACCCAACGCGGCGGATACATCCCCCTGCCGATCCGCAATGCTACCTAAGTGGTAATGGGCATCAGCACTCAGGCTGGGTTTGCTGGTAGCCTCTGTAAATAACTCAATGGCCTGCTCGACCTGTCCCCTGATTGAGATGCAGCAGAGCGAGGAGAAAGTTCACCTCCTGATCTTTAGGGTCTTGGCTACGCAGAATTTCAAATTGCGAAATGGCCAGATTGCGGTCGGTGATGGTTAAAAATCGCGCATATTGCAGGCGCAACTTTCGGTCATCTGGCTTGCGCCTCAGGCTGTCTTCAATTAATAACACGGCCTCATCAATACGGTTTGACTGATGTAATACCTGCACTAACAGCAACAAACCTCGCTGATCATCCGGTGTCGCGACTAAAAATTCCTTTGCTAAGCGCTCAGACTCTGCCAACTGGGCATTGTCTCTGTGCAGGATGGCCCTGGCTAAAAGAACAGTGGCCTGTTTTTCTGGCGGTAATTGAAGCTGCTGGTAGGCGGCAATAAGTGCTGAGATCAGAGCGCTTTTTTCTTCATGACTTATCTCTTTATACCCTACCCCTTCATAAATAGAGGTCACCGCCAAAAAGGCATCCAAGTCATCATAATTTTTGTACAGCCAACTGGCATAGGTTAGGGCATTGATCGCATCGCCCTCTACGGCATAGGCCTGCAGGGCGGCACTCTGTGACTGTGGGTTTTGTGGATCAATCTCGACCCAGAGCAGCGCCATCTCAAGGCTGGCCTCCTGATCGCGACGATGGTTAGCGACACGGCTGGCCATTTCAACAATGCCGGCATCCCGAGTATGGCGTGCCTGTTGTAGATACTTGGGTAAGGCTATATCGAACTGGCTGCGTGTCAGGGCTACATCGCCTACCAGCAAGTCATAGAGGGTATCTATGGCAAAGGGAGTCGCTGGGAGTTCTGGCGTTTCAGTAAGTTTTAAATCTGTTTCGGGCAGTATTTTTTCAGCAACCTGAGGCGCAGTGGCGCAACCCGCCACAAGCAGATAAAAGGTAATAACAGCACAGAGATGGAGTTTATTCATAGATTCATTTTCAAGGATGTCGAAACTTAAGACAACTACTAAGCATAAAGTTTAGTAGTGGGGGGTGGTTTAGTACAAATCATTTTTCCATGATGCTCCATCATGCGCCAGACTCGTGTAAAATCTCGGGCGAATAGTAATGGGTATTTATTAAGGTAGCTTTTAGGCGCTATGGGCATTCTGGCATTCGGTATTAATCATAAATCAGCCTCGGTAGATCTCCGTGGGCAGATTGCCTTTGCCCCGGAAATAGTGGTTGAGTCGCTACAGAGCGCCCTGGTGACTATGAAAGCCGCAGAGATTGCGCTGCTATCAACCTGTAATCGCACCGAAATTTACCTCCAGGGTGAGGTCAGCGACGAGCAGTTATTAGCTTGGCTGGCAGGGGCCAAAGGACTTGAGGTTGAAGCGTTACAGGCCTGCTATTACTGTCATCGGGATGAACAGGCCATTCGCCACATGATGCGTGTCGCCAGTGGATTGGATTCATTGGTGTTGGGAGAGCCGCAGATTTTTGGGCAGATTAAATCAGCCTATTCCGTAGGCCGCGAAGCAAACACTGTATCGACTTTCCTTAATCAAGCTTTTCAGCAGGCATTTTCGGCTGCCAAACGGGTGCGATCCGAAACCGCCATTGGCCAGAACCCAGTTTCTGTAGCCTATGCCTCGGTGAGTTTGGCCGAGCAAATTTTTTCCGACCTCGGCAGTGCTCATGCATTATTAATTGGTGCAGGGGAAACCATTGAACTGGTAGCCCGGCATTTGCAGGAAAAAAATATTGGTCAGCTTACCGTCGCTAATCGGACGTTAATCCGCGCCCAGGAACTGGCTGCAGATTTTTCGGCAGAGGCTATTTTACTGTCGGATATCCCCGATTATCTTCATAAAGCCGATATCGTCATCTCCTCAACTGCCAGCCAGTTACCGATACTGGGCAAGGGTGCGGTTGAGTCCGCGCTCAAGTTGCGCAAACACAAACCCATATTTATGGTCGACATTGCGGTTCCCCGAGATATTGAGCCAGAGGTGGAAGAGCTTGCGGATGTATATCTCTACACCGTGGATGACCTTGAAGAAGTGATTCAGGACAATATGCGCGCCCGACAAACCGCCGCAGATCTGGGTCAGGAAATTATTGATCAAGAAGTTGTATCCTGGGCCAAACAACAGCGTGCCCTGGCCGCAGTCGATACCATTAAAGCCTTTCGTGATAGCGTAGAAAGTATTCGCGATGGTGAAGTAGAAAAAGCACTTAGTGCTTTGGAGCGGGGTTTGGATTCCGTTGATGTGATTAATACTCTGGCGCGCAATCTCACCAATAAACTGCTGCACAAACCCACCACAAAATTAAAACAGGCCAGCGAAGAAGGGCGTGATGACACTATTCATGTCACCCATGAGCTGTTTGATTTAAATAAAAAGTAACCAAGGTTCCGAATGAAATCATCAATACTGGCCAAGCTGGATCACCTCGCCGAACGCTACGAAGAAGTCGGCGCGCTACTGAGTGACCCGGAAATTATTGGTGATCAAAATAAATATCGAGAGCTCTCAAAAGAGTATGCCGAGCTGGAGCCCGTAGTTAAGTGCTACCAGAGCTTTCAGGAAGTGGTTAACAATATTGAAGAAGCCAAGCTGCTGCTAAAGGACGCTGACCCCGATATGCGCGAGATGGCCCAGGAAGAATTTAAAGCCGGTGAAGCGCAGCAAGAGGTACTTGAGGCGGATCTTCAAAAACTATTACTGCCCAAAGACCCCAATGATGAGAAAAATGTTTTCTTGGAAATTCGCGCCGGTACCGGTGGCGATGAAGCCGCTATTTTCTCGGGTGATCTATTTCGCATGTACAGCAAGTTTGCTGAAACCCAGCGTTGGAAAATAGAAATTATTAGCGAAAACCGGGGTGACCATGGTGGCTATAAAGAAATAATTGCACGGATTGTGGGTACGGGGGTGTATTCAAAACTCAAATTTGAATCCGGCGCTCACCGCGTTCAGCGAGTGCCCGAAACCGAGTCGCAGGGCCGGGTTCACACCTCCGCCTGTACCGTTGCCATTATGGCCGAGGCGGATGAAAAAGATGCCATCGAAATTAATAAAGGTGATCTGCGGGTGGACACCTTCCGCGCCTCTGGTTCTGGTGGTCAGCACGTTAACAAAACCGATTCTGCTATTCGTTTAACCCATCTGCCCTCGGGCTTGGTAGTGGAATGTCAGGACGAGCGTTCGCAACATAAGAACCGTGCCAAGGCGATGTCGGTATTGCAGGCGCGATTGACGGCAGTGCAAGATGAAGCTGTTGCCAAAGAACAGTCTGACCAGCGCAAGAGTTTGGTTGGCAGCGGCGATCGCTCGGAGCGTATTCGCACCTATAACTTTCCTCAGGGTCGGGTGACAGACCATCGTATTAACCTCACCCTGTACAAGCTCGCAGAGGTGATGGAAGGTTCATTAACCGATGTGGTTCAGCCTCTGGTGAGCGAGTTTCAGGCCGAGCAGTTAGCGACACTCGCAGACTAAGTCAGTGACTATCTTGGAGTTGCTGCAGCGCAGTGCTGAACTTACTGATAGCTCTACTGGTGTAAGCGCTGCTGATGTAACCGACAGCCCCTTGTTGGATACAGAGCTGCTGCTATGTCATGCATTAGATGTGAGTCGCACCTATCTAAAAACTTGGCCAGATCGCGAGCCAACGCCAGAACAGGTCCATCATTTTTCAGCGCTTTTCCAGCGACGATTATCAGGTGAGCCCATTGCCTATATTCTGGGTTATCAGGGTTTTTGGAGTCTTGATCTTAAAGTCTCAGAACATACCTTAATTCCTCGCCCAGAAACTGAACTCTTAGTAGAAGCTGCTCTTGACCTGCAGTTGCCGAAACAGAGTTCTGTGTTAGATCTGGGCACAGGCACTGGCGCTATTGCCCTCGCGTTAGCCCGCGAGCGCAGTGACTGGAAGATTACCGCATTGGATTTTCAACCTCAGGCCGTGGCGCTGGCAGAAGAGAATAGAGTCGCCCATAAACTAGATAATGTGCAGATACTTCAGGGCAACTGGTTTGCTGATTTGCCTGCCGATAAATTTGATTTAATCCTTAGTAATCCACCCTATATCGAAAGTAATGACCCCCATCTCTCTCAGGGGGATGTGCGCTTTGAGCCTAGCTCGGCACTGGTTTCTGGTGTTAAGGGGTTTGATGATTTGATAGTGGTCATTGATGAAAGCGTAGGGTTTTTAAAATCTAATGGTTGGCTGATTGTTGAGCACGGTCATGATCAGGGCTATGGCGTCAGGCAGCTATTTACTGAGGCTGGTTTTGCTGACATTGAAACTCGGCCGGACTACAACCAGACTGATCGTATTACCCTTGGGCGGCTGCTGTAGTAAAAGGTTCGTCCAGTGCTTTAATGGCATTCTTAGAGACCAGATTCCATCGATACAGCATCATCACACTCGCCAAACAGGCGGCAATAACAAGCCCAGACCAAAATCCAAAGACCCCTATGGGTTCTCCCCAGAAATCGGTAAGTGCCAGACTGTAGGCGATGGGAAAGGCAATTACCCAGAAAGCTATTATCTGAATGATCAGCGGCACTCGCGCATCTTTATAGCCGCGCAGAGCACCGCTAGCTGCCATTTGCATGGAGTCGAAGCAACCTAGAGCGGCTGAGAAAAAGAACAGGCTGGCAGCGATCATTTGCACATTGGGCTCGGGGCTAAACATCTGCGCAACATCATGGCGGAATAGGATTTTTATACTGCCCAGAACCATGGCCAGCACAAACACCAATTTAAAGCCGGTGAGGCAAATTTGTCGTGCCTCTCGAGGATCTCTGCGGCCCTGAGCATGGGATACCTTAATCGTCAACGCCTGACCCAGGCCGAGGGGAATCATATAGGCCAGAGAATCCAAATTATTGGTGATGGCGTGGGCTCCCAAAACATTGGAACCCAGGTGAGCGATCATCATTGGAATAATGGCAAAGAAGCCAACTTCAGCGGCAATCATTAACGCGATGGGAATCCCCAGACGCAATATGCCAGCAATGGCAGTGGTGCTTGGCCCTGAGAACTCTTTGTACAGCTGCAATCGTTTCATATTGCTGGCGTAATGCCCGTAGACCGCCATTGCGATGAGTAAAAAGGTCATGACAACCGTGGTTGCCCAGGCCGCCCCTATACCACCCATGGCCGGAAAGCCCAGCTTACCGAACACTAAAATATAATCGAGAATGCCATTGAGGAAAAAGGCCATGCCATTAAAGACCATGACGGGCCGGATATCCCCGACCCCCTCAAAGGTGCTGCGAAACGCAAAAAATGCGGGGAACATAAAGCCAGTAATAACATAGGGCAGCAGATAACCCCGCGCGATGCGATAGACCTCAGGGGAAATGTCTAGGCTGCCCAGAAGTAAAACACCCAGCAAGATGGCACCACAGACGGCTATGCTCATGGGAATCGAAAGCCACAGTCCCTGCTGAAACTGAAAACGTACTCTTTCTGGTTGGCCTGCACCCCAAAAGTTACCAATAATGGGGCTGTTGCCAATCATGATGCCGATGACTAGCAGATTGATCATGGCCCAGATGCTACCGCCCAACTGCAGTGCCGCCAAGGTGTCTGCACTGACCTGTCCGGCCATATAGATATCGGTCACGGTCATGCCGACCACGGCCAACTGACCTAGCATTAGGGGGCCGGCGAGGCGCAATAGATCACCAGCGTTTTGAACAAACGTAGGTCTTTTTTTATTCTGAGAAGTCATGGATTGGCTTTATTTTGGCGTGACATCATTCTCGTTGAATGACTGTAGCAAAGAAAGCTAAATTTCATCTCTGCCATTGTGTTCTCTTGCGCTCTAGTCGGTGGGAATCTTTTAGGAAATTGGCGCTCTAATTCGCGAGCATTAAAAAACTATCTCCAGGGAGTAAGAAACATGCAGGGACTAGTCAGCTTATACAGTCTGTTGATCGAAAAACTAAAATCCATTAACTGGTTGGGACCGCTCGCGTTCCGGCTCTATCTGGCCCCTATTTTTATTGGCGTAGGTGCCCATAAATTTGCCAATTTTGAAGATATGGTGGCCTGGTTTGGAAATTCTGACTGGGGCCTGGGTCTGCCCATGCCTACATTGATGGTTTTCCTCGCTGCCAGCGCTGAGTTGTTTGGTGGTCTGGCATTGCTTCTTGGTGTAGCGACGAGGCTCTTTGCCATACCGCTCATTTTTACCATGCTGGTGGCCATGGGCACGACACATTGGGACAACGGCTGGTTTGCCATCGCCCCAGGTGACCCTTCTACCAGTACCGCCAGCGTCTTGGCAGCGGTGGGCATTCCGGCGGCACAGCGCAGCCTGAAAAATAGTGAGGGCGTGGGTGCCCGAGTTGGCGCAGCAAAAACCATTTTGCGTAAACATGGCAACTACAGCTGGCTCACGGAGAAAGGTAATTTCGTGATTCTAAACAACGGCATTGAATTTGCCGCAACCTATCTGATTATGCTGTTAAGTCTGTTGTTTACAGGTGGCGGTCGCTGGGTGAGCTTGGATTACTGGATTGCCAGGCGTTTTAAACCCTAGGGCTATAGTCTTACCGGCTAGCGCCAATATATAGAGCGACATAGCAAAGCAATATAGTAGACGGCTCCTGGCTCTGCCCAGGGGTCGCTTATTAATGTCAGCGAATAATTAACAATTCTGCTACACTCCGCGCCATTCGCGGGTATGCCAATGGCCATAGGCTTGGACTCCCCAGCTAACTCATTGTTAATTACAGCGTAGACATACTTTGACTGAAAATAATTCTGCACCTACAGATACCACGCCTGATACTTCTGATGCTGAGGTTGCTACTGCCGCTGAAGCTGCAGTAAATACAAAGGCTGAAGTTACGGTAGATACCAAGGCTGAAAATAGCACAGGCTGAAAAATCCTCTTCAAATCGTCGCAGCAGAGGTCGCGGTCGCGGCGGATCTAGCTGGGACCTTTCTCAATTTGAAGTTGCACCTGAGGAAGGGAAAGTCAGATTCCATGACTTTGATCTACCCCTGCCGCTTATGCGCGGCATTCAGGATACTGGGTTTAAATTTTGCACACCTATTCAGGGTGCCTCGTTGCCACATACCCTTAACGGTCACGATATCGTCGGTAAGGCACAGACAGGTACCGGCAAGACGGCTGCGTTTCTAATTAATATTATTACCGACCTGCTTAAGCACCCTATTGAGGGTGATCGCTATATGGGCGAGGCTCGATCGTTAATTTTGGCACCGACCCGTGAGTTGGCAATACAGATTGCTGATGATGCAGTAGCGCTTTTAAAGCACACCAAACTCAATGTGCACTGTTTAGTGGGCGGCATGGACTACGGTAAGCAGTTACAAAAAATGCAGAAAATGCACTGTGACATTTTGGTTGGAACGCCTGGCCGACTGTTGGATTTTGCCAACAACCGCGACGTCTATCTGGATCAGGTAGAAGTGATGGTGATTGATGAAGCTGACCGTATGCTAGATATGGGCTTTATCCCACAGGTGCGACGTCTGGTTAATTTGACGCCAAAGCGTGAAGATCGCCAGACCCTGCTGTTCTCAGCAACCTTTACCCCAGAGATACTGCGCCTTTCAGGCACCTGGACTGACAAGCCGGTAACCGTAGAAATTGGTGCCGAGCGAGTGGCCACAGATACGGTAGAGCAAAAAGTCTATATCACGACCGCCAGTGAGAAGTTTGCCTTACTGCATAATATTCTTGTCGGTGACGATGTGGACAGCGTAATGATTTTCGCTAACCGCCGAGACATCTGCCGAACCCTCCAAGAGAAACTCAATAAGAAAGGCTTTAAAGCCGGTTTGCTGTCTGGCGATGTACCCCAGAACCGACGTATGAAAACCTTAGAATCCTTTAAGAGCGGTGCGACCAAAGTGATGGTGGCAACCGATGTAGCGGGTCGGGGTATTCATGTTGACGGTGTAAGTCATGTGATTAACTACACCTTGCCGGAGGAGCCAGAGGACTACGTTCACCGTATTGGCCGCACTGGCCGTGCTGGCAGTACCGGCACATCCATTAGTTTCGCCTGTGAAGACGATGCATTTTTGCTCGAGCCAATCGAGAAGTTGCTGGATATGAAGCTGGCCTGCACCATGCCAGAAGAAAAGTTACTGCAACCGGTTCCTTCTAATTACAAGCCTGCAGCACGCAAGTTAAAAGTAGACGCTGCGCCCGAACAGAGCACAGAACAAAAATCAGCACAAAAAGAAGAGCCAAAAGAAGACAAAAAGAAGAACAAAAAGAAGAACAAAAAGAAGAGCAAAGCCAAGAGAAGACTGTTAGCGAAGACTAGATGTCCGCTAGCAGTTTTTACACAACAGGCTCTAATCTAGAGCCTGTAATTGATTGCTCCTTATCCAAAGCAGTGTTCCACCAATAACCGTCGCTGGCAGCAATAGCAGGTTAACGATTGGAATAGCGGACGCTGCCAATGCCGAAAACCCAAACCCCATCGACTGCCATCTCTGTGCTGCTGCACGCTGACGTAAGTCTCTAAAACCGACCTGATCAATATCTGCGCCATAATCTAAATACTGCAGTGCCAGTGACCAGGCTGCCCAGCTGCCCGCCACAATAGGCACCAGTAGGTTGGCCAGTGGGATAAAACTAATTGCCAGACAGAGTAGCCCCGCAGCAATGGCGCGTGGAATAAGATAACCCATGAGCTGGAGTTGTCGAACAAAGCTGCCCCAGGCAATTTCTAACATTGATTTAGGTTCTGAGATTGTTTGATCGTCGCTCATCATCAGTATGATTCTTTCCGCGATCAGTCCGTAAAACGGTGAGCCGATCAGGTTGGCAATCAGGGTAAAGGTGAAGGCGTAGACCACCAGCGCCAGCGCGGCAAAAAGACCCCAAATAATCCATACCAGCCAGTGCAACCAATCTGGCACCAGGTTGATAACACTGTCTAGCCAACCCACGAGCCATTGGGCTGCGAAGCCTGTGGCACCGGCAAACAGTACTATATTGATTAAAAGTGGGATTATCACCAGCCAGCGAATATCCCGATGCCAGAGTAACTTCAGGCCCTCAAGAATTAGGGCTGGGCTAGAAATAATAGAAGGCTGTTGTTTATGCATGGTTTTTTAAATATCCGTTCAATCAACTTTTACAATACCAAGAATAGCATCTATGCTTTTTAAAACATGCACTTTTAAAATCAGGCTTAGTTCAAGGAAAAAATATGGGTAAGGTCGTAAAAATAACATTGGTATTGCTGTTGGTACTGACTGTCGTGGTGGTAATGAATCTCGGTAGCGGCCTTAAAACCTTGGTTGAAACTCTGGGGCCAGAGATGACTCAGTCTCAGGTTAGTCTGGGCAAAGCCAAGATATCCCTGATGTCAGGCGAGGGCAGTTTTGAAGATCTAGTAATTGGTAATCCCGAAGGCTTTGATACCCAGCATGCTTTTTCACTGGGGGAGATCAGCTTTAAGCTGGATCCGGAGTCGGTGACTACAGATACCATTGTGGTGGAATCCCTGCGTATTCTGGCTCCGCAAATTATTATGGAGTCCGGCCGTGGCGGCAGCAATCTGGATCGCATTCAGGAAAACATCCAGTCCTATCTAGGTTCGAGCGCTCCAGCGACTGAGGCTGAAGAAGGCGCCAGCAAGAATATTGTTATCCGAGATCTGCTCATTAGTGATGCTCTGCTCGAATATGGTCTGCTGGGTTCGGCCACATTGGAGCTGCCATTACCTGAGCTGCACCTGACCAATATTGGCGAGGAGGGACAGGGGGTTTCTATTGCCGAGGCCAGCGCCAAAATAATTGCTGAGATTTCTAAGAGTGCATCCAAAGAAGCCCTCAAATCTGGGGCGCTTAAAGATGCGGGCAGTAAGCTGGAGGATCAGATAAAAGATAAAACCGACGATCTAAAAAGCCTATTCAAAGGGCTAAAAAAATAAAAAGGGTAAGAATCGCGTTTTAGCTGTGGCGCATAATACGCGCCTTCTGGCGATCCCAATCCTTAGCCTTGTCGTCTTGGCGTTTGTCATAGGTGGCCTTGCCCTTAGCCAGAGCAATTTCGCACTTAATAAGATGGCCTTTCCAATACAGGGCTGTGCACACGCAGGTGTGGCCTTTTTGGTTAACCCCTTCCTCAAGCTTTTGCAGCTCGCGGTGATTGAGGAGTAACTTTCTAGTTCTCGTGGGGTCGGTGACAAAATGCGTAGAGGCCGATGGTAGGGGTGCGATATTGGTGCCTATCAAAAAGGCCTCGCCATTTTTCAAAAACACATAGGTATCCGTCAGGTTGACCCTGCCGTCACGTAAGCTTTTTACTTCCCAGCCCAATAGCGATATTCCCGCCTCAAATTTTTCTTCGAGGAAATAATCACGCTTCACCTTTTTATTTAAGGCGATGGTGGTGGATTGCTGTTTGGGTTTCTTTTTAGTCATAGCCCGCGATTATACGTTGGCCACGGCGATTGTCATGAAATATTACCAACCTTAATTAGATACTGTATTCAATAGGGGTTATGGGTACAATTTGGCCATCAAAAACGGAGAGCACTTGTGGCAATACAACAAAAAGGAATGCATGGGGCCTGGGCCAGTCGATGGACCTTTATTATGGCCGCGACGGGTTCAGCTGTTGGCCTGGGTAATATGTGGAAGTTTCCCTATGTGGCAGGTAGCAATGGCGGTGGTGCCTTTGTCCTGGTCTACCTGGGCTGCATTCTGCTAATCGGTGTGCCGGTCATGATGGCTGAGGTGTTGATTGGCCGACAGGGCCGTCAAAGCCCGGTCAACTCTATGCGCGATGTGGTTAACGAAAGCGGTGCTGATTCCCGTTGGCGCCATGTTGGCTGGGTAGGTGTTGCGGCGGGTATGTTAATCCTGTCGTTTTACGCAGTGATTGCTGGCTGGGCACTGGCTTATATTTTTGAAGCGGCCTCTGGCGACTTAGTTGGCATCAACGGTGATACCGCAGGTGCAATATTTGGCAACCTGCTGGCAGATCCCGGTCGCCTGATTTTCTGGCAGTCAGTATTCATGTTGCTCTGTATCGGTGTAGTGGTGGGGGGCGTAAAAAAAGGGTTGGGTGTCGCGGTAGAAATACTCATGCCATTGCTGTTTATTATGCTGCTGCTACTGCTGGGCTTTAGTTTTTTTAAGGGAGATTTTGCGGCGGCGTGGAATTTCCTGTTTAACTTTAATGTTGAATTGCTGACTTGGCGCGGCGTGCTTGAAGCTATGGGCCAGGCATTCTTTACCCTGAGTATTGGTATGGGTGCGATTATGGCCTACGGCGCCTATATGCCCCAGAACGCGAATATAGGTAAAACCGTTTTGATCGTGGCATTTTTTGATAGCCTGGTTGCGATTGTCTCTGGATTGATTATTTTCTCGATTGTTTTTGCTACCCCAGGAATCGAGCCCAGTGCCGGCCCCGGACTAATGTTTATCAGCCTTCCCATCGCTTTCGGCGGTATGCCCGGCGGCCTGTTAATTGGCTCGGCATTTTTTGTTCTGGTGTCTATTGCGGCCTGGAGTTCGGCTATTTCTCTGTTGGAACCCTGTGTTGCCTGGTTGATAGAGGCTAAGAACATGGGGCGTGTGCAGGCTAATCTGCTGCTGGCTGGCTTTGCCTGGCTGCTGGGTCTGGGTTCTGTGCTGTCATTTAATGTCTGGTCTCACATAAAGTTGGCTGGCTTTACCATTTTCGATTTCCTCGACTTCTTAACGGCCAATATTATGCTACCCCTGTCGGGGCTGTTGATCGCTCTGTTTGTTGGCTATGCAATGAAAAAGGAATTAATTGATACCCAGATGGTGGGCACATCGGCGAGGGTAATGAAACTGTGGCAAGTCACATTGCGATATATTGCACCTGTGGCGATCAGTGCGGTGTTTGTGATGGGCATTGTCGATAAATTTTTCTCCTAGGATTTGCTGTGACGACAATTAAGCGTTCAGCGCTGGTAATGCATCCGGCCAAGGCTATGTACTCATTAGTCAATGATGTATCGAGCTATCCAGAGTTTATGGATGGCTGCCATGGGGTTGAAGTATTTGAGCGCAGTGGCAGTACAATGTTGGCTCGCCTCGACCTTAAGAAGGCGGGGGTGAAGCTTAGTTTGATGACTAGAAATAATTTGCATGAAACTAACGCTGATGGGGTCGGCAGTATAGAGATGACGCTCGAGGATGGTCCGTTTAAAACCTTTCTTGGGGTCTGGACCTTTACGCCTTTAACCGAGGAAGCCTCTAAGGTATCTTTGGATTTGGAATTTGAGTTTAAGAATAGAGGCCTGGGTCTGGCGGCCTCTAATCTTTTTTCAGGGGTGGCTAATAATTTAGTCGACTCTCTGTGCCAGCGCGCTGACAAAGTTTTTATGGAGGGTCATGATGGCCGATAGCACTGTTGAAGCTAGTGGCACTATTGAAGCTAGTAGCACTGAAAACTAAGAGCAGCATGATTACCGTTGAGGTGGCCTATGCGCTGCCGGAGAAGCAGACATTGTTATCACTGTCCGTGCCGGCAGGAACAACGGCCTTAGAGGCGGTAGAGCAGTCCGGAATATTGACGACATACCCGCAGATCGATGTAAATAGCGACAAGATGGGGGTATTTTCTCAGGTGTTTGGGTACAAAAGGCTTGGATGAGCCGGCTGCCTATAAGATGCGTGAGAGAGACCGTATTGAAATTTATCGGCCTCTTATTGCCGACCCCAAAGAAGTCAGGCGCCGCCGCGCGGAAGAGGCCAAGGCTAAAAAAGAAGCTTAAGGGAAGGCCTAGTCATAGGCTCTAAATTCGAGCACATAAAAAGCAGGCTTAGGCCTGCTTTTTAGTATTCTTCAGACGTCACTATCCAGCCAGATTTTGGCGCGCTTCAGCGCTCTTCAGGAACGGCCGCAGTAGGCAAGTAGTCCCCAGTCATTCGCGTCAGGTTGCCCTCGGCATCAAAGTAGATGGTTACCCGTTCTTCGGTGGTGACACCCTCTGGCGACAGGCGGCTATAGTAATAATCCCAGCGCTGCTGATCGAAGGTATCTGCGATCAACGGTGTTCCCAGTACAAACTGAACCTGCGACTTGGTCATGCCCGGGAGCAGCTTATCAATCATTTCTTGATCAACAATATTACCTTGCTTGATCTCAACTTTGTGCACGCTAGGAAACTTGACCCAGCTGCAGCCAGTGGTAAGTAGTGTAAAACTAATCAGTAAGGTAAGAACTATTCGCATTGATGGCTTCCAGTTGGTTCCGCAAACGGTGATAATACCTAATGCACATCCTATAGAGAAGAGGTAACTATGACTCCAGAAGATCAGGAGCTAAAAAAAGTCGGCCTAAAGGTCACATTACCCAGAATCAAGATTTTACAGATCCTTGAGAACTGCGCTGACCGGCATATGACTGCCGAGGATATCTATCAGGCGCTGCGTGATGCTGCGGAAGATGTGGGTATAGCAACGGTCTATAGAGTACTGACTCAGTTTGAGGCCGCCGGCCTTATTGAGCGACACAATTTTGACAATGGTCCCGCCGTTTATGAGCTTGATCGCGGCGAGCACCATGATCATATGGTCTGTACAGAAACAGGCGCTGTGATCGAATTTCACGATGCTGAGATTGAAAAAATTCAAGAGCGCATTGCCACCCAAAATGGTTATCAGCTAGTGGGCCACAGTTTGGTTTTATACGTGAAGCCTAAAGATTGAGCACTGCATTAACCCTTAAAATAATAAGAATAAAATTCTCATGATTTCACTACAGCAACTCGAAGACTTCTTTAATGCCTGGGCCGATATGATGTGGAGCACGCCTCTGGTGATCCTGCTGGTTGGTGGGGGTGTGTTCTTTATGTTTTATTCCCGCTTTCAGCCCTATCGGTATTTCGGCCATGCGATTGATTTACTGCGGGGCAAATACAGCGACCCCAATGATCCGGGTTTTATTCCCCATTCTCAGGCGTTAGCCACCGCGCTCTCTGGCACTATTGGCCTGGGCAACATTGCCGGTGTGGCTATTGCCATTAGCATTGGCGGTCCTGGTGCTGTGTTCTGGATGTGGGTCACTGCCATCGTGGGTGTAGCCACCAAATTTTATACGGCCTCGCTGTCGGTTATGTATCGCAAGACAGATGCCGATGGTGTAGTCAATGGCGGCCCTATGTATGTGATTACTCAGGGAATGGGCCAACGCTGGTATCCACTGGCGGCCGTATTTGCTGTGGCTTGCTTGGTGGGGGCGCTGCCGCTTTTTCAGGCCAATCAATTTATTCAATTGCTCAGAGATGTGGTGGCTATTCCCGCTGGTTGGGCAACCCCTGAGGAGCATTTCACCTTTGATTTGGTGTCCAGTTCAATTGTAGCTGTGTTGGTGGCCATGGTTGTGGCGGGTCGAATTCAGCGCATCGGACGCCTGACCGTAAGATTAGTGCCTACCATGGTAGTCATGTATTTAATGATGACAGCCACGGTGCTGTACACCTACGCCTCAGAAATTCCGGCCATGTTATGGCTGATTGTCAGCGACGCATTTACGGGTGAAGCCGCTGCAGGTGGCTCTATCGGCGCGGTTATTTTAATTGGTGTACGCCGAGGCGCCTTTAGTAATGAAGCGGGCATTGGTACCGAATCTCTGGCCCATGGTGCGGCTAAAACAGTCGAGCCGATAAGAGAGGGTATTGTGGCGATGGTTGGGCCGGTTATTGATACCTTGGTGGTCTGTACCTGTACCGCGCTGATTATTTTGCTAACCGGTGTCTGGGACAATGATTCTGGTCTTGCGGGTGTGACTATGACCGCACGCGCAATTGAGCAGGTATTCCCAGTGACGGGTATCTACCTATTATTGATTATGGTGGGCATGTTGAGTTTCAGTACCATGGTTACCATGTGGTTCTATGGTGTGAAGTGCATGGGCTTCTTGATTGGGGTTGAGCGCCAATACTATTATTCGCCCATCTACCTGGGCCTGCTGGTTGTGGGAGCGGTAGTCTCTATGGATATCGTCAATGGTTTGATACTGGCGTCCTATGCCACCATGGCAATACCGACCATGATTTCGGCGCTGTATCTGGCACCGAAAGTGAATGTGGCAGCGAAGGCTTACTTTGCGGAACTTAAGTCTAAGTAAGGCTGCTGCCGAGTGCTCTAGTAGAGTGCTCGGCTTATTAGATAGCTCGGCTTGCTAGAGAGCTCGGCTCAGTAGAGAACTCGGCAGCTAAAAAACAGCTAGCGGCTAAAGCAGCTTTTCAATATCTTTGCCGATGTCTGCAGGCTTGCTGATGCTGCCAAATCGCTTAACCACGTTGCCTTCACGGTCGACTAAAAACTTGGTGAAGTTCCACTTGATACCATCGGTAATAACGCCGCCGGCCTGTTGGGTCAGGTAGGTATACAGTGGATGTCTGTTGGGGCCATTGACGTCAATTTTTCCCATCACGGGAAAGCTCAAGCCGTAGTTCATCTGACAAAACTCCTGGACCTCCGCATTGCTGCCAGGCTCCTGCTTGCCAAACTGATTGCAGGGCATGGCAATAACCACCAGACCGCTCTCGCTGTGTTTTTCATGCAGTGCCTGTAATCCCTCGTACTGGGGCGTAAAGCCACATTTACTGGCCGTGTTAACAATCAGCAGTACTTTGCCACGGTAGTCTTCAAGAGATTTTTCATCGCCCTTACTGGTGGGTACGCTGAGGTCGTAAATTGATGCAGTCATAGTTATTCTTCTTATTTTAAAGGGTTACTTAAAGCAGTGTTCTGTTGCGGGAAAGCTGCCATCACGAACGGCATTGCCGTAGGCGGTAATGGCATCCTGAATGCTTGATGAGGTCTCAAGAAAGTTGCGCGAAAATCGTGGTAGGCGCTGGGAAATACCCAGCATATCGTGGAGTACCAACACCTGAGCGTCGGTGTCTGGTCCGGCACCAATACCGATCACCGGTATGGTTAATGCCTGTGATAGTTCACGGCCAAGAGACGAGGGTACGCATTCCACCACCATTAAATCGGCACCGGCTTCTTCAAGTATCTTAGCTTCAGCGATCATCTGCGCTGCGGCCTCTTCTTCTTTACCCTGCACCTTATAGCCGCCGAGTTTATGCACGGACTGTGGGGTTAGACCCACATGCCCACAGACGGGAATACCCCGCTCGCTGAGCATGTAAACGCTTTCCGCCAGCCATTCGCCACCTTCTAACTTAACCATCTGAGCACCGGCCTGCATCAGTATCGCGGCATTATCCATAGCCTGGCTTTCGGTGGCATAAGACATAAAGGGCATATCTGTCACCAGCAGGGTACGACTGTTGCCACGCTTTACGGCGGCGGTGTGGTAGGCCATTTCGTCGACAGTGACAGGGATGGTGCTGTCACGTCCCTGAATAACATTGCCCAGAGAATCACCGACCAAGGTAACTTCTATGGCGGCGGTTTCGATGAGTCGCGAAAAGGTGTAATCGTAGGCAGTGATAACGGCAAATTTTTCAGCGGCCGCCTTCATGGCATTCAAACTGCTAATGGTGGTGGTTTTCATTGTGAACTTGAAACCTCAATAGGTCTGCGAGTCGGCCACGGTACTGGGTTTGGTCGACGATGACAAGAGATCAGCCTGTGGCTAATTGGTTAATAGGGCTTTTAATAGAATCTACCATGGGGCGAGCAATAGGATGGGGATTGTAATAATGACGCCCCGATTTTAGCTGCACTATGTATTTTACTAGATTTTCGTAATCCAGATCACCTTCCGCCAGATTGATTGCTGCGGTATTAACGATCAGCAGTGGCGTGTCGTTGTAATGATAAAAGAACTGGGTGTAGGCGTCGTTTAACTGCTGAAGATAGGCCTGCTCTATGGGCTTTTCTATCGCTGTGCCGCGGCGCTGCACACGTTCATATAGGGTTTCTGTGGGGGCCTGCAGATAGATCACCAGATCTGGCTTGGGCAGGTCGGTAATAATATTGTCATAGACGTTTTGATACAGGCGATACTCGTCGTCGTCCAAGGTGACCTTGGCAAAAAGCGGGTCTTTGTCGATCAGAAAATCCGAGACGCGCACCTGCTGAAAGATATCTCCCTGACGCAGATCCTGCAATTTACGCATACGCTGAAATAAGAAAAATAGCTGAGTGGGCAGAGCATTGCCCTTACGATCCTGATAAAACCGCTCTAAAAATGGGTTTTCTTCAGCTTCTTCAAGAAGTGTTTCATAGTTAAAAGTCTGGGCCAGACGTTTGGCTAATGTGGTTTTACCAATGCCAATGGGGCCTTCTATAGCAATGTAGCTAGGGATGCTCGATGCGGTGAGATCAAGTGCTAAATCATTGAGACTATTCTGTTCCACATTGCCCTCCGAGGTTTTTGCTGAGTCCAAATACTATAATTTTACGATACCTTGGTCAGAGCAGTTTGCCAATAGGCTGAGGATATTTTCACCCGTCGGCAAGACAATACTGGAATCTAAATCTTGAAGAGGGGCCAGTACAAAGGCGCGCTCATACATTCTGGGGTGCGGGATGGTCAATCGTTCGCTGTCTATAACCTGCTGATCGTAGAGCAGAATATCCAGATCTAGGGTTCTGGCTCCCCAGCGAATGGTGCGCATCCGGCCCTGCTGCTGCTCTATCTGCTGCAGGCAGTCGAGAAGGTCTAGGGGTGAGAGTTGAGTATTAAGATATGCCACAGCATTGATGTAATCAGGCTGATTGCCGGGACCAATGGCCTGGGTCTGGTAGCGATTGGACACCGCTAAAAGATGGATGTCGGGGTGCTGTGAAATACTGTCGATGGCATGGTCTAGCTGGGTTTCAGGACTGCCGGCATCACCTTCAAGGTTGCTGCCCAGCCCGATATATACCTCAGCCATAACGCGGCTACTCTGGTGTAGAGTTGGGCTTTGGTTTACGCCGATTACGACGCTTGCGATTACTGCCGGGATCGCCAACCGTACGAGACATCTGTTCCTGCATATCTTCGCTGGCATCCTGATAGGCCGTCCACCAGTCTCCCAGTCCGCTCAACTCTTCACCGGCCTGCTCGCGGAGTAACACAAAGTCATAGGCAGCACGAAAGCGTGGGTGCTCGGCGAGACGTTTGGCCCGATGTCCGCCTCGGCGGGGCAACAGTAGCTGTAAGTCCCAGATCTCGCGCATGGGCAGGGTAAAGCGACGGGGAATAGCCGTGATAGAAATCTGTTTGGCGATTACTTCGCCTGAGGCCTTACTCAGGGCATAGGCTGCCGAGTTGCCACGGTCGCGGTAATGAGCGGCCAGTTTTTGCACGGCTGGCCAGAGTAATGCGGCATAGATAAAGGCTGGCGTCACACGCTTTTTAGAGCGAATACGCAGGTCAGTATTGGTAAATGCCTGCTGAATAAGCTTGCTAGTAAGACCGTTGTTGTCTTTCATCATCCCGCCTATTTGGGGAATGATGCGCTCGAATAAGCCGTATTCATGGAGCAACCAAAAAGAGGCTAGGCCCTGACCACTCATAAATAGTTTGAGGGTTTCATCAAACAGTCGGGGTGGTGAAACATGTTCTAGATCGGTTGCCAGCTTGTGCATGGGCTTGCCGGTGCGAGGTTCGATAGTGAATCCGAGCTTGGCGGCAAAACGCACCACTCGCAGCATACGTACTGGATCTTCACGGAACCTTGTGGCGGGATCACCCATAATACGAATCATGCGCTTTTCAATATCACCCAGACCCTCGGCGAAGTCATGGATGCTGTTGTCGCCTGGATCGTAGTACATGGCATTGATGGTCAGGTCGCGGCGACTTGCATCATCGGTGAGGCTGCCAAATACATTGTCTCGCGTAAGCATCCCGCTATCGGTCTGCTGACGATGGTTTTTTCGGTTGCCATTAGATTTGTTTTCATTTGAGCGGAAGGTCGTCACTTCAATAATTTCGCGACTAAATTGGACATGCACAATTTGAAAACGACGACCAATAATTCTTGAACGTCTAAATAATGATTTTACTTCGGCGGGTTTGGCATCAGTAGCTACGTCAAAATCTTTGGCCTTGAGCCCCATAAGCAGGTCACGCACGGCGCCACCCACTACGTAGGCTTCGTATCCGGCATCCTGCAACACCTCGACTACTTTGCGCGCATCGCGGCTGATCATTTTGGGTGATAACGAATGATATTCGGACGTGACGATAGCGGGCTCACCAGTATCTCGTTGAGACTGACCCTTATCGAAGAACCTACTAATAATTTCCAGCATGTACAGCGTGCCGATAGATAATTTAAAGCCGTTAGTCTACCAGAGGATCGCACAACAGGGGAGCATTGGATTAAGGATATGGCCAGAAGGGGTGGAGCTTGTAGCGATTAGCTCAAAGAGAGATAGCGGTCGGACGGGTATGTGTAATTCTACTGAGCCTGAAAAGTAAAAAGGGATTGCCCTAAGACAATCCCTTTCAATGGTTCTTAAAGTTCAAGCCCTAAAGCTGTAGCCCCCAGAACACTTTCGCAATCCATCCAATTTTTATTATTTTTTATTGTTATTATTACTCAAGAAATCGTCTTGGTAATTCCATTCTAATTAGAATTACGCTGGCTACAAGCGTTTTGTGGGTTTATTTTTTAACTGAGCATAGATCGCAGATAACTGTTACTTTTAGAAACATACCTAAGTGAAAAGCCCAACAAATAACCCTATAGACCAGACTTAATCTGATTTTTTACGACTAATGCCAAGCTTATTACGCCGTTCCCAAAGGGATTTTCGACTAATCCCCAGTTTTTGCGCCAGTGCGGTTTCACTCATATTTTCCTGATTTTCCAAGACAAAGCTGGTGAAATAATCTTCCAGGGACAGTCCTGCTGGCGCGTCGTTATTTGCACCGGGCTGCCGCTGCTCTATTTCAGGTTCTTCTTCATGCTGATCTTCTTCATAACCCATGCCGAGCAGTGCGGCAGTAATAGGCTGGCCAGGTTCCGACAATATAGCGCCCTGATAAAGCATATTTTGCAATTCACGGACATTGCCAGGCCAGCTGTACTCAGCTAAGGCCTGATGTGCGTCTGGCGATAGGTCTACGGTAAAACCAAGTTCCACAGAGTACTGGTCGAGAAAGTACTGAGTTAAGTAGGGAATGTCTGTGGCGCGGTGGCGCAGGGCTGGCACCTGAATACTGACCACATTGAGGTTGTAAAAAAGATCTTTACGAAACTTCCCGGCTTGACTCAATGCCTGCAGGTCAAGGGAGGTTGAGGCAATACAGCGAAGACTACTGTGTTGCTGTATGGCTTGCATAGCCTGAGATTGCAGCGCAGCGGGCAACTCGCAAATATTGGCTAAAAATAATGTCCCTATGGATTTTTCTGTTAGCTCTTGCAGCTGTTGAGAAAACGCCACAGCATTAACGGAGGCGCAGTTGATGGCCATAAATGCCTGCTCAGCCGCGGCACTGGCGCGATGAATAATCTCGGCAATAATACGTTTACCGGTGCCACTCTCACCCTGAATAACCACGGGTGCTGCGGTGGGTGCCGCCTTATCTATAGTCCGTAGAATCTTGAGAATCTCTGAGCTACTACCCATCAGTAGGTGGTTTTCGGCAATCGCCAAATCCACATCTTGCTTTGACTCATTGATGATGCGCTTGACCGCACTGACCATCTCATCATGATCAAAGGGCTTGGAGATATAGTCAGCGGCGCCCTGACGCATGGTTTCAACCGCAGATCTAAGGCTGGCATAGCTGGTCATGACCAACACGGGCACACAGCCGGCTGGATTGATTAGATCGGTTCCCGGACCACCAGGGAGGCGTAGGTCACTAATGATCAGGTCAAAACTATTGAGGTTAAACGACTCTCTGGCCGCTTTGACGCTGACCGCCTCACTGACCTCATAATGATGGCGCTCCAACAGCTTGCGTAGAGACGAGCGAATAATATCTTCGTCTTCTACGATTAGGATGTTTTTAGGGTTGCTGTTACTCATGGCGGCGATGATAGTGGAAAAATAAGGGTCACAGTAGTACCGCAGTGACTATTTTCTGCCGGACTTGAAATTGATACCTCCGCCCCAAGCCGCTGCACCAGATTAAACACTACCCAGAGCCCCAACCCGGTTCCCTGACCTGGATCTTTAGAGGTCACGAAGGGCTCAAATAAGCGTCCTGACATGCCCTCTTCAATACCGGTGCCAGAGTCGCTGATGGTCACTCGAACCTGCTTGGTCTCGGCTGTGGCATTGATAATAATCTGACCACCAAGGGGGGAAGCATCTCGGGCATTGCTAAGCAGGTTTAGAAATACCTGAATCAACTGATGGTAGTCGCCGGTGATCATTAGCTGACTGTCGATATTGCAGACACATTCAACCTCCGGTGTAGCGGTGCTCAGTGCGAGTAGCTGTATGGCTTCTGTGGCGGAATCATAAAGGTTCACCTGCTCAATCGGCTTTTGTAGGGCGCGATCACCTCGAGAAAAATTAATGAGGGACTGCACAATGCGATTGATGCGTTCGGTCTGGGCCAGAATATGCTGTCCAGATTCGGCGATCTGGTCAGGCTCGGTTTCATGCTGCAAATTCTGCGCGAGACAGGCGATACCCGTGACCGGGTTGCCAATTTCATGGGCCACTCCGGCGGCCAGCCGACCCACAGATGCCAGGCGTTCGTTGTCGATAGAGTTCTGTATTAGTACCACTGATTTGGTCTGATCTTCGATCAGTAAAATAATATCGGCACTGGCCCCTTCAATATTTTGTTCAACAGACTTTTGTAGGCTGTACCAACGTACTTCGCCGTTTAGCTCGAGACGAAGGTTGTCGATACTCTTTTCGCCGCTGTGGATAAATCCACCAATGGCGCTGCACCAGGGTTCAGGCAAATCATTGATTGAGCTGCCGGTGGCGACTTCGGGGCTGATATTGGTGTAGTCGGCGATACTGGCATTCCACTTGAGTACTTCACCGGTCTGGTCGATGGATATAATTCCGATGGGCAAATTATCCAGAATCTCACGGTGGTGGACGCGCAATTTGTTCAGCTCACTGGCAATGCCGGTGAGACTGTCACCATGAATCGCCAGTACTGATTCAACCCGGTAAATATCATCGGGCTCTTTATTGGCTGCTAGGTTAATCGGCATGGCCTGCTGCATAATTCTGCTTGCGGCGAGCACGCCGTACCGCAGGTTTAATGAGGCGTTAATACTGTCGCGAATCTTGCGCAATGATCCAGGTCTGGTGTCGGAGCGATCGCAATCTGTAGCTTCTAGAGCTCGCTCCATCTCAATGTCGGCAGTATCTCCGAGTGCCAGACGCAAACTTGCCTGCATCTCGGATACCGATTTTTGGCTTATCTCGATGCGGGCAGGGATATAGATATTGTCCGCCATGCAAACCGCGGCATAGTATTTTTCTTTTTCGTCCATCTTGCCGTACAGGGAAAAAATACTGCTCAGGGTGACATTCAAGAGCAGGGCTTCAATGGCCCAGATATTCCAGTTCTGCATGCCAAAGGTCACAGTGTTATTAACCCAGGGCACCGTTAGGTTCCAGTCTCCAAACAGCAGGGGCAGGGCTAGGGTTACCAGCCATACCAGCATGCCGGCGCTTAAGCCGACAATAAAGCCGAGACGATTAGCCTTGGGAATATAGATAACGGCCAGCATTCCTGGGGTTAGCTGGGCCAACCCAGAGAGACCGACTAGATAGAAATCGGTAATGCTGCGACCCTTGACCACCAGGCTTAGTAATAAGCAGGCAATCAATAGCGTTGCGGCGATAATCATCTGACGTCTATTAATCCACTCGGAAAGCCCGGGCTGTTGCTGTAGATCTTTGTTCGGCAGTACAAAACTGTTCAATGTGATCTTGGATATGGTTAGGGTCAGGCTGCAAATCAGTGCAATCGCCAGCAAAATAATACTGGCGGCACCCAAGCCTGCAATCACAGGATGTTGGGTGAGTGCTGGCAGGGCGAATAAATACTCCTGCAATGGCGACGAAGACTGCACCGCGATACCGCTCCACAGCAGTGGAAAAACAGGAATACAGGCCAGCAGTATCAGCAGAGGGTAGGCCCAGGCGGTAGTACTTGCCTGGCGATCAGAAATATTTTCTGAGACCAGAATACTGAAGTTGATAGGCAGGGCAAAGCTGGCGGCTAAAAAGATGGTAAACAGGCTGTAGGAGGAATCCATCCGCTGCACAACAAAGCGCTGACCGCTATCTACGACCCAGGTATTCATCTCACCGACACTGCCGAACACCGACTGAATCGAACTCCAGGCCGCAAGCCCCAGGGCCGGTATTAGCAGTAACCCGGCTGCGGCCATAAACCAGCTTAGGTGATTGACCACGCCAATCAAAATAGAGCGCCGGTTGAGGTAGATAACAATCATGGCTAGCAGTGGCAGGCTGTAAATAGTCTGACCAAACAGAAAGCGAACAACGGAATCAATGGCTAATAGTTGGGCCAAGATTAGGGGGATTGCGATAAAAATCAAACTGACGCAGGCCGCCACAGCCACACTTTTCCCACGATAGCGGTAGGTTAAAAAGTCCACTGGTGTTGCAAAGCGAATAATCTGACTGAGCCGGCGAATTGGGAAAAATATTAAGGGGGAAAAAATAAAAATAAGGGTAAAGCCAATCAGCGCCAAAATAATACTGTAGCCGTAACGGCCCGCCATTTCGATGGAGCCCATGGCCAGAAGCACGCCGGTGCCAGAAAATAACGCCAGCACCAGTACCAGATGGTTGTCGCCACTACTCCGCAGCGCCAGAAAGCGCGTAATTAGTCCTGCAAGGGCCAGCATACAGGCGGTGGATAGTGCGATCTCAAGATTCATCGAATCTCCTGCCCCGCTGCACGATATAGGATGCGTAGACCACCATAGCCCAGACCACAAAAGGCCTAAACCAGCTGCCATCTGGTTCAATGGCCCACTGAGCTGCCAGTGGGAAAACCACGGTGCAGAGCAGTAGAAGGGTGGCGACAAGTCGATAATTGAGCATGGGTTAGCTTATAGGTTCATCGTTGGTAAACGGGCTGTCGATGGTATGCAAGCCGGGAGCGCAAAGCAAACCCTTCTCAGGGCCGACCCCCAGGTTATTTTAGAACTCTTGCGGTGCAGCCATTTCCAGAGTGCCGGGTATTTTTGCCAGGGACCAGTGTTTGATGCCCCAGTCGAGTATCTCGGTGATGGACTGCTTGGCCAGCGCCGCGGGCGGTTCTTGTTGAAGCCAAACCAGTGCCGTAAAAAGATTGTGTGCTTCATCGCCGGGCACCAATGCTGCCGCATGGTTCTGCTTGCTAAGCTTTTGCCCGTCTGGGTTAATGGCCACAGGCAGGTGCGCATATTCAGGCTGGGAGTAACCAAGGCACTGCTGGAGGTAGATCTGTCGCGGGGTCGAATCCAGTAAATCTGAACCGCGCATAATATGGGTGATACCCTGATACTGGTCATCGACCACCACGGCGAGTTGATAGGAAAATAAGCCGTCTCGTCGACGCAAAACAAAGTCTCCCACCTCGGCCCGCAAACATTGCTGGTAATGGCCCAAAATCTGGTCGGTAAAACTTAGGTACGCTGCGTCTTCTCTTTCTATTTCACCTTCAATTCCACCTTTAGTTGGGACCCTATCGCCAACATTAAGTCTTATGGCGTGGTCTTTGGCGGTGAGCTGTAAGTAGCGGCACTGGCTGTCATAAATACCACCCAACCGCTGCATGCGCGGGCGATTACATTGGCAGTAATAGATAAGGTCTTTTTGTTTGAGTTGGTCAAGGGCTTCAAGGTAGCTGGGAAGGCGCTCGCTCTGGTAGAGCACATTGCCATCCCAGTGCAGGCCATGGGCTTGCAGCTGCTGCAATATAGTCGCGCTGGCGCCTGATATTTCTCTGGGGGGGTCTATATCTTCGATGCGCACTAACCAGCGGCCACCGTGCTGCCTAATATCTAAATAGCTTGCGAGAGCACTGACCAGAGAACCAAAATGAAGGGGGCCTGTCGGGGAGGGCGCGAAGCGCCCAATACGGCTTAAGGCTGACATAAATAAGAAGCAGAATAGCCTGTGCAGCAATTTGCACAGGCATCCAAGCGGCTGGTACTAGCCGCCGGTAATCTGTTTTTCCTTGATTTCATCAAGAGTTTTGCAATCCACACAGAGATTTGCAGTGGGACGAGCTTCGAGTCTGCGGATGCCGATATCAACACCACATTGGTCGCAAAAGCCGTAGTCGTCTTCTTCCACGCGCAACAGAGTCTTATCAATTTTCTTAATAAGCTTACGCTCGCGATCACGGGTTCGCAGTTCAAGGCTAAACTCTTCTTCTTGAGTGGCACGATCAGCGGGATCTGGGAAATTGGCTGCCTCATCTTTCATATGAGTAACCGTACGGTCAACCTCCTCCATAAGCTCGTGACGCCAAGCTTTAAGAATCTGCTTGAAGTGCTCACGCTGTTGCTCATTCATGTACTCTTCGTTCTTTTTTTCCACATAGGGAGCAAGACCGTGAAGAGTCACTGAAGACGCATTAGCTGCCGTTTTAGACTTGGCTGCTGACTTTTTTACTGATTTTTCTTTTGTTGTTGGCATTCATCAAATCCGTTGTTGATGTTGAGCTAAAAAACGGGACTGGCCGTTATAGAGATATTCGACCAATATATCAAGGAAAACTTCCATTTCAGTCCTATAAAATTTCTATTACAGGGGGTCAAATTTTCAATAATCAGCCAACTAATAGTAGACCATTGTTGTAGAATTTCCCCAGACACAAATATTTATAGTGTTACATGAATCCATTACAGGTTATTACTAGGGTCCACTGCACCGATGAAAAACACCCCAGCATTCTTTCCCGCCACCTTTGTTAAACGTTACAAGCGGTTTTTTGCTGATGTCCTTGATCAGCAGGGTAATCTTCTTACTCTTCACTGCCCCAATACTGGATCCATGAAGCACTGCCTGGTGGAGGGCTCTCCCTGCTGGTACTCATTGTCCGACAATCCCAAACGCAAACTGCCCGGTACCCTGGAAATTGTTACAACCAGTCATGGGGCCCTAGCGGGGGTTAATACCTCAAGACCCAACCATCTGGCTCGTGAAGTAATAGAGGCTGGCCTAGTTCCCCAGTTGCAGGGCTATGACCAGCTGCGCACCGAGGTGCGTTACGGGGAGGAAAAAAGTCGCATTGATTTGCTGTTGGGTACCGATGACTCCGATCAGGGGCTCTGCTATGTCGAGGTTAAAAATGTCACTCTGGATATGGGCGAGGGGCTAGCAATGTTCCCTGATTCTGTGACCAGCCGCGGCACTAAGCACTTGCGAGAGTTAATGGCCATGGTTGCGGCAGGGCATCGCGCAGTACTGTTTTTTTGTGTGCAGCTCAGTGGCGTTGAACGGGTAGAAGTCGCTGCTGATATAGATGCAGTCTATGCTGCGACCATGGCCCAGGCCATCGCCGCAGGGGTCGAGGTTATCGCCTGGCGGGCAACATTAACCCCGGAAGAAATCCGCCTGCAGGGTCCTGTTAGCTGTCTTCAAGATCGGCCAATGCCTGTTCTCTAAGGTTTAAGGGAGCTGCGGGTAGCGGCTGATCCGCGGCCACAAAGTAGTCTTTTTCGGCAGTGCGCAGTATCACGGACTGCAAGCGCTGCCCGTTGCAGGGCCCGGCAATGCACTCGCCACTGTCGATATGGAATAGCGCGCCATGGGACGAGCATTGAATCAGTGCGTTGTCGAGATCAAGAAACTTATCCGGAGCCCAATTTAGTGGGACACCCAGATGGGGACAGATATTCCAATAGGCATGCAGCTGGTTGTCATGGCGAATAGCAAATAGGCGTCGATCATCAATGGTTAATTCAATGGCCTGCTGCTCTTCAAGGTCCTCAAGATTGCACAGGGGAATTTCTCGGTCTAGCTTATCCATACTTAAGGGCCTCAATGCGCTCTTCTAAAGGAGGGTGAGTCATAAATAATCTTGATCTCTTGCGCTTCCAGCCGCTGGATATACCGAAGGCAGTCATGGTGTCGGGCATCTGGCTAGGCACCTGGGCCTGAGTTTCCGCCTGCAGTTTTTGTAGCGCACCAATCATGGCTGTGCGGCCAGCGAGTTGCGCTCCAGCTTTGTCAGCGCGAAATTCACGCTGTCGAGAAAACCACATAACAATGGTTGAGGCCAGAATACCGAGACAGATCTCAGCGATGATGGTGGTTATCCAATAGCCGAGGCCAAGGCCGCGCTGATTTTTGAGCACCACACGGTCAACAAAGAAGCCAATCACGCGCGCAGCGAACATAACAAAGGTATTAACCACGCCCTGCACCAGAGCCAGGGTAATCATGTCGCCATTGGCAACATGGCCAATCTCATGGGCCAATACTGCCTTGGCTTCGTCTTTACTAAATCGCTCCAGAAGGCCTGCACTAACTGCAACTAGTGCGTTGTTTTTGTTCCAGCCTGTGGCAAAGGCATTTGACTGTTGCGCGGGGAAAATACCCACCTCAGGCATACCTATATTGGCTTTTTTGGCGAGCTCTGCGACCGTTGTCAGCAGCCAGCGTTCTTGGGCGTTCTGAGGTATTTTAATAATCTGTGTACGACTCGACATTTTGGCCATAAATTTCGATAGCAGCAGGGATATCAGCGAGCCGGCAAAACCAAATACAGCACAGAATATCAGCAGTGCTTTTAGATCGAGGTCCATGCCATTGTCGGCAAGAATACTCTCAACCCCTAGTAGTCTCAGGGAAATACTGGCAATAACAATAATCGCCAAGTTAGTCGCGAGGAATAAACCAATTCTATACAAAGCGTTCTCCAGGTTGGGGTTGTTGTTCGTCTCGGCCTTATAGATGCGGGCAACAAAAAAAATTTCAACTATATTGATAGAGTAACTTTGTTTAAGCCAGGACGGCAATTGTTAGTACTAACAAAATAAAAAGGGATCAAGGAATGAGCAGATTATTACAGAGTAAGGCTATCTCTGGTTATGTTTTATTACTTATATTGATGACCTCGGGCTGTGCTAGCTTAAAGCAGCAGGCGCCAGATGTGCTGCTGTCTGACCTGGCGCTATTGCCGCCTCAGGGTTTGGCGCCGCGCTTTAGCGTTACCATGGCGCTGATTAACCCCAATAACTTAGAGATGGATATTGAGGGAGGCTCGTTTCGGCTCTACTTGCAAAATAGCCGTGTGGCAGCGGGGGTGATTGAAAAGCCCTTTATAGTGCCCGCTCTGGGTCAGTCAACATTTAAAGCCCATTGCACGGGAGATCTTATCGGCGGTGCCTCGCTGTTTCATAAATTAATGAAGTCCAATGCCCATGCGGTTGAATACCAACTAGAGGTAAAGCTCCATGAGGGCAATCGGTTTATACCAATCCTGTTGAATCGCACTGGAGTGGTTAATCTCTCCGGACTTTAATGTCTGGCACGTTAATTAGCGGCTCCTTAGTCGGAATATTTAGCAGAGCTTTTTTATTAGAGCTTTTTAGTAGGGGTTTTTAGCAGGGCTTTTTTTAACCGTCGCTTTACTTCTGGCCATTCACACAACAGACTCTGCACCTATTCAAAGGCATTGTTGATATGGCTGATCATGATATTTTAACGGGTTCCACTGAGCGCCATCTGCGCCGGCTGAATCCTGCCCAGCCCATTATGATCCACGCTCAGGTTATGGAGCCGTTTGTTGCGCTCCAGACTCAGGCCGCAGAGCAGGGCTTTGACCTACAAATCTGCAGTGGCTTTCGCCCCTTTGAACGCCAGTTACATATTTGGAATGGCAAGCTATCAGGATTGCGCCCAGTGGTTGATAAGGCGGGTAATCCCATTGTGCTTGAGGCGCTGAGCCCCTGGGATCAGATACAGGCAGTACTGCGTTGGTCGGCGCTTCCGGGTGCATCGCGCCATCATTGGGGAACTGACTTTGATGTCTATGATGCGGCGGCGATGCCTGAGGGCTATCAGATACAGCTGACGCCGGAAGAAGTTGAGGGTGCTGGGATTTTTGCCCCTATGCATGATTGGCTGGATAGTTCTATTGATGGAGACTCCCTCGGGTTCTTTCGCCCCTATGCCGCGGATAAGGGTGGAGTTGCTCCAGAGCGCTGGCATCTGAGCTATGCGCCTATTGCCGATATCTATGCCAGAGAGCACAGTGCCGATGTGATTGCCGAGCGGCTTGTCGGCAGCGAATTATTATTATTAGATGTGGTGTTGGAGAATCTCGATGAGATTGTTCGGCGCTTTGTTCAGGTTTAATCGGGTTTTTTTGGGCTCAATGGTTTTACAGGAATGACACAGAATGAAAAATACTGACCCAATCTGGGACATTATTGTTAGCGAGGCACAGCAAGCGGCGGTCGAAGAGCCTGTGCTCGAGCATTTTTTCCAGAGGTCGATTCTTAATCATCCCAGCCTAGACAAAGCGCTGAGCTATAATCTGGCGGAACAGCTGGCCAGCCCAGCATTGCCTACAGAGACTATATCTCAGGTGATTGCAGAAGCTTTACAGGCAGATGCATCTATAGGGGAAAGTATTCGTCTCGATATCAAGGCGTCTTTTGAGCGGGATGCCGCCTGTGATCGCCATCTAACCCCAATTCTTTATTACAAAGGCTTTCAGGCACTGCAGTTGCAGCGAATTTCCCACTGGTTATGGCTGCAGGATCGCCGTGCACTGGCGCTGTTTTTTCAAAACCAAATTTCTGAAACCTTCGCTGTAGATATTCATCCAGGGGCACAGATGGGCTCGGGTATTATGATTGATCATGCCACGGGTCTGGTGATTGGCGAAACTGCGATTATTGGTAATGATGTCTCTATTCTCCACTCGGTAACGCTGGGTGGCAGCGGCTGTAAAGGTGGCAGTCGCCATCCCCATATTGGTAATGGCGTCATGATCAGTGCGGGCTCTAAAATTCTCGGTAATATCTCTGTCGGGGATGGGGTCAAAATAGGTGCAGGCAGCCTGGTGCTTGACGATGTGCCTGCCCATGTCACTGTGGCAGGGGTGCCGGCAAAAATAGTTGGTCGTCCCAGTGAGAAAGCCCCAGCATTGGAGATGGATCAGCATCTGGAGCAAGATTCCCAAGCCTGATTACATAGATTTCCCTCAACTTCAGCCCCAAAGATGTGACTGAGTTACTGTTATTTGCCTGCAAAATTTGTATTTCCTGAGAATCTGTTCCAATACTTAGAGAACATTGCCAGTCAGGAGGCGTAAAGCGCATGTCAGAATCCGAACTAGAGTTAGACGCAGAGTTAGACCCTGAGTTGTTTGATGTTTTGTTTCGCGGTGAAATTCAGGCGGGTCAGAATATCGAACAGGTAAAGCAGCGAGTCGGTGCAATATTCAAATTGGATGAGGCTAAGCTAGAGCGGCTTTTTTCAGGTCAAACCCCCTATCTAAAGCGCAATACAGATATCACCAGTGCGGATAAAATTCTTTGTGCGATGGAGCATGCCGGTGCCATCGCAGAGGTGATTGCCTGTGTTGTGAAACCTCAGGTTCTATCGATGGCGCCACTGGGTGCCAATGTGCTGCCTGAACAGGAAAGCGAGTCTGATGAGGCGTCGACACCTGCCCTAGATCCGGAGAAACTGGCTGCGCTTGCCGGAATGGTTGCAGAGCCAACGGGGGCCTATGTTCTTAATGCCGAGGAGCAGTGTGAGGTCGCGTCATTGGATATAGACACCTCGCATCTCAGTCTGGAAGATCCGGAGGACACCTAAGCCGCTTTAACTCAGGGGGCTATAATCAGGGAGCTTATAAACAGACGCCGGCGAGGTGCAAAATCTGTGTTTCTAACAGCTTCTGGCGCCCTTCTGGAAAACCCTGCAAAACAAAGCAGTTATTTTCATCAGCTTGAAAGCGCGCTATCGATGAAAGTTCTTCAATATTGTATTCCGTACAATAGATCGCAATCACCCCTTCCTCAAGTCTATCCGCAAGTTCAGCCGAGCTTCGCTTAAGTGCCGCTATTCCTTCGTGATGCCGGAATAGGGGTAATGTAGGTAGGTTATCGCTGCACAGGGTCCAGTTAATGTCTAGATCCACGCCCAGTTTAGCGCCTAGCCGTTCGAGTAACTGTTGCAGGGAGTACACCGCCATTAGGCAGACCAACAGGTGCTGCTTAGAGCTTTGGGTTGAGCGAATATAGAAACAGATGCTACCGTCTGAACCTTCTATTCGTTGGCCTCCATAGAGCTCTAGTGCTCGCGAGGTACAGTAATCAATTTTTTCGAATAGCAGCTCAAGATTTTCGCGGTTGAGCTGCTTATTAAGCCGTTGGCGGTTCTTGATGGTCGCGGTAACCATAGAATAGAAATAGCCGCTGGCAATATGTTCGTCAGTCTGACTGCCTGTGGATAACAGCGGCTGGATGCGGGCCTCTAGGGCACTAATTTCATCTACGATCGACTCGGCACTACCCGGCAAGCGGTTAGTCAAAATGCGTAGGCGGCGGGCAAACTGTTCGGCAAACTTAACGCTGGCATAGGTAGTGCCGCCAGCAAACAGTAACCACAGCAGCAACCAACTCAAAAATACATTGCGATACTGGCTGTAGATTGGCCGGCTATTAACTTCAATATAAACAGTTCCCGCCTGGGTGTTCTGAAGCTCGACCGGGGCGCTGACGGTTTCCATGTTCTCTGGCGTATCACCCGGCTGTTTACTCTGGGTTACTAGCTCATTGCTTACATTGTAGAAACTGGCGCTGTATATGGCCGGATCCTCTGTCGCGCTGCGCAGAGCAACCTGAATACTGATGGTGTCATCATTAAATAAGGGGGTGCGAATCAGTTCCACTAGCTGGCCAATGGAGGTTCGGCTCTTGTCGGCAACAGCATGATTGGCAAGGCTGGAGGTTTGGGTAGACAGAACAATCCAGCTGAATAATCCAAGTACTAAATTGGCGCAGAGCACGATTGCAGGTAATTTTTTAGCCATCGAATATTGACGATGCATCCTGTGCTCCCTGAACTTAATTGAATTTAATTTGCCGCGCATTCTATCCTATTCCCACAACTTTACTATAATGGCGACCTCAAAAATAACGGCGGCGGCAATCTGTGAAAGATATTTTACTTATCAACGTGTCAGGGCAGGATAAACCGGGCGTGACTAGTGCTGTCACCGATGTATTGGCCCGCTACGATGTCACTGTTTTGGATGTTGGCCAGGCCGTTATTCACAATCAACTTAATCTGGGCATTCTTGCCGCCGTTCCCCGCAGCGAACAGACCAGCGACGTGACCGATGGCGTGCTCGCTAGCCTTGATAAGCTCGATATGGTGGGGCGCTTTTTACCGATCACCGAAGACGCCTACCAGAATTGGGTAGAGCAGCAGGGCAAACCTCGCCATATAGTGACTCTGTTGGCCCGCAAGATTGATGCCTGTCATTTGGCGGCAGTTACCAAGGTTGCCAGTGAACAGGGACTGAATATCGATAAAATAGTCCGCCTTTCTGGCCGTGTAAAGCTCGACGAAAGTGACCAGCTAGGCCGAGCCTGCATTGAATTTTCTGCCCGTGGTCAGGCTCACGACGCTACCAGTTTGCGTAATTCCCTGCTGGAGTTAGCGGGTGAGCATAATATTGATATCGCCTATCAGGAAGATAATATTTTCCGTCGCATTCGACAGCTCGTGGTATTCGATATGGACTCCACGTTGATTGACGCCGAAGTCATCGATGAGCTGGCCATAGAGGCGGGGGTGGGTGAGCAGGTTGCCGCGATTACCGAGGCAGCCATGCAGGGTGAGATAGATTTCAAAGAGAGCTTTACCCAGCGCATGGCATTACTTGAAGGGTTGAGTGAGGATGTTTTGGCGACTGTGGCCGCCAGATTGCGACTCAACGAAGGGGCTGAGCATCTTATTAAAACCCTTAAGCAGCTGGGATATAAAACCGCCATTGTCTCTGGCGGTTTCACCTTTTTCGGGCGTTATCTTCAGGGTATTTTAGGCGTCGACTATGTGTACGCCAATGAGCTGGATATTGAGAATGGTGTAGTGACCGGTCGCGTTAACGGCGAGATTATTGACGGCCAGCGCAAGGCAGAATTACTCCGTGAGATTGCAGCCAAAGAAGGGTTGCGCTTGGAGCAGGTAATTGCCGTGGGCGACGGGGCCAATGATTTACCCATGCTGGCAATTGCTGGATTGGGCATTGCTTTTAGGGCCAAGCCTCTGGTGAAAGCTTCGGCTAAACAGTCGATCTCAAATGTAGGTCTGGATGGCATTTTATATTTGCTGGGTTATTCCGACAAAGATACTATTAGCCTTGGTGATTAAATTAGGCATGAGCCGCGGCTTTTAGCGAAGAACAAAGGCCTGTTCGGTATCCAATCAAGACCCTTCAGAAAAGTCATAATCCATTTCAAATGCGGGCTTTTTAACATAGTGCCCCTGAATATACTGAACACCTTGCTGCCATAGAATCGGCAAGATATTGGCTTTCTCAACAAACGGCACAATCACATCCACGCCAGTGCCCGTCATACCACCCATCAATGTTTGGAACTGCGCTTTGCCATTGTCGCTCTGATCAAGCTTCTCGACAATCAGGCGGTCAATCTTCACAAAATCTACCGCCACCCGCTCCAATGTTTTAAGGGGGTTAATGGCCAGACCAAAGTTAGCAATACTAATTTGCCCATCAACCTTTTTCATCTGATCCGAAATAGCCGCGGCCTGATTTAAATGACGTACGGCATCGATTTCCCGGAACTGAAAAATCAATGCGTTGGCGGGTAGCTTGGTTTTTTCAAGGGCCCCTTTAAGCCAGGGTAAAAAAGTCTCATCGGAAAAAGACTGGGTACTGATATTAATAAACAGCTGGGTCTCTGGATTGACCTTTAGCTTTTCAGAAAGAGAGGCCAGAGCCTTATTGATTACCCAGCGATCTACATCTGAGGCAATCTCTGACTTAAACAGATCATTGATAAAATCCGTGGGAATTTCATTGGCAGGTACTGCCTTGTTTACCCCGAGAATCACCTCGTAGTATTCCTTGCCGCTGCCACCACTAGTGAGCGCAACAATGGGCTGATAGCGGATTGAGAAAAGCTCTTCCGCGAGTAGCCGCTTGGCGGTAATGATGACGGCTTCATTGTCTGAAACCTCATTAGAATGAATGTCTGGCATATAGAATTTGGAGCCATTACCAATACCCTGCTCGTCACGCAGGTCATCTACCACTTCCTGACTGCGCGCCAGTGCCCGCTCAACCGAAGGTACGTTCTCATTGAGTAAGGTACCGCCGATGGTTATGGTCAAAGAGAAGGTTTCATCATCGATATCGAAGAGTTCCTGACTGATTTTTTGGGCAATATCAGTAGCAATTCCCAGTGCCTGCTCTTCGGTGGTTTCAGCCAAAGTGACAATAAATGAATTTTCGGTCAAACGGCCGCAGTCAACATTATGGCTAAAGATATCAACCACATAGGTGACCAGTGAATGGGCAATTTTTTCGGCTTTGGCAATACCAAGATCTTCCTTAAGCTGGTTAAATCGGTCCATCTGAATATTAAGTAAAATACTGTCCTGTCCTGTCTGCACCGACTTACTGATTGCCCGGCTAATAAGCTCGTAAACCAGCTGAGGCTGAATAGCGCTGTATTCAGTGGCCGAGGATTCTTCGGTTTTCTCTATATGGGCATCGAACAGCTTGTCTTTGTTAATTGTAAATTGCAGGGCGGGTTCGCCCTCGTACTGAATCTGGCCGATTTCCAAAAAGGCACTGAGCTCAGCGCCGTCAATATCGACGGTTTTGACCACGGCTTCGAAGGGGATAATTTCGTCTTTAGCCTCGAGTGGGACCATATAGGCTTTTAACTTTTCTCGATCGCTGACGGCGATATTATCAATGATAGGCAGGCATAGCATTTCATCGGGTTCGGCAAACCCAAAAACCGCGGCGCAGGCTTCATTGGCATAGACGTAGGTGCCTTCCTGAACAACGGCAATGGGGAAACGGGCAATATCCATTAGGTACTGGGCGCGTTTTTCGGCCAGAGATAGCTTGCGTTCCCATTCACGGCATTGGCGACGCTCGTAAACACCTGCCAATGAGCGCGCCACTACCTTGATGAGATGCTGGTCTTGATCTTCGACCACTACATCCTGAGCGCCCAGACGAAGACCCTCAATAAGCTTGATAGGGTCATATTCAGGGTTAATTAAAATTACTGGAATATCGCGCTCACTGCGACGGATGCGCTGAAAAATATTTTGCACGGGGAGGTTCCCGTAATTCATGGGCGCAATTAATAAATCCCAGTTGCGCATGGACAGATACTTTTGCAGCTCTTCTTCATTGCCTGCAAGTTTGGCATCTACCTGATAGTCAGCGCTGCGCAAAATACTACTGTATCGATTGGCTTCGTCATGGGATTTTTCGACGATCAATATATTCAGTGGATCCTGAGAAAACATAATTAATAAATCGCTATTTTAAAATGAGAGAGATGCTCGGTAGTTTCAATTTCTTCAAGTAAAACTGCGGTGTATTGATTGTTGATGGTGAGGAGCTGAATTTTGGCACCCTTGGTATAACGCAGGGGTGGGCAAATCAATGAGGTCTGTTCACTGAGGTCTTTTTGACGGCTAAAAATAATAGCCTGCATAAATTGTCGGTCAGAATTTTGTGCTCGCCTAAACCCGCGAATGGCGGCAGGAATACAGTGCTTAGTGGGAAACTGAACTCCACATAATGTGCTCAGGGACGGTGTGATCTGCTTCCAGCGGATAATCCCCGCTGACCAGCGCTGAGTGCCTTTGGCGCGCAAGGCAATAGGCTTGCCGGGCTGCATCTCAGTCTGTTCCTCTACGAGTTCAATGCAGGCACCGTTAAGGCTGGTGTTGACTCTAAGCCCACTCACTAATTTAAGTTTCGCCTGTCGCCGCTGCATGGCGGCATAGATAACGGGGTCAGAGGGGTGCGGTTGATGCAGGCTAATATTGGCTGGGCCAGTGTTCCAAATGTCGTTGCTGATTGTGGTGTAACTCTCTGCCGGCTGTGCCGATGGGGATTCCCCGCAGAGCTTCAGAAAGGTTGCGAAGGAATCTGTTTTAGACAGCATGCACAGTGCAGATGTAATGCCGCAGGCAATATTTACTCTGGCGCGATCTTTAATGTGGGTTTCTTGGCGAAGTATTTTTTGTCCCCACTGGCGGGCTAAGTCCTTGATAACACGTCGAGAAATGCGGTCTGAAAAAACATTGTGATTGGCGCGTTCAGTGAGACTACTGTTTAAAAATTTCACCAGATTAAAGGTATCTAAAATAAGATTGTTCGGACTGGGGTTGGCACCTTCTGCATAGATAGGGCCCATGTTGCTGGCTGCGTCGATAACAAATAGACCCCCTGTGGAACCCCGTTCTAACTCTGCCAGAGAAGACCAGAAGTCCAACTCATTAAAGACAAACTTCAATTCATAATTTGAAAAGTGATTGGGTCTGGTGCAGTTAATTAGGAGCAGTTTTACGTAAATACTATGAATTGAATGTGAAGCCTCATTGTTGTCACTGAAATCATTATGCTCAATGTTCAGCTTACAGGCGACTGCGTATAAAGTGTGTAGGTCACGCCAAAAATTACTGGGTCTGGCGAGGTAATGGCTGAGACTATCAAATTGATTCTGAGCGAGAAGCTGGCAACTGCGAAATAGGCATTGGCCGAGTTGCTGGGTAATCTGCAGGTCTTGCTTTTGTCCCTTTTCTTGTTTGGGTTCGGGAAGGTCGAGTTGTTGACTAAACTGGTGAGCCAGAGATTTGTAACCCTGGTAGGTGTAGCGGCTTAGTGCCTGTCCTAAGGATACGGCTTTGGCTGTGTCCTGGCTGAGCTGGTTGCTCAGTAGCTGTGCTGTGCAATGGGTCACTTCTGGGTAGAGAATTTCGAGGATAGTGAACTTGCTATTAGGGTCAATATCCAGACTGATAATTTGCGGTAAAGATTTGTAGAGTTCGACGGATTTTTGGACAGTGCTGACTGCCTTTAGCTGGGTAATCCATAGTTGGGCGCTGCTACTGCTGTCGACGTTTAGTCCATTTTCGGCAGATGTTGCATTGCTGACGGACGCTGTTGGCTCCGCAGTTGGATTGATTTTTTCCAGTAGTACGGAAAGATGTTTGTCCTTGACCAAACCCATAAATGTGCTTTTAACAGTCCTTTGATAATTGCTTGTTGATATTCAACGTAGAAACGGTGGTCTTGCTGGCTATTTCCGGTAATCCGGCTCTTGTAACCCACCTCTCGTAATCTATATTGTAGTCAAGATTTTGCGAGGCATTAGCTGATTCAGCCGTGCTTTATTTTTTGCTTGCCGGTAAATAGTCGACCAGCGCTCAAAACTGGTCAAAACGGTCGTGACTTCGGGTATCATGGCGCCTTCATAATTTTCGAGAACAGACAGCAATGGCCAATTACTCTACCAATGAATTTCGCTCCGGATTAAAACTTATGCTCGACGGGGATCCCTGTTCGATCCTAGAGAATGAGCTGGTTAAACCGGGCAAGGGTCAGGCGTTTAGTCGCGTTAAATTGCGCAATCTGAAGACCGGTCGAGTACTTGAGAAAACCTTTAAATCGGGTGAGTCCTTAGAGGGGGCTGACGTAGTCGATATGGATATGCAGTATCTCTACGAAGACGGTGACTTTTGGTACTTTATGGAACCCGACACCTTCGAACAGCATCAGGCCACTGAGCAAGCTGTTGGTGAAGCCATTAAGTGGTTGCGAGAGCAGGATGTCTGTGTGGTAACTCTGTACAACGGCTCTCCGCTGTCTGTGGTGCCGCCTAATCATGTGGATCTCGCCATTGTTGAAACAGACCCAGGTCTGCGCGGTGATACGGCACAGGGTGGCAGTAAGCCGGCCAAGCTGGTCACCGGTGCTGTGGTTAAGGTGCCGTTGTTTTTGGATGAGGGTGATGTGATTAAGGTAGATACACGTACCGGTGAATATCAGGGTCGCGTCAAAGAATAGTGGCTGATAACTGGCAGCCTGGCATAAATAATAGCTTGTTGCGTGCTCGCAGCGAGCTTCTGCAAAGTCTGCGTAGTTTCTTTCAGCAGCGTCAGGTGCCTGAGGTCGATGTCCCTGTTCTGGGGCGCTCAACTGTGACAGATAGCAATATAGAAAGCATTAAAGCCGTGGTTTCTGGGAATAGTGCTTACTTACAAACGTCTCCTGAATACTTTATGAAGCGGCTGCTTGCAGCAGGCTCTGGTGATATTTTTTGCCTGGGCAAAGCCTTCCGTGATGCCGAGATAGGGCGTCGTCATAATCCAGAATTCACCATGCTCGAATGGTACCGCTGTGGCTGGGATGAGCATCAGCTAATGGATGAGGTGGCTGAGCTGATTAGTCAGATTGCCAATGCCCGTTCAGAGGCACCACTTGCTGTCACCAAAGTCAGCTATGCAGACAGCTTTGAGTCTGTTTTTGGAATAGACCCTCAGAGTACAGAGCTTGGAACCTTGCAGAAAATGGCAGCGGAACTGGGCTCGGAAAGCTGGGCTGAGGAAAGCCGCGCTAACTGTCTGGATTTACTGTTTAGTCTCAAAGTAGAGGCGCAGCTGCCGGATGGTCTGGTGTTTATCTACGATTATCCAGCCTGTCAGGCTGCCTTGGCACAGATACATCTGGATGCTCAGGGTCGGTCTGTTAGTCGCAGATTTGAGGCCTTCTTTAATAGAATGGAACTGGCCAACGGCTATAGAGAGTTGACCGATGCTAGAGAACAGCGTCAACGTTTTGATAAGGATCGCGAGCAGCGTCATGCCGATGGCAAGCCAGAAATAACCGTAGATGAGAAGCTGATGACGGCACTGGATGCCGGTTTGCCAGCCTGTGCTGGGGTAGCTCTGGGAGTAGATAGATTATTGATGCAGCTGCAGGGCGCTGAATCCCTTGATCAGGTAATGCCGTTTAGTTGGTCGCGTTCTTAGTAAAGGGAAGCTTTACATACCGTAACGCTTGGCTACGGGCATTCTTCGCTACGGGCACTTAAAATAATGATTCATCGCTTTTGAGGGTTCATCAATATCCATATGGCCGACTACTTTGGCGGGCACGCCGGCCACGATGGCATGGGGCTCAACAGCCTTAAGTACCACGCTGGAGGCGGCAACCATGGCACCTTCACCAATTTCGATATTGCCCAGTATTTTTGCGCCAGGCCCCAGTAATACGCCTTTGCGAATTTTGGGGTGACGGTCACCGCTAACTTTACCCGTTCCACCCAGAGTAACCGACTGCATAATAGACACGCAGTCTTCAACCACCGCGGTTTCACCAATCACCAGAGCTGTTGCATGGTCAATCATCAGTCCACAGCCAATCACAGCTGCCGGATGAATATCCACGGCCAGCTTTATTGAGATGCGGTATTGGATTAGCAGAGCCAGTGAGCGCTGATCTTGCAGCCACAAACGATGGGCCACACGATAGGCCTGCAGTGCCAGAAATCCTTTAAAGTAGAGAAAGGGCGTGCTGTAGAGATCACAGGCGGAATCACGGTCTACGGTTGCCTGAATATCTTTTGCCGCGCAGCCAATAACGCTGGGATCAGCAAATACCCCATCCATGATATCTCGGAGCATCTTTGCTGGTGTGGCTGTGCTGGCCAGCTTTGTAGACAGATGGAAGCTCAGTGCGCTACCCATGTCGCCATGATCTAATATCGTGCTCTGCAGATAGCTGGCGAGTGCAGGCTCAGTTTTGGCCGTGACTTCGGCTTCCTGGACAATATGCAGCCAAACGCTGTCACTGAGGGTTGGAGAATTATTACTGGGATTATTCATAGCGCGCATTTTGAGTCAGGGCGCGGCAATATGCCAGCCTGTTCTTGCAATACACCAGATATCAACCGACTTTGCCCCTGCCTTTATGAGGCTGGAGGCCGCGGCCATAGCCGTTGCCTTGGTCGTGACCACGTCGTCAACGATAGCCACTGTTAGACCATCCACTCGATTGCTCACCGCAAAGGCATTGCGCATCAGGCGCAGTCGCTGTGATTTGCTTTGCAGGTGCTGAGGCTTGGAATGGGTGCGGCGATAGCAAATATCATTGCGCAACTCCGTTCCGGGTAATTGCTGGCACAGTAATTTCCCAATGCTATAACTCTGGTTAAATCCTCGGCGAGTTAATTTTCGCCAATGGAGTGGCAAGGGGATAATTAATTGGGGCATATCCAGGTTCTGGTAACTGTCAGTGATGGTGGTTGCCAGCAGCCTCGATAGTTGCAGTAGTTCAGGAGCATGGGGGTTGGTTTTGATCCCTGCTATTAGCTTATCCACTGGATTCTGATAATGGAATGCCGCGACACAGCGCCGAAACGGTGGCGGTTTTTTCTGGCAGTCGGGGCAGATAACAGGTTTGTTGTGGCTATGCTCCAGCAGGGGCAGGGCGCAGCGACTACATTGGTTGGTGAGCCATGGCAGCTCATTGATGCAGTCGTCGCACAGACATTGATTGGTGGGGATTAAATGACCCTTACAGGCCGCACAGGAGCCTGGCAGTAGCAGACTTGCTGCGGTGTTTAGGTAGGCCGAAAAGGCGGCTGTGCTGATAGCAAACCTCCCTGTCTGCCAATGTTACTTTTTGTATTCGCGTTTAGCTGACATTGAGTGTCGGATCGTTACTTTCATCATCCGCTGCGTCGCTAGGGCCATTGGCCGCATCTGGATGGTCTTTACTGAGGTCGTTGTCGTCCAAACCATATTCTTCACTCAGAATGCCGCCCGGTACCTTGGGGGCGTAATCTCTGGGGGGCTGAATATCTTCGGCGCTAAGGAGAGGGTTGCCGTCGGCATCGAGCATAGACAGGTCAGAACCACCGGCTTTAAGCAGCTGGCGTCCAACCTCGGGGCTGGCTAGGCGAATGGCGCTGGTAGCTAGGTGCTCATGAATATGGCGATAGCTCTGGGCCATATTGGTGGTCAGGTGCGACACGGTGACAAAGTGTTCGGTGACTTCCTGCTGGTAGCGTTGAAGCTTTTTCTCGCTTATCTCTAACTGCTTCTCGAGATCCCTTGTGGAGCTAACGCCCCCCTGGGTTTTACGCGAGTAGAGATGGCCAATGGCGGCGCCGATTAAAAAGAATGCAGCCCCTACAAGTACCACGGTCAGTGTAGCCAACGTTATTTCCCCTATTATTTAAGTGCTTATTAATTGCTTGTGAACAGCGAATGCGATCAGCTGCAGTTTTCTGTTCAGTGCTTACTGATGATTATAACGTAGATTTTAAGTGATGGCGTCCGAGAGTTTTGGTTGTAACCAATTAATTTGCTGGTTAAAGTTCGCGCTTATCGACAACCGTTTAGAATTCCATGACGACCCCCAAGCAACGTTACCTCAAAGATTTGACTCGCGAAGGCTTTGTTGCAGACAGTGCCCAGGAAGCGGCTGTGGATGCTTTAGAGGGGCTCTATGAGCGTTTAGTGGCCCGTCAGAGCACGACTCAGGCCGGTCTGCTGCGCGGTCTAGTCAGCAGATTCTATAAACCGGAGCTGGAGCCTGAAATAGGCCTGTACTTTTGGGGTGGCGTGGGACGCGGTAAAACCTACCTTATGGATAATTTTTATGAGAGCCTGCCGTTTGAACGCAAGATGCGTGTGCATTTTCACCGCTTTATGCGCCGCGTTCATCAGGATTTAAAGCATCTTAAGGGCCAGGCCAATCCTCTCGAGAAAGTGGCGGACAAAATAGCCGCTGAAACCTGCATTATCTGCTTCGATGAGTTCTTTGTTAGTGATATTACTGACGCTATGATTCTGGGTATGCTCCTTGAGGCGTTGTTCGCCCGTGGTGTTTGCCTGGTGGCAACCTCCAATATTGTTCCCAACGATCTGTATTTTAATGGCTTGCAGCGCCAGCGATTTCTGCCAGCCATTGCGCTGCTGAACGAACGCTGTGTTGTGCTAAATGTTGATGGGGGCATTGATCATCGTTTGCGCGCCCTCGAACAGGCTGAGTTGTATCACTCGCCCATAGATAAAACGGCCGATCAGGCGATTAGCGATATCTTCGATCGATTGGTGCCCGTAGAGGGTGAAATAAAACAGGGGGTCGACCTAGAAGTGGAGGGTCGTCCAATTCCTGTGATCAAGCTGGCCGAGGATATCGTGTGGTTTGAATTCGCCGCAATTTGCGAAGGGCCGCGCAGCCAAAACGACTATATTGATATCGCCCGAGAATTTCATGGGGTGCTAATCAGCAATATTCCCATTTTAGGGGGTGTTAACGATGATGCGGCGCGTCGCTTTATTAATTTGGTGGATGAATTTTACGATCGCAATGTGAAACTCGCTATCACTGCCGCTGAGCCCCTGCCAACGTTGTATTCTGGCGGCCGATTGGGCTTTGAATTTCAGCGTACTCAGAGCCGACTTTTAGAGATGCAGAGCCATGAATATCTGGCCAGAGCGCATCGGCCGTGAAAAAGTTAAACTTTACAGTAAAGAGCACTTGCACAACGCCCCAGTGGTCATTACAATTCGCACCCTTTTTTGGGATCCCCCAAAAGCCAGGCAGGATAAGATGAAAACATTTAGCGCTAAAGCAGAAACAGTAGAACGTGATTGGTATGTCGTAGACGCAGAGGGTAAAACCTTAGGTCGTTTAGCCGTGGAAATTGCTACCCGTTTGCGCGGTAAGCACAAGCCGGAATACACGCCTCATGTCGACACAGGTGATTACATTGTCGTTGTTAACGCCGAGAAGATCGGTGTAACAGGCAATAAAGCCAAAGGTAAAATTTATTATTCCCACACCGGTTACCCAGGTGGCATTAAAGACATCACTTTTGAAAAGTTGATCGATAAAGCGCCAGAGCGTGTTATCCAGTCAGCAGTAAAAGGAATGTTGCCCCGCGGACCTCTCGGTCGGGAAATGTTTAGAAAGCTCAAGGTTTATGCTGGTATGGATCATCCCCATACTGCGCAGCAGCCTCAGACACTCGAACTGTAAGGAACGGCGACCATGGCAGATACACAATTTTATGGCACTGGACGTCGAAAGACATCAGCAGCCCGCGTTTTCATGAAGTCTGGAAGCGGCAACATCACTATTAACAGTCGTGCTATTGAAGTTTACTTCGGTAGAGAAGTAGCGCGAATGATTATTCGCCAGCCATTCGAGGTTGTCGATATGGTTGAGAAGTTTGATCTGAATATTACTGTCGCTGGCGGCGGTAACTTTGGTCAGGCCGGCGCGATTCGCCACGGTATTGCCCGTGCGCTAGTTAGCTACGACGAAAATTTACGTCCATCACTGCGTAAAGCAGGATTTTTGACTCGTGATGCACGTCAGGTTGAGCGTAAGAAAGTGGGTCTACACAAAGCGCGTAAGCGTCCACAGTTCTCCAAGCGTTAATCGACGCATTAAAAGAAAAGCCCGACCGATTGGTCGGGCTTTTTTTTGTCTTTTTTTTGCCTTAAAAATCAAGCGTTTAACCTATTTCATAACATTGGCGCTATTGCGTAAAAAACCGCTTTCCGTTATCCTTCAGCGCCTTTTTTATTGACGCGCGACCCCGCGTGTTTTGTATTCCATTTTTAAAGTTTTAGGGAGAACGTCATGACTAGTGACGGTGTCAACCATAGTCGCCGCAAATTTTTGCTTGGTGCTACCTCTGTCGTAGGTGGTGCTGGCGTAGTAGGCGCAGCGATACCCTTTGTTTCCTCTTGGCAGCCCAGTGCAAAAGCGAAAGCTGCTGGTGCCCCAGTTAAAGTAAACATTTCCAAGCTTGAAACCGGCGCTCGCCTTGTTGTTGAGTGGCGTGGTAAGCCTGTTTATATCGTTCGCCGGGACGCTGAGTCACTGGCCATGATTAGCTCAATCGGTGAGGGCGTTCTTGCGGATGCTGACTCTGAAAGTGCAACGCAGCCCGGATATGTCGCTGGCGATGCCCGCACATTGGCCGGTAAGGAAGAGTACTTAATTCTGGTTGGACTCTGTACGCACCTCGGTTGCGCACCCATGTATCGGCCAGATGTTGGCGCCGTAGACCTAGGTGGCGACGCCTGGTTGGGCGGATTCTTCTGTCCCTGTCACGGTTCCAAGTTTGATTTATCAGGTCGTGTTTTCGCTGGCGTTCCAGCGCCGACCAACCTCGAAGTTCCGCCCCATATGTATGAGTCGGATGACGTTGTGATTATCGGTATAGATTCGGAGGTTGCGTAATGAGCAATGAAACAGGTTTTGCCGCATGGCTAGACTCGCGGATGCCAACACTCAAGCGTGAGTGGAATCGGCATATGGCGGAGTACTACGCGCCTAAAAACTTTAACTTCTGGTACTACTTCGGCGTACTGTCGATGGTGGTTCTGGTTATTCAGCTGATCACGGGCATCTGGTTGCTGATGAGCTATCAAGGTTCTTCAGAGCAAGCGTTCGCGTCGGTTGAGTACATCATGCGAGATGTAGATCTCGGCTGGGTTATACGCTACGCACACAGTACAGGCGCCTCTGCGTTCTTTATGGTGATCTATCTCCATATGTTCCGCGGCCTGATGTACGGCTCTTATAAAGCGCCTCGTGAGCTGGTGTGGATCTTTGGTATGACTATCTATGTCGCCCTTATGGCAGAAGCCTTCCTGGGTTATGTACTGCCTTGGGGTCAGATGTCTTACTGGGGTGCCCAGGTGATTATTAGCCTATTTGGCGCAATCCCCGTGGTTGGTGAAGACATAGTGCAGTGGATTCGTGGTGACTACCTGATCTCAGGTATTACACTGAATCGCTTTATGTCACTCCATGTTGTGGCGCTGCCGATCATCCTGATTGCATTGATTGTGATGCACATTATTGCCTTGCACGATGTGGGTTCAAACAACCCAGATGGCGTTAGCATTAAGAAGCACTTAGACAAAGACGGTAATCCAATTGATGGTATTCCGTTCTTCCCGTACTTTGTGATTCACGATCTGGTGCCCATCGTGGTGTTCCTGTTTGTGTTCTGTGCGATTCTGTTCTTTATGCCAGAGATGGGTGGTTACTTCCTCGAGTATGCAAACTTCGAAATTGCTAACTCATTGAAGACCCCTGAGCATATTGCACCGGTTTGGTACTTCACGCCTTACTACTCAATGTTGAGAGCCGTTCCCGATAAGCTCGGTGGCTTTATCACTATGGCTGCGGCGATTGCGATTCTGTTTGTGCTGCCCTGGTTGGATAGAAGCCCAGTGCGCTCAATCCGCTACAAGGGAATCGTTAGCCGTATCGCGATTTTGATGTTGCCAGCAGTGTTTATTATTCTCGGTTACCTAGGTGTGAAAGCGCCGACCCCTGAGCGTACTTTCCTCGCGCAGATCTGTACTGTTCTCTACTTTTGCTACTTTATTGGTATCTTCTTCTGGACCAAAATGGAAAGCACTAAGCCAGAGCCAGACCGCATCACCATGGATGGCGGTATAGGCTTTTGGAGAACCCTAGGTGCAGTATTGGTAGTCGCCCTTCTGGTTATCTTGCCGATCAAAGCTGTGGGTGCAGAGAGCGGTAAGTCTTGCGGTACTATTGACTGTGATCCTTTTGAAGCACAGCTTAGCAATGATGCCTCGCTGCAAAACGGCGCCAAGTTAGCGGTTAATTTTTGCATGGGTTGTCACTCGTTCAAGTATTCTCGCTGGGAGCGGGTTGCCAATGATATTGGTATCCCCAACCAGATGATGATGGACAACATGGTATTTACTGGCCAGAAGATCGGCCAGTTGATGAGTATTGCCATGCCAGCTGATGGCGCTAAGGAGTGGTTTGGTGCTACGCCTCCAGACCTGACCCTAGTGGCGAGAGCCCGTTCACCAGAATGGGTTTATACCTACCTGAAAAACTTCTATGCCGACCCCTCACGTCCACTGGGTGTGAACAACAAAGTCTTTAAAGATGTGGGCATGCCCCATGCGCTTTTAGACTTACAGGGTCTGCCTGAATGTATGCCTGGTCCCGTAATGGCGAGCAATGGCGGTATTAAACGTGACCTGATGACCGGTGCTGATATTCTGGATGATCCCTGTGGTCGTTTCGAAATCAATAAAGCTGGCGCCCTGTCTGCGGAAGAATATGATGTTGCGGTTTATGACCTGGTTAACTTTTTGACTTACATCGCTGAGCCAATGGCTGAGCAGCGTAAGGAAATCGGCAAGAAGGTTCTATTGTTTCTGCTACTATTATTGGTACCTACGGTTCTATTGAATCGCGAGTACTGGAAAGGTATTCACTAATACCTTTTAGTTAGGCTTAGGTTAGAAAATGATAGCCATGAGGTTATCGACAATGGGCAGAACTGTTCTGCCCTTTTAATTACTTCTACAAATGTGAGGTTGTTGTGCGACGATCATCGATGACATTGTTTTCTGATCCTACCTGTCAGTATAGCCACAGAGTACGTATCGTACTTGCGGAAAAAGGCGTTACTGTTGATATCGAAGATATCGAAGCCAACGGCGTAACTGAAGAAATTCTTGAAGCAAATCCCTACGGAACACTGCCGACTCTGGTCGACCGTGATCTGGCTCTCTATGAATCCAAAGTGGTCATGGAATATCTAGACGAACGTTTTCCACATCCACCACTGTTACCTGTTTATCCAGTAGCCCGTGCCCAGAGCCGTCTGTGGATTTACCGTGTTGAACGTGACTGGTGTGGTTTGATTGATGTGATCGTTGCTAGCCCAGACAGCAAAAAAGCTGAAGCCGCCCGCAAAGAATTCCGCGAGTCACTCATTAGCATTGCCAGCATCTTTACCGACATGAATTACTTCATGAACGAAGAGTTTACTCTGGTTGATTGCTGTTTGGCCCCTATGCTTTGGCGTTTGCCCCAGCTGGGTATCGAGTTGCCGAGTAACCGCCAGGTTAAGCCTCTACTTGATTATATGGATCGTTTGTTTGCTCGTCCTTCCTTCGAAGAGAGCCTAACTGACCTCGAGCGCGAGATTCGCGGCTAATATGAAGATGCGATCAAATAGGCCATACCTGTTAAGAGCTTTCTTTGACTGGATAGTGGACAACGATTGCACCCCTTATATTGTGGTCAATGCACATTATCCTGGTGTAGAAGTACCCCAGGATTTTGTCACCGACGGCCAGATAGTGCTCAACGTAGCGCCCCGTGCCGTTAGTCATTTTGAAATGAATCATGAGTTTGTTCAGCTATCGACTCGATTCAGTGGTATGCCCATCGAAATCTATTTTCCAGTGGGCGCAGTCATGGGTATCTACACCCAAGAAAACGGTCAGGGAATGGTCTTTGAGCCAGAGACTGACGACGACATGCCGCCTCCCACACCACCCCGAGGCCCTAAAGCGGTCAAAAACACTTCCGATAAACCCGCGTCAAAACCGGTCACTGATATAGGTTCCGGCAAGACAAAACCCTCATTGCGCGTGGTTAAGTAAGTCCTTTTACGTTATTGATAAAATGGAGTTTCCAATGTCACAAGCTATCGCAATTTTATCCGCAGCTCGCACGCCCATGGGCGGCATGATGGGCAGTCTATCTTCGGTACCAGCCACTGAACTCGGCGCTGTTGCCATTCGCGCATCCGTAGAGCGTGCAGGTTTAAACCCCGATCAACTCGACGAAGTGATTATGGGCTGTGTGCTCAGTGCCGGCCTAGGCCAGGCACCAGCGCGCCAAGCCGCCCTTGCGGCAGGCATTAGCAAGGCAACGCCCTGCAGCACGGTAAATAAAGTCTGTGGTTCCGGAATGATGTCGGTAATGATGGCTGGCAATGCACTGCGCTCAGGTCAGTCAAAGATTATTGTTGCTGGTGGTATGGAAAGCATGAGCAAGGCCCCCTATCTCATTCCTCAGGGACGTCAGGGCTATCGTTTCGGCAGTGCCGAGATGCTCGACCACATGCAGTACGACGGCTTACAGGACGCCTATCAGGCAGTGCCCATGGGCAACTTTGCTGAGAGCTGTGCCAACAAATATAACTTTAGCCGTGAGCTTCAAGATGCCTACGCTATTGAGTCACTGCGTCGTGCCAATGCCGCGATTGAGCAGGACCTGTTCAGTGCTGAAATTGCCCCGGTAACCATTCGAAGCCGTAAAGGTGAAGTACTTGTCGATACCGACGAACAGCCCGGTAATGCACGACCCGAAAAAATTCCAACCCTGCGTCCAGCCTTTCAAAAAGACGGCACCGTCACCGCGGCCAACGCCAGCTCAATCTCAGACGGTGCAGCGGCACTCACATTGATGATGGCTGACGAAGCAGAAGCCCAGGGCCTAAAACCGATTGCCTTGATTCATGGCTACGACCAGTCAGCCCAAGAGCCAGAATGGTTCACGACAGCGCCGGTTAGCGCTATCAATAAAACCCTGGCCCGCGTTGGCTGGACTGTGGATGATGTTGATGTCTGGGAAGTAAACGAAGCCTTTGCTGTTGTGGCAATGGCAGCGATGAAAGAATTGAATATCGATCATGACAAGCTAAATGTTAATGGCGGTGCCTGTGCCCTGGGTCATCCCATTGGTGCCAGTGGTTCTAGAATTATTGTGACCTTGATTCACGCACTCCAGCAGCGCGGTGGTAAGAAGGGTATTGCTAGCCTCTGTATCGGCGGCGGCGAAGCGACTGCCATGGCGATTGAGTTACTCTAATAAACTCTAAGGGATTAAATAAAGATCAAAAAAAACCTCTGATTGATAATCAGAGGTTTTTTTTATGCTCGATAGGGAATGGATATCTAGTCGACGTATTCAAACACCTTAACCACTTTGCGAACACCGCTGCTTTCTCGAGCGATATTAGCCGCCGCTTCACCATCAATTTGGCGCACCTTACCCATAAGATAAACTACGCTATCTTCGGTGACGACCTGGATATCTGAAGCCTTAACCTGCTTATCAAAAGCCATCTTAGTCTTAATTTTACCGGTTATCAGAGAGTCATTGGTTCGCGACACAATGGAGCTCTTACCCCGTACCTGTAATTCATTATGTACCTGACGCACCCCATTAAATTCTCGGGCAACATCCCCTGCCAGTACTTTCATCGTTGGATTGGGCACCTCGCCAGTCAATAATACGACCGCGTTGAACACGTTGACGTTAATATGGGACTTATCTAAAGAGGGGTCGGCCTTTTTAATATTGACGCCGATATAGGTATCCATCTTGATATCGTTGATATTGGTACCGACACTGGTATCCGTAGGATCTAACTCAATGGGACCTTCAGTCACTGAGTTGACCACGGTGGTGCAGCCTGTCAGTACAAATACTAGTGCCAAAACGGGGGTTAACTGTCGCATTTACTCTCCTCCAAAAATCTGATGATCAACCAGTGCACTGACGCACTGAATAACTTGAAACTGTGCCTGAGTCGCCAACTGGCCAGAAAACTCAGCCGTGGCGATATGTACATCATTGTAGCCGAGACTGGCGCCTAATAAATCGTCATTTGCGGCAGAAAGCAGCACAACGCACATATCTTTTTCAATGGCGGCTTCAATCACCTGTATAAGTGATAGGCTATTTTCACCGGCACTGACCACTAATAATACATCCGCACTGCGCCCATGAGTATTCAGAGCCTGAGCAAAGCGTGGCTGGCCCAGAGAATCCTCAGCCATTTTATTGAGATTTAGCGCCGGAAAACCAGGCCGTTCAATTTCATAACCATGAGACAGATAATCAGTAAAAAGCTGGGCGACCAGCATCGCAGATTTTTCCCCACAGCTAAAAATGCTGTTGCCCGCTAAGAGTGCCGCCGAGACTTTCTCCGCGGCATTGGCGATGGGATCAGCAAACGCATCGCCCACTACCATGGTGGTCTCAATCACATTTTGAAAATGCTTAAAAATCTGCTGATCCATAATGTCTCAATTCAGGCTAAAATATTTTTTATCCAGTTAAGCTTAAAACCAGATGAGTTGTTCGGTTCAGGGCTTATGGCCACGGCATCAAATCGCGCCACCTGGTCTTCACCATAATGCTGGTGTTGCATATATCCCAGTGCCGCCGCAGTTAATCGTTCACACTTTTTGCGGGTAATTGATTCTTCCGCACTACCAAATACATTGGACTGTCGAAATCTTACTTCAACAAATACCAGATCGCCATTATCCTGCATTATCAGATCAATTTCGCCTCTGCGAGTACGGAAATTTTGCCCCAACAAGGTTAAACCCTGTTCTAGCAAATACTCACAGGCCATTTGCTCCGCCGCTTCACCGGAGAGAAGTGGCGTACCCTCAGTCTGAGTAGCCTTTCTGGTGAGATGATTCTTGATATCCTTATTCATAGCATTCTCCCTGTGCCTTGCTCTATTCCTTAGGCTATTCCATCCCAACGCTATCCATCGACAAACCTAGGGCTGAATCTCCCTGACTTTCCCGCGCTTAAATTGAGCCCACTTTGCCTGCCGCTTAATAATGCCGTCCGACAGTGACAGCAACCCAGTGGCACCAAAAATAGGTGTCGCCTGTTCAGTAGTTAAATTTTGTAGGTTTCTATGCAGCAAGAAGGCATCGTAGCCCATGGCATAGAGATGGCGATAGGCCGTGTGTAAACGCTGATCTGGTTTTAGCTGATGGGGCATCTGGCCCGGCAAGGTCCATGGCATGGCACTAAACTCAACACCCGATAAGTCTCTATCTAGGCCCATCTGTTCTGTGCCGTTATACACATGGGATGTGGCAACCACGGGAATATCAGAGGCGTATAAAAAATCCAATGCCGGTTTAATTTGTCGCGCCCTAACCGGATAACCCAACACCACAACTAGGTCGATATCTTGCCGGCGGCGAGCAGTAAAATTCACACGGCTATTAATAAAACGTTTTAGTTGCAGGCCACGCTCTTCACTGAGGTCAATTTGTAAGGGGGCTTTTAGCAGCGGAGTAAAATCATTGATCGAAGAGGGGTAAGCCACGGCATCCAAAACAGTGCCACCCTTGTTGGCCCAATACTGATCAAAAAATGTGCTGGCATCGTTGCCCCAGCCATTGTCTGGAGCAATCAGTACGACATTACGCTGACCTTTCTGCCAAGCGCGATCGGCAATCTGGATCATCTCGTCAAGCGGAGAAATACCAAATTGGTAAAGGTTCGTTGTCGGTTCTTCAGTACTGCCGTCTACACGATTAAGGCTGATGGTTGGCACCGGTAATTCGGGTAGAGCGAGGAGCACCTCAACATCAGATTGGCGCATGGGCCCCACAATTATCTCAGCGCCATCATCAACTGCATTGTTGTAGGCCTTCTGTACCGACTGCTCCGAGGTGTCATAAATGCGTACTCTGGGTGCATCACTGACCAGCAAGTAGCTTTCGCTGTCTTGGGCTAGTAGCTCGTAGTAGGCTCCCATAAAGCCGTCCAGCAGGGTATAGCTGGGCACTTTATATTGGTCTTTTAGCGGCAGCAGCAAGGCGACCTGAGCGGGCGGGGGTAGTATAGGTAAAGTCATTGCTAAAGAGTTGTGGCGGCACTCGTGCGGCGGGATGGGTTTTCCAGCGCAGTTGCCAGCTATTGTATTGCTGAATCTGAGCCTGCTGACTGCTCTGATACTTGCGGCATAGTTCAGCCAGCTGCAACCAACCGGCGAGCTGGCTATTTTGGTGATTTTTCCCCTGCTGTAAAAACTCATAGGAAAGCTCATTGAGTTGACGCCATATTTTATTGTGAACGTCGCGAACATCGCTCTGTCTGTTAAATAGCTGAGCAAGCTGAATGGACGTTAGCAGGCTCTGTTCAAAATTGCCCAGGGCAAAGTTGGCATCGGCCTGTAGGCTCAGAGTCCGAAGACGCAGCTCTCGATCAAAGGTAGCACTGAGAAAAATGAAACGGTCTGCTTCAAAGCGGGCGGCGGCCTGAGCCCAGTTAGCCAGAATAAGATCGAGCTCAATACCCAGTAGGCTGTATTCAATAAACGCCGAGTCGCTGAGGTTGTTGGGGTTAATCCCCATTAGCACCTTGGCACTTTGGGCTATATCTCCAGCACTGGCCATTAGGCTGGCAGCATCAAGAATAATGGAGTCAGGCTGGTCTGATAACGCCGCTTGGGCGAGTAGTTCGGTGGCCTTTTCGAGTACAGAAATATCTGGCGCATCAATAGTCGCAATTGATGGGCCTATAACCCTATCTGTAGTTGGCGCACAGCCCCCAATAAAGGCTAAGATGCACCCCGCAAAGGCAATCAAACGTAGAGCTTTTATAGTCATGAATTCAAATCAGTCCGGTACGTTGTATATCGTCGCCACACCCATAGGCAATCTGGGTGATATGGTACCCCGCGCAGTGGAGACTCTCCAGTCTGTCAGTGTAATTGCCTGCGAAGATACTCGCCACAGCAAAAAACTTCTCGACCACTTTAGTATAGATAAGCCCTGTGTCGCCTACCACGATCATGCCGACAAAAAGAGCAGCTATAAAATCCTTAAGCGTCTCGGGGCTGGTGATGATATTGCATTAATTTCTGATGCCGGTACACCGCTCATTTCCGACCCAGGTTACAGACTGGTTTCGGAAGCGCGCAAGCAGGGCTACAGCGTAGTGCCTATTCCCGGAGCCTGCGCCGCTATTTCTGCCCTCAGCGTATCTGGTTTGCCCACCGACAGTTTCCGCTTTATAGGCTTTTTACCCGCCAAAAGCAGCTCTCGAAAAACATCATTGGTAGAATTTAAAGCCGGCACAGAAACCATCGTTTGCTACGAAGCGCCTCATCGTATCGTTGACACCATCAGCGATATGATCGATGTATTGGGTGGCGACAGGCCTAGCTTTATGGCCCGTGAAATGACCAAGAAATTTGAAACCTATCTCCATGGCTCCCTGGCAGAGTTATTGGAGCAGGTAAGTACCGACAGCAATCAACAGCGTGGCGAGATAGTATTAGTCGTCGGTGGAGCGACAGGCACCACAGATCTGATATCCGTTGATGCAGAGAAAATTATCAGCCTGCTAATGAAAGAGCTACCCCTCACCAAAGCCGCTTCAGTCACCGCCAAAATTACCGGCGGTGATAAAAAGCAGCTCTATAACCTAGCGCTATCACTGCAAAACAAATAGCACCCTCTAGATCAATGAAGAGCCCCCAGCATCTGCTAGATGAAAGAGGAGCCCTCAGCGTCTTCTAGATAAAGAGCTATTTAACAGCCTGAATATCAGCAACAGTCAAAGCCGTCATATTAAAGATACCGCGAGATGAAACCGACGGAATCACAATGTGAGCCGGCTTGCGGAAGCCATTGATAAAGGGTCCGATTAACAGGGCATCGGTCAGTGATCGAATCAATCCCATAGCAATGTTTGCCGCATCTAAATTAGGCATCACCAACACATTGGCGCGACCCTTAATATTGGCCTGAGAATAAACTGTATCCCGCAGCTTAGGATTCAGTGCGCTTAATACATGCATCTCGCCATCCACCTGCAGATCGGGATATTTATCGCGCAGCAGTTTGCCGGCATTACGGACTTTTTTGGCCGACGGATTATTCGACGTGCCAAAGTTAGAATGAGACAGCAGGGCAACCTTGGGCTCAATACCAAAGCGTTTAACCAGATCAATACTCGCCTCGGTGATTTTCACCAGCTCTTCAGCGGTAGGGTCTATATTCATGGCGGTATCGGCCAAAAATAGTGGGCCATCTGGCATCAGTAACACAGCAGCCGAAGACACCAGCTGGTCTTTATTCTCAGGCCCAAGCAGATGCATAATTTCACGCAGATGGAAGTCAAATCGACCCACCTTGCCGCAGATCAGGCCATCGGCCTCATCACGGGCAACCATCACCGCAGCAATAGCCGTATTGTCATCACGCATAATCTTGCGGGCAGCATCGACAGAGACACCGTTGCGACCTACCATCTCGTGATAGTAGGCAGCATAGGCTTCATGCTTGTCATTGTTGCTGGGATCAAATATCTCGACCTCAGTGTCCAGATCAATACGCAGACCTAAACGATCAATTTTTACTTCCATACCCGCGCGACGACCAATCAAGATAGGCGTGGCGATATTCTCATCGATCACTGCCTGCACGGCCATCAACACATCATCATTCTCGCCCTCGGCATACACGATACGGGCCGGTGATTTTTTGGCGATTTCAATAATCGGCTGCATAAATAGGCCAGCCTGGTTCACAAACTCATGGAGCTTCTGGCGATAGGCTTCAAGATCTTCGATAGGTCGGGTAGCAACACCACTCTCCATCGCTGCCTTAACCACAGCCATGGGGACCACTTCGATAAGGCGGGGATCAAAGGCTTTAGGAATAAGATACTCAGGACCAAACTTAAGGGCTTCATCGGCATAGGCCGCGGCTACCACGTCGGACGTTTCTTTCGTGGCCAGATCAGCAATGGCTCGCACTGCAGCCATCTTCATTTCCTCGTTAATGGTCGAGGCACCGCAGTCCAGTGCGCCGCGGAAAATAAACGGGAAGCACAGAACATTGTTTACCTGATTGGGGTAGTCGGAACGACCTGTGGCCAAAATAGCATCAGGGCGCGCAGCCATTGCTTCTTCGGGCATAATTTCAGGAATCGGGTTCGACATCGCCAGAATAATCGGCTTCTCGCCCATCTTCTTAAGCAGGTCACCATTGAGTACGCCTGGGCCAGACAGACCCATAAATAGATCTGCACCCTCGATAGCATCATCAATGGTGCGGTCGCTAGTTTCAACGGCATAGCCTTCTTTCCAAGGGTTCATGCCCTCTTTGCGGCCGGCATAGATCACGCCGGTGCGGTCGATCATGCGCACATTTTTCTTTTGCAGGCCCATGCTTACCAGCAGGTCAACGCAGGCAATACTGGCAGCGCCAGCGCCGGAGACGACAAGTTTCACATCTTCGAATTTCTTATCAACAATACGCAGGCCGTTATAAATAGCGGCCGCCGCAACAATAGCCGTGCCATGTTGGTCGTCGTGGAATACCGGAATCTTCATGCGCTTGCGGAGTTTTTCCTCAACCATAAAGCATTCGGGTGCTTTGATATCTTCAAGGTTAACACCACCAAAGGTGGGTTCCAGCGAGGCGATAATGTCTACCAGCTTATCGACATCGGTCTCGTCTACTTCAATATCAAACACATCAATATTGGCGAACTTTTTAAACAGAACAGCCTTGCCTTCCATTACCGGTTTAGAGGCCAGTGGGCCAATATTGCCCAGTCCCAGTACCGCAGTACCATTGGTAATGACCGCAACCAGATTGCCTCTCGCAGTAACCGAGGCCACGGCAGTTGGGTTCTCGACAATCAGCTCACAGGCATGAGCCACACCTGGAGAGTAGGCTAAAGACAGATCTCTTTTATTGGCCAATGGTTTAGTCGGCCTGATTTCCAGCTTTCCGGGAAGCGGGTGGGTGTGGTACTTGAGAGCACTCTCTTTAAACGAATCAGTCATGAGTCTGTATTTCTCTGTCAAAAAGGGGAAATTAAGTGGCCGACATTCTAGCGTTGAGCCGTATAAATAGCTATGTGAACAAACCTTAAGCCTGCGATAATGCCTATTCGAAAAACGAATATAAATAGTGGGATATCAGCACCAAACTGGAGTTTTTACAGTGATAAATAATAGGGAAGTAGGCACAATGCTCAGGATGGCTTTACTCTTTATATTGGCCTGGCATGGCGTGGCCCAAGGGCAAAACGATACAGCTCGGGATCTTTTTGCCGATTACAAATCAGCGATCCTACAAATTCGTATCATCGATCTCACCTCCGGCAGTAAAAGTACCATAGGTTCCGGCTTCCCCGTCGACGACTCAGGCCTCATTGCCACCAACTATCATGTTATCCAGCTCGCCGTGAGCGAACCCCAGCAATACCGCATTGAATATCTCACCGAGAGCAATAAAACCGGTGAACTGAGCCTCGTGGATGTGGATGTGGTCAATGATCTAGCGCTGGTAAAAGCCACAGACCTAGATCGAAAATTTATAAACTTAGCACCCAAAGAACCTGAAATAGGTATGCCCGTTTATGCCCTAGGCAATCCATTAGACCTAGGGTTAACCGTGGTGCCTGGGACCTACAACGGCATTAATAGAGCGGGCTATCATCCCCGCGTGCATTTTACCGGATCGTTAAATCCGGGCATGAGCGGCGGCCCTACGATAGACAGAGAAGGGCAGGTCGTCGGTATCAATGTTGCCACGGCAGGTAATCAGGTGAGCTTCTTGGTGCCCGTTAGTCGCCTTCAGTCACTGGTCGCAGGCTATAAAACCCGCGGTGCTGCCCTAGTAAACATGCAAGCCTATATAGGTGCACAGCTACTGGCCGATCAGCAAGAAAAGTTTAGCCGCTTACTGGCCCGTGACTGGCAGTCCATCAGTCTGGGTGAATCTAAGGTATTGGATGAGCTAGTGCCCTTTGTTAAATGTTGGGGCGGCTCTAATAGTTCAGACGACAAGGCACAGTTCTTAAGTGCAGATCGTTCCTGCCGCAGTGAAGACAATATTTATCTGACCTCGACATTTGCCACGGGTATTTTGGAATACCAATTTATCTGGTTAGAGGCCAATAAACTAAATCCCTGGCAGTTCTACAGCTATTACGAAAGATTGTTTGGCGATTTTGCGCCTGGCAACCGTGCCGGGGAAGAGGATGTCACCGGCTTTCAATGTGACAACGGTTTTACTCAGGGAGCCAACGGTCGCCAGAGCAAAACAGTTTTCTGCCTGCGGGCCTACAAAGACTACCCCGAACTCTACGATATTTTGTTTTTACAGGGCTCAGTCGACGACAAAGACAAAGCGCTTATCAGCCACTTCACACTGGCGGGAGTAAGTAAAGATAACGGATTGGCCTTCGCGAGCAAATTTATGGAGGTGTCCCAATGGCAGTAATCATTGAGGTGCTAGGCTGGGGCGGTAGGCGTCGCCAGTATTATCAAGTGGATGCCGATCAAGTCAGTATTGGGCGCGGTTACGACAATGATATCGTTCTACCTGACCCCCATATCTCTGCCAACCACCTTCGTCTCGATGCCTCGGGGGATGGCTGGGCCATTACCGATCTAGAGAGCATGAATGGCCTGCAGGTACTAAAAAACCCAGGCCCAGATGCGAGTGTTTTGGCCTCTGGCTCAGAAATTAAAGTGGGCCGCACGCGATTACGCATTGTGGCCAAAAATCATCCTCTCGAGGTTACCAAATTATTACATCGACTCGAACGGGACAGTAGCCGACTTAATCGCGTATCGGTCTGGTTGCCACTGCTGTTGACTGTTATCGTCGCGCAAATTATTGCTCTCTATGCCGGCACCGTGGCGGAATGGGAATGGAAAAACGCTCTCCCCGTTATTCTCAGTGCCCAGTTAGCTATTTTCGTTGGCGCACTGCTGTGGGGACTGGTAGGTCGCCTTGTTAAACAGGAAGCCCATTTGCTGGGTCAATACAGTCTTATTTTGCTGGCGTCTTTAGTCTTTACCGGTTGCGAATGGTTGCTCAGTACATTGAGTTACAATTTTAACTCGGTACTGTTTGGGGAGACGGCTCAGCAACTCGTTGCCATGAGTATTTTGCTCCTGTTACTGAGTGCCAATCTGGCACTGGCCACCAACCTTTCATCCCGATCACGCTGGAGTGGCTGTGCCGCTTTTGTGGGCCTACTGGTGATTGTGGGCACGGTGGGACAGATGAAGCGCTGGGGTGAGTTCTCCCAATTCCCCCAATACTCTAGTACAATCGCCACCCCAACATTACTTGTGGTTAATGGTCAGACCAGGGAAGAATTCTTGGCTGATATAACCCCTTTATTTGACCGCGCGGATGAAGCGGTCTTAAAAAAATAATAATAACTAGCACCCTAGAGGAATAATCTTGGAACAATTTGTCAACGATTTAAATGGTATCGTTTGGAGTTCAGCATTGGTTTATCTCTGCTTGGGCTCAGGTCTTTATTTTTCCATTCGCACTCGCTTCTTACAGGTGCGTCATTTCCGCCACATGATGAAACTAATTTTTGACGGACGTAGCTCCGACTCTGGTGTGTCTTCCTTTCAGGCGCTGGCTATGTCTCTTTCTGGCCGCGTAGGCACAGGTAATATTGCCGGTGTTGCTACCGCCATTGCCATGGGTGGCCCCGGCGCGGTGTTCTGGATGTGGACCGTGGCCTTTCTCGGTGCATCAACCGCCTATGTTGAAGCCACATTAGCCCAGATCTACAAAGAAAAAGACGACAACGGTATGTACCGTGGTGGCCCGGCTTATTACATTGAAAAAGCCATGGGACAGAACTGGTACGCCTGGTTATTTGCCGCATCAACCATTATCGCTATGGGTTTCTGCCTACCAGGTATTCAGGCCAATAGCATTGTGTCGGCCGTTGATAATGCTTGGAATATTCCGCCTATTGCCACCGTGGCGTTTCTCTGTGTCAGTCTGGCGCTCATTGTATTTGGTGGTGTTAAACGTATCGCTCACTTTGCTCAGATCGCAGTACCTGGGATGGCAGCCGGTTATATTTTGATTGCGTTTATTGTGATTGGCGCTAATTTTGAAGCCATTCCCGCCATGGTTAAGCTTATTATTAACAGTGCCTTTGGTATGGAAGCAGGCTATGGCGCCATTATTGGTATGGCCGTGCAATGGGGTGTTAAGCGTGGTATTTACTCTAACGAAGCTGGGCAGGGCAGTTCGCCCCATGCCGCGGCAGCCGCAGAAGTCACTCACCCGGTTAAGCAGGGTTTGGTGCAGGCGTTCTCGGTGTATATAGACACCCTGCTAATCTGTACTGCCACCGCCTTTATGATTTTGCTCACGGGACTATACAACGTGCAGGGCGCCGATGGCTCCATGATCTATGAGGGACTTGCCGGTATTGCTGCAGGCCCTGGTTACGTGCAGGCATCCTTCGATACCATAATGCCCGGTTTTGGTAGCGGTCTTCTGGCGCTGTCGTTGCTGTTCTTCGCCTTCACTACCATCGTTGCCTATTACTATATTGCCGAAACCAATGTTATGTATATCAACCGTAAGGTGCATCGCGCCTGGTTGGTGTTTGCCCTTAAGGCGTTGGTGTTGGCATCGGTTATGTACGGTGGTTTAAAAACCGCAGCCGTCGCCTGGGCTCTGGGTGATGTTGGTGTTGGCGTTATGGCCTGGTTGAATATTGTGGCCATTTTGATTCTGCAGAAGCCTGCATTATTAGCACTGAAAGATTATGAAGAACAGTTAGATCAGGGCATAGACCCTGTGTTTGATCCCGTAAAAGTCGGCATCGAAAAAGCCGACTTTTGGATTAAGAAATAAGGCACTTTAATAGTGCTGGTTGTCAGTGCCGGTTATTCGAGCTAGTTATTAGGGTTGGTCTTCTTCGCAGCTGTCTTCAACGGCGGCAGCGAGTGGCCAACCGCCTAATTCTTTCCAGCGATTAACAATTGAGCAATACAGCTCTGCGGTTTTAACCGTGTCATACAGTGCACTGTGTGCATCGCGATTATTAAATTCAATCTTCGCAGCCTGACAGGCCTTAGCCAAAACCGTTTGTCCGTAAGCTAATCCCGCTAGACTCGCCGTATCAAAACAAGAGAACGGGTGAAATGGGCTGCGCTTAATCTGGTTGCGCTTAATAGCGGCATTCACAAAGCCAAGATCGAAATGGGCATTGTGGGCCACCATCACCGCGCGGGTACAGCCAGAGTCAGACACTTCTCGACGAATGGGCTGGAATATTTCACGCAGTGCCTCACCTTCATCTTCCATCATCCGTTCTGGGTCATAGAGATCAATGCCCGTAAATTCCAGGGCAGCATCGTCAATATTAGAACCGGGAAAGGGCTCAATATTTTTACTGTAGCTCTCTTTAATTTGCAGATTACCCTGAAAATCCATTTCCAAAATAACAGCGGCAATTTCCAATAGGGCGTCTTTGCGGGCTTCAAATCCCCCCGTTTCTACATCCACTACTACGGGCAAAAAACCGCGAAAACGATCGGCCATTTTTGACCTTGTTAGAATTTCTACAGGCATTTCCATTAGAGGCTCAATTTCCAGTTTAGAGTGGTACCCGCACCGAGCGGGACTAGTTGCGAGCCGTCAAAGGGAATTGCCTCAGGCAGCTCCCAGGGATCACGCATCAACAAAATGGTTTGGCTGTTGTAGGGCAGACTGTAAAAGTCCGGACCATTTTTACTGGCAAAGACTTCGAGTTTATCCAGCGCGCCAGCCGTATCAAACACCTCAGCGTAGAGTTCAATGGCTGCATGATGGCTGAAGCAGCCAGCACAGCCACAGGCACTTTCTTTCTTACCCTGAGCATGGGGCGCAGAATCTGTGCCCAAAAAGAATTTTTTATTGCCGCTCGTTGCCGCTGCAATCAATGCATGCTGATGAATATCACGCTTAAGAATAGGCAGGCAAAACAGGTGCGGCCGAATGCCGCCCACTAACATATGGTTGCGATTGTAGAGCAGATGCTGCGGCGTAATTGAGGCGGCAACATTGTCCCCAGCAGCCGAGACAAACTCTACCGCTTCCTGGGTAGTGATATGCTCTAAAACAACTTTTAGCCTTGGGTAATTTTGCACCAGGCCACGCAGGTGGCGCTCGATAAATACCGCCTCGCGATCAAAAATATCCGTGTCGATAGAGGTCACTTCACCATGCAATTGCAGCACCATACCCACTTCCTGCATGGTCTCTAAAACCTGATGGATATTCGCCAGGTCAGTGACGCCGGAATCAGAGTTGGTAGTAGCGCCCGCGGGGTAATACTTGCAACCATGGATAAAACCACATTCCTTGGCGGCACGAATTTCCTCTGGCGAGGTATTGTCTGTGAGGTACAGCACCATCAATGGCTGCCAATTCGACCCCTGGGGTCGCTGGGCCAAAATTCGGTCGCGATAGGCGCCAGCCTCAGCAACAGTGGTGGCGGGAGG
>CALSNK010000010.1 GCA_943787675.1 uncultured Pseudomonadales bacterium
CGGTGTCGGCGCCATCGGTTCCCACTAGCACTATGCGCTTACCCGAAGCGCCTGGAATATGGATTACCGTGCTTTCACTGGCTTTTCCAGAGAAGTCACCGGCTTTAATAAGTGACGAGATTGCTCCGTCGAGAGACTCATCGAGGGCTTTGGCACTGTTTTGCAGTTGTGACCCGGTCATGAGAATGAGAGAATCCGCTTTAATGTTTAACAGGTTTGCGGAAGATGCAGTAAAATCCATATTAACTCCAAATGTTGAACAAATATTGAGCTGTGGCTGTTAGCGCTAGTTTGGCTACAGCAACAGTAACTAGTACGTGAAATAACTCGCCAAGGATACCATTCTGTGTCGCCACGCCCAATAGCTAGAAGCCTAAGTCGTTGATTATTTTCCGCTATCTATGCCGTGAAATTCTGTCTGCAACCTTTGCTGTATGCTTGGTGCTGCTGATGATTTTGGTCAGTGGCCGCTTTGTGAAATATCTGGCCAATGCGGTGGCGGGTAATCTGGAGCCTGGCGTTATCTTTGCGGTAATTGGTTATCGTATTCCTGGATTTCTTGAGCTGACCCTGCCGTTGGCCTTCTTTTTGGCGATTCTGCTGTCCTTTGGCCGCCTCTATGTTGAGAATGAAATGAGCGTACTCAAGGCCTGTGGTATCTCTGAAAATCAATTGCTCGGCTACACAGCGGTGATGGCGGTTGCGCTGGCACTGATCGTGGGTTGGTTGAGCCTGTCGGTGTCGCCTGCGGGTATCGCCAAGGCCGAGACAATCTTTGCCGCGCAAAAAGAAAAGACGGAGCTGGATAAGCTGACGCCGAAGAAGTTTTATGGCCTGAGTGGTGGCAAGGGTATTACCTACGCCGAGAATGTAACCGAGGCTCAGGAGCTGGAAGATGTATTTTTGGCCGTCACTGCAGGTTCTGCAGCAACCTTCGATAGTCGGTTAGTGCTGGTAGTGGCAGACCGCGGCCGTCAACAGAAAACCGAAGACGGCTCCGAGAGCTTTTTAGTGCTCGATAAGGGCTATCGGGTTGAGGGCGTTCCTGGCACCCATGATTATCAGATTACGCACTTTGAGGAATACGGCTCCCGTTTAGAGGACCGCAAACCCATTGAAGAAGATCTCGAAACCAATGCGTTAACCACTGCCGAGTTATTGGCCTCAAAGGACCCCAAGCTGCAGGCTGCGTTGCAGTGGCGTCTCTCCACGCCCTTTATGGTGTTGGTGGTGACATTACTGGCCGTTCCTTTAAGCCGCACCAATCCCCGTCAGGGCAAGTTCGCCAAGTTGCTGCCTGCGATCATGCTGTACTTTGGTTATTTGGTGTCTCTCAATGCTATGCGCGGTGCTCTTGAATCGGGCTCAGTGCCTATTGAGGTAACACTGCTACCTGTGCATCTGCTGTTTCTGGGCATTGCTTTTATGCTGTTCAGATCTGGACGCTTTAAGAAGGTGGCCTCATGAGACGGCTATCGAGACATGTAGGCACCACAGTGTTTGCCGCCATCACCGTGGCGCTCCTAGTCGTGGTAGGCGTGGATGCCATTGCCGCTATTATTGATGAAGCGGGCGATGTGCAACGTAATTATCACTTTTCCGATGCGTTGATTTATGTCGCTACCAAGCTTCCGTCGACTGTCTATGAATATATTCCGTTCTCTGCATTGATTGGCTGCCTGTTTGGATTGGGTTTGCTGGCCACAAATAGTGAAGTGATTGTGATGCGTGCCTCCGGTGTTTCTCTGCTGCGCATTGTTTATTTTGTGCTTAAGCCGGTGATGCTATTTGTAATTATTAGTACGGCGGTCGGTGAGTATTTTTCTCCTTACCTAGACCAGCTGGCTGAGGGTCGACGTGAGTATTTGCGCAAGGGCGAGTCTGCACAGAACTCTGCATCCGGTTTGTGGAATCGCGAAGGCAGCGAGTTTATGCACTTTAACGCGGTATTCCCCGGCGGTGTTCTGTTCGGCGTGACGCGTTATAAGTTCGATGACGATAAGGCCTTATTAGAAGCAAGTTTCTCATCCCGCGCCACCTATAACGGCACCGAGAATCTGTGGGTTGAAGAGAATGTTTCGATCACGCGCTTTAACGAAACCAGTACAGAAACTGAAAAGAAGATTACACGACGCTGGAATTCTGAACTAACCCCTGAGGTGCTAACCTTAAATGTGTTACCTCCCAGTGCGCTGTCTATTTCTAGTCTGTACAACTACATCAATTTCTTGGAACTGCAAAATGCGGATACCTCGGTGTACGAATTAGCCTATTGGCGCAAGGTATTACAGCCTCTGGTGATTATTGGGCTGGTTTTGATTGGTATCTCTTTTGTGTTTGGCCCCCTTCGAGATTCCACCATGGGGCTGCGTATTTTTGTTGGTGTGGTGATTGGTATTAGCTTTAAGATTATTCAGGATATGTTGGGGCCGTTTAGTATTGTATTTGGTTTTCCTGCGGTTCTGGCTGTGCTGATGCCGGTGCTTCTTTGTATGGGGGTTGGGTTGTATTTATTGAGGCGTGGTGGTTGATTGGGTGTGGTGCGGGTACAGAGCCCGTCACCCTGTTTCGATCGATTCCATGGCTTGACGATTTTCAGCGCTCAGATAACTCGCTACGCTCAAACAGATCTTCGCTCGACCTGAAAACCCTTAACCCATAAGCGGAACCTGACTGATCGAAACAGGGTGACGGGCTCTGTTCTGCCAATTCTATGGCCCTGTTGGTGACTTTAAAATTGCGGTGGTGTGGGGTGGCTAATATCTGTCATTTGGACAATATGGGGTGCTGGTTGGCTTTGGGTTGGACCGGGTTTGTGGGGAGATTCCTCACTGCGTTCGGAATGACAAGGGTGTTCGGGATCGCAAGGTTTGCACGCTCACAATCTGTCATCCCGACAGAGCAGCGCGACGAGGGATCTCTTCTCATTGCTGTGAACTATCTTAAGAACGCAGGTGGTTTGGGCAAAGTAGCTACATCTACTGGCTCGTGCTGAATAATCACTCGCGCACCAGATTCTGTCGCCAACATTTCAAAGAGGTCCATCGATTCTCTAGTTTGAGGTTCGTCGGTATTAAATCTTGGAACACGCTTTAGCTCGCGGCTTTCGGTGCGGTGGTAGAGATCACCTGTAAGAAGAATAGGGCCGCTTTCAGGCAGATTAACTTGCAGCGCACTATGTCCGGGTGTATGTCCTGGCAGTTCGAGAATCATGACTGAGCCATCACCAAACACATCAAGATTGCCTGTGTGGATACTATTACTAAGCTCGGCAAAGGCTGCGTTCTGAGCTTTGTTTGCGTCTGTGCTGAACATGTAATCAAATTCATTTTTATTCACCAGCCACTGACTCTCTGGGAAAAGGGCCGCCTGACCGCTGTGGTCAAAATGGCTGTGAGAGATTGAAATAAACTCAATATCCTGTGCTGTCAGGCCGATATCGGCTAGCTGTTCGATTAATGTTCTTTCAAGTGTCGTGGTAAAAATGCCCTCAGTCTGGGGGCCAATGCCAACTAAGGCATCAGGCAAGCCGAGATCCCATAACAGATCTCCCTGGGGGTGACGGATTAGATAGCAGGTGTTGGTCAGGCTGCCCGACAGTCCAGCGTAGTCGCCGTTCGAGGAAAATGCGTCGAGATTAGATATCTCAATGGATCCACAGTCAAAGGTGTACAAACTCAGCGGATTTCCAGCGTTTTGCTCTTCCACACCACAACCAACCAGCAACAAACTTGCCGCAATTATAGTTTTAATCATCACAGTATCCCTCTAAAATCCTAATTGTATTCACCCAAAAAACCATACACCGGCAGACCCCTGAAGCAAAGCCAGTCACCCTGTTTCGATCAGTCAGATTCCGCTTATGGGTTGCTGATTTTCAGGTTGAGCGAAGATCTGTTTGAGCAAAGCGAGTTATCTGAGCGCTGAAAACCAGCAACCCATGGAATCGATCGAAACAGGGTGACTGGCTATGCCCCGCACCAGATCCTTCTGTTTAGTCTAGCCCTTTAACTCAGTACGCGCCGAACCGCCTTATTCCACCCAGCTACCTTTAAATCTCTGTCTTCAACCGACATCTGCGGTACAAAGTTACTCTCTAACTGCCAACTTGCCGCAAACCCAGCCCGATCTGGCCAGACACCTGCTCGCGATCCTGCTAACCAAGCCGCACCTAAAGCGGTAGTCTCGGCGATCACCGGACGATCTACTGGCGCCTGTAAAATATTCGCCAAACATTGCATGGTCCAATCACTGGCGACCATGCCGCCATCAACTCTTAAAACGGTCTCGGCTTCTTGGGTCCAGTCTGCGCGCATGGCGTTTAATAAATCCAATGTTTGATAACACACCGATTCCAAAGCAGCCTTGGCAATTTCTGCTGGGCCTGTGCCGCGGGTTAAACCCAATAGAGCCCCACGAGCATCAGCATCCCACCAGGGTGCGCCTAAGCCGGTGAAGGCAGGCACCATATACACTGATTGGCTAGGGTCTGCGTCTTTGGCGAGTTGGCCGGATTGGCTGGCAGATTCGATAATGCCCAAACCATCGCGCAACCACTGCACGGCGGCACCGGCAATAAATATGGAGCCTTCAAGGGCGTAAGTAGGCTTGCCATCCAGCTGGTAGGCAATAGTGGTCAGTAGGCGATTGGTTGAGGTGACTGCCGTGCTTCCGGTGTTAAGTAGGGCAAAGCAACCGGTGCCGTAAGTGGACTTCATCATGCCCACATCAAAACAGGCTTGGCCTAATGTGGCGGCTTGTTGATCACCGGCAATGCCGTAAATATTGATGGGGTCGCCCAGCAAACTGGTGGTGCCAAAATCGGCGGCGCTGTCTTTAACTGCGGGGAGCAATGATCGCGGTACATTAAATAGGTCGAGTAGCTCATCGTCCCAGTCAGCGCGATGAATATTGTAGAGCATGGTGCGCGAGGCATTGGTGGCGTCTGTTGCATGCTCGCCATCGGTGAGATTCCACAGCAGCCAGCTATCCACGGTACCAAAGGCCAGTTCGCCCCGTTCGGCTCTGTCGCGAGCGCCAGGAACATTGTCGAGAATCCAGGCGACTTTGGTGGCGGAGAAATAGGGGTCTAATAGCAGGCCGGTTTTTTCGGTGACGCTAGTTTCAAGGCCCTGTTCTTTAAGTTGGTTACAGAAGGCTGCGGTGCGTCGATCTTGCCAGACAATGGCATTGTAAATGGGTTGGCCCGTGTGGCGATCCCAGATGACCGTGGTCTCCCGCTGATTGGTGATACCAATGGCGGCAATATCTTTGGCAGTTACCCCGGCACTGGCCATGGCCTCTTTGGCGGTGGCTAATGTGGTGTTCCAGATATCCATGGGGTCGTGCTCTACCCAGCCATCTTCGGGGAAGTGTTGGGTGAACTCTTGTTGGGCCTGTTCGACAATTTGATAGCGCTGATCAAAGAGAATGGTTCTTGAGGAAGTGGTTCCCTGATCTAGCGCGATAATTAAGTTGCTCATGTTGCTCATAGATAGTGCCCCGATGCTCTGTATTTTATTTTTTTTCTTTTGAGAGTGTAACTACCTGAGTGCCAGTGTAGCGGTCGTGGAGGCATTCTTTGGCCGGTGGTACTAGGCACCATAAATAGCCTATGCCAAAAAAGGCCAGCGACAGGGTTGCCAGTAGGCTGCGGCTTAGGCATTGCTGGGCGCTGGCGAGCGAGCCATCGGCTTGCTGCAGGCGGATGCGCCAGGCTTTCATGCCGAGAGTCTGGCCCTGTTTGCGCCAGCATATAAAGTAGTAACCCGACATGGCGCCGAGCCAGCCGAAGAAGCTCAACCATTGCACAAATACCCCAGGCTGAATATTTTCTAGGTCGTCGAGGCCGTTGAACAGTATTTTAATGATCAGTAACAGGCCGCCATAGCCGAGGGTAATGGCAAACAGCAAGAAGGCATCGTAGATGAGTGCCGCGAGGCGACGCATTAAATTGGCGGTGGGCAGGCTGTTAGTCATGGTGCTATTTGTGTCACTCGTCATTCTAGATAGGTCCGGATTATTTATGCTTGGATTTTGCCCAAAGCCAGTACAATGCGCAATCGGCGATTGACGCCTTTCATTTTTAATAGACGCGGTAGGAGAGTTTTGTGGATTGGATTTATGGCATTCATGCGGTGCATACCATGCTTAAGTCGTCACCCCAACGGGTGAAAGAGTTGCATGTGCAGCGTGGGCGAACGGATGATCGTTTGCAAAAAATCCACAAGCTGGCAGAACAGCATGGCGTGACATTGCAGTGGGCGACCTCAAAGCGGCTTGATGAGAAGGCTGAGGGCCGCCATCAGGGTGTTATGGCACTCTGTAGTCCTGGACAAACCTATGATGAAAACTTTTTACTGAATCTGGCGGAAGAGAAGGGTGGCGATGCCTTTTTTCTGATGTTGGATGGGGTAACTGATCCCCATAATTTAGGTGCCTGCCTGCGCTCTGCAGATGGTGCCGGTGTTCATGCGGTGATTGTGCCCAAAGATAATTCTGTGGGTTTGACTCCGGTGGTCTCTAAGGTTGCCTGTGGTGCCGCTGAAACCATGCCGTTGGTGATGGTGACAAACCTTACCCGTACTCTGGAAAAGCTCCAGCAGCAGGGCGCCTGGGTCGTGGGCACTACTGGTGAGGCTGACAAGTTTATCTATGATCTGGATCTGAAGGGACCTATGGTGCTGGTGATGGGCGCTGAGGGTTCGGGTATGCGTCAATTGACCATGAAACAATGTGATTTTCTCGGCAAGCTACCTATGGCCGGTGGGGTGAGTAGCCTCAATGTGTCGGTGGCGACGGGTATTTGTTTGTTTGAAGTAGTCCGTCAGCGAAGGGTTGCCATTTAATAGGCTCTTTAATCGGCCTTCCAATAGCGAGCCTAATAGCTTGCGCTTTTATTGATATAGAACGTTGGATTTCACACTAATTTACCGCTAATCTAATACTTATACAGGGATGTATTTGTTATCAATAGAGGGATTTTAATGGCAACTATGGAGCGTTCTATTTACACGATTCCCAACTTATTAAGTCTGCTGCGGTTGGCGCTGGTTCCGGTATTAATGGGCCTAGCGTATATCCGCGATGGGGAGGCTTTTTTGGGGGTGCTGGTTATTTCTCTACTCAGTGATGTGCTGGATGGGTATTTTGCGCGAAAACTGAACCAGACCAGTGATCTGGGGGCTAAGCTGGATAGCTGGGGAGATATGCTGACCTACGGCGCCATGATTCTAGGCCTGTACTGGATCTGGCCGGCGGTATTTTCCGCCCAAGCGGGCTATGTGTTGGCTACAGTACTGTTTTTTATTGCGCCAATCCTTATGGCTCTGTACAAGTTTGGTGAGTATCCGAGTTATCACACCTGGGGGGCTAAGGCCACGGCGGTGCTGATGGCGCCGGCTTATTATGTGCTTGTGTTATTGGATGCAGATACCTTTTTTAGACTGGTTATTCTGGTCCATGTGGTGGTGTCCTGTGAGGAGATGGCCATTACCTATATATTGGATCGCCCGCGTACCAATGTGCGCTCGGTTTTTAGTCTGCGAGCCCGTATCTAAAACTGCACCCGAAACCCAGCTACTTGGGCGGTTTATCCTTCTGTAATCTTTCTTCTTAGGCGGTTGCAACCGAGGGGTCGAATCACTATAATCGCGCGTCACAAAAGCGTCTGGACATACGTTCAGGCACTCCTTGTCTCACTGCAACGACCAAATTGGCGTTAGCGGGAGACTATTAAAGCCACGAGGAGATACAATGCGTCATTACGAAATCGTGTTCCTGGTCCATCCAGATCAGAGCGAGCAAGTCCCCGGTATGGTTGAACGCTACACTGCTTCAGTAGAAGCGGGCGGCGGTTCAGTTCACCGTAAAGAAGATTGGGGGCGCCGTCAGTTGGCCTACCCTATCAACAAAATTCACAAAGCTCATTACATCCTAATGAACGTTGAGTGTACTCAAGAAGTTCTGGATGAGTTGAACTCCACTTTCCGCTACAACGATGCTGTTTTGCGCAGCATGGTTATTCGTCGTGACGAAGCCGTTACTGGTGAATCACCGATTATGAAGCTGGAAAATGCTGAAAAAGCTGACAAAGAAGCGCGTGAGCGTCGCAACGTTGCTAAAGCTAAGGCTGATGAAGCCAAAGCTGCTGCTGATGCCGCTGCTGCTGCAACCGCTGCCGCTGAAGCTCCTGCTGAAGAAGCACCCGTAGCCGAAGAAGCACCTGCGGCTGAAGAAGCACCTGCTGTTGAAGCGGATAAAGGAGAATAAGCATGGCTAAGTTTGTACGTCGTAGAAAATTTTGTCGTTTCACCGCCGAAGGCGCAACTGAAATCGATTATAAAGATTTAGACACTTTGAAAGGTTATGTCTCTGAGAGCGGCAAGATCGTTCCTAGCCGCATCACTGGTACCAAAGCACGCTACCAGCGTGAGTTGTCTGAAGCTATCAAGCGCGCTCGCTACATTGCGTTGCTACCTTATACAGATAGCCACAAGTAATTTAAGGAATAGTACTTTTGCGTGCCCTAGCTGAATTTATTATGCGCGGGCGAGCCCAGGCTTGTATCGTGGCGCTATTGGGAAATATTTTTCCCTTTGTTAGCCCGGCAACCATTGGCTTGGTAACACTTCGTAAAGGAAGTGCTGAGGGTTTAATCGTATCCCTATGGGCAGTTTTGCCGCTCATAGGTACTTACTACCTCAGTGATGGAAACCAGCTGCTAACCTTAGTGTCAGTAGCTGCACTGTTTATGATGGTGGTCGCGGCCAATGTGCTGCGAGTTACTGCCTCATGGCAGTGGACCATGCTGTTATCGGTGGTGGTTGGCGTTGTTATCGCACTCGGTTTTGGCTGGTTTTTTTCAGCTGCTATTGATCAGTTCGTGCAAGATGTAAGCGACATGTTCGAGCAGATAGCCGAAGAGCAAAAGTTAGAAGAGACGCCCTTTATTCCGGGGCGTCAATTTATATTGGGTCTTATGGCCTGGATGCTAACACTCAGCGCGATAGCGAGTTTGTTAGTCTCCAGATGGTGGCAAGCACTGCTGTATAACCCAGGTGGATTTCAACAAGAATTCCACGGTTTAAGATTAGATAGCAGCGTTGCGCTGTTGTTGATAGCTGCTGTTTTAGCTGGGATGTATTTGCCAAGCGAATACAAACCCTGGATGCAGCTTTTGGCAGTACCGTTACTGGTCTGCGGACTGGCTTTGGTTCACCACAGCATCGGGTTTTTGAAGTTGGGTGGTCAGTGGCTGGGTCTACTGTATTTTGGGTTGGTGTTTGCTGGATCTTCAACAGCGTTACTGCTGGTTGGTCTGGGATTTGCTGACAGCATATTGAATTTACGCGCAAGATTGGCGGCGACTAAAAACCGCTAACATTGGGCAGATAGTAAGAAAAAGAGGCTATTAAGATGCAAGTTATTCTTCTAGAAAAGATTGGCAAATTGGGTAACATTGGCGACAAAGCTACTGTTAAAGCTGGTTACGGCCGCAACTATTTGGTTCCTCAGGGCAAGGCTGTATTTGCTACTGAAGCCAACATCATCGACTTCGAAACACGCCGTGCTGGCCTTGAAGCTGCTGCTGCTGAGAAACTGGGCGAAGCTCAGGCTCGTGCTACTAAGCTGCAAGCTGCGGGTACCATTACTATTAGCGCTATCGCTGGTGATGAAGGCAAGCTGTTTGGCTCTATTGGTGTTCGTGAGTTGGAAGATGCGATTAACGCAGCCGGCGGCGAGATCAGCAAGAGCGAGATTAACCTTCCAGATGGCGCTTTCCGCCACGTTGGAGAGTTTACAGTTGAAGTTCAGCTGCACCTCGACGTTGTTGAGACGGTCACTGTTATTATTGAAGCAGAGTAATTCCTGCAGTCTGGCTGCTGAGTAAATAAGTCAGATATCAGTAAAGCATTGCATAACGGCACCGCTTCTTAATAAGATGCAGTGCCGTTTTTGTTTTCGCGGGCAAATTAACCTTATAACCACAGAGTAAGATTTCTGGTATGAACGAAGCACTTTTTGCGGAACCTACCGTCAGTCAACCACTCCCTCATTCAATTGAGGCTGAGCAGGCTGTACTCGGTGGTTTAATGCTGAAAAATGATGCTTTTGATTCTATTGCAGAAGTGTTGGCAGACAGCGATTTTTACAGCAAAGATCACCAGCTGATCTTTAATGCCATGCACAGTCTGTCTGCAGATGGCCAGCCGTTCGACCCGATTACCCTCTCTGAATTCCTACAAAATAATAATGATCTCAGTGCCGTGGGTGGTGCCGAGTATCTGGTTGATCTCGCCCATAGCACTCCAAGCTCCGCCAATATTAAAGCCTACACCCAGATTGTGCTTGAGCGTTCGATCGTTCGCCAACTGATAGGCGCGGCCAGCGATATAGTGCGCAAAGGCTACAATCCCCTCGGTTGGGATAGCTCTAAACTGTTGGCCGAAGCCGAGAGTCGACTCCAAGAAATTATTGAAAATCGCCCCAAAAAGGGCGGTTTTAAAGAAGTTAATACCCTCATTAAAGAAGCGGTTGAGCGGCTCGATGAACTGTTCAAAAATGACGCCGATATTACTGGCCTCAGCACTGGGTTCTCCGATCTGGATGCCATGACCTCCGGCTGGCAGAAATCAGATTTAATTATTATCGCTGGACGACCCTCCATGGGTAAAACGGCCTTCGCCATGAACATGGTAGAACACGCCACCCTTCATCAGAATCGTCCGGTACTGGTCTTCTCGCTTGAGATGCCAGCCAGCAGCCTAGTCATGCGTATGCTCTCTTCCATTGGCAAGATTGATGCAACGCGTATGCGCTCGGGCAACCTAGTCGAAGATGATTGGCCGCGCCTCAGCAGTGCGGCACAGCGACTTAAAGATCGACCTCTGTTTATTGATGATTCGGCGGGCATTACCACCTTGGAAATGCGCAACCGTATCAAGCAGTTCACCCGCGAGCGTGTGGACCAGTTACGTGCCCAGTGGCATCAGGAACATGGTGCAGATACCCCAGCCGACACTGAGGCTCTCTACGAGCAGGCCCAGCCAGGCATGATTATGGTGGATTACCTGCAGCTGATGAGCGGCACTAATTCTGCGGAAGGGCGAGTGCAAGAAATCTCGCAGATATCCCGTGAGCTTAAAGGTCTGGCCAGAGAATATGAATGCCCAATGATCGCGCTGTCCCAGCTCAGTCGAAATGTGGAACAGCGCCCCAACAAGCGCCCTGTAAACGCGGATCTCCGTGAATCTGGCGCCATTGAGCAGGATGCGGACGTTATTGCCTTTATCTACCGCGATGAGGTGTACAACGAAGACAGTCCCGACAAGGGCACCGCTGAGATCATTCTTGGCAAGCAGCGTAATGGTCCGATTGGCACCTGCCGATTAATGTTTATGGGCAAGTACACCCGCTTTGAGAATCTGGCTGGCGATCACTTCTCCGACAACTAGTATCCTCAACTTTTCAATAGAGCTATTTGATAGAGCGCTTTTTCACAGAGCTATTCAACATTATTAAGGATGTCGTTAATGAAGGTCTTCCATACCGTCAGTGCCCTTAGAGACGATCTCAATAAAGACCGCCTTCAAGGGCCTGCGCATTGGTTTTGTGCCCACCATGGGCAACCTCCACGGTGGGCATTTAGCCCTCATTAAAGCAGGCCCGCGAGACTAACGACATAGTCGTCTGCTCGATCTTTGTAAACGCGCTACAGTTTGGCCTTAACGAAGACTGGGACAAGTATCCCCGCACCTACCAGGGCGATTGCGACAAGCTTCGCGATGCTGGCTGTGACTATCTTTTTCATCCAGACGATATCGAAATGTACCCTAATGGTCTGGATACCCAGAGCCGGGTAATCTGCCCAACCATGACCGACGTTCTCTGTGGTGCTAGCCGCCCGGGCCACTTCGAAGGTGTGACTACCGTGGTTAGCAAACTGTTCAATATAGTACAGCCCGACGAAGCGATTTTTGGTATCAAAGATTACCAGCAGCTGGCCGTAATTCGTCGTATGGCAGAAGACCTGTGCATGCCCATCCAAATTAGCTCTGCGCCTATCCATAGAGAGCCAGACGGTTTGGCGATGAGCTCGCGCAACAGCTATATTACAGATGAAGAACGGCCCCTAGTGATCGTTCTTAAAGACAGTTTGGTCTGGATAGCGGAAGAAATTAAAGTGGGTAACCGCGACTTTATGGGGTTGGAAAAGTCGGCTAAGGCACGCATTGTTGAAGCGGGCTTTAAAATAGATTACGTCACGATCTGTAACAGTAAAACACTGGATCAGGCCGCCGATGATGACCTTGAAATTACTATTCTAGGTGCTATGTTTACTGAGTCAGCCAGACTGATTGATAATTTGAGTATTACCTTATAGCAGTAGGGTAGGTATTAAGTCGCGCTGTTGATTATTTAAAAAGGATTTTAATCTATGTTGTCGAATTTTCTAAAAGCCAAATTACATATGGCCTCAGTCACTCAGGCAGAACTTTGGTACGACGGTTCCTGCGCCATTGATGCTGACTTGCTGGCGCTGTCTGGTATGCGCGAATTTGAACAGATTGATATTTATAATGTAAGCAATGGTGAGCGTTTTACCACCTACGCTATCGTTGCCGAAGCAGGGTCTGGCATTATCTCTATCAACGGTGCGGCGGCACGAAAATGTCAGGTGGGGGATCGTATTATTATTGCCACCTACGGGCAGTTTTCTGAGGCTGAGGCGGCTGTGCATAAACCTAAGCTGGTGTATTTAAAGGCTGACAATTCCGTTGAGCGCTCAGCGAATACTATTGCCATACAGAAACCAGTTGTTTAACGCGCCTGTCTTTCCTTCCTTCCTGCTTCTCACTTTCAACGCCTAAATCTTAGTTAGGGTAGAGCGGCTTAAGCCCATTACCGGAACTGGATATGCTGCTGCGGGAAAAAGTAGACTGCTGCTTTAAACGCTGCAATAACAGGCTAATATCTAGTTTATCCTCGGTACTTTCGGCCTCACCCTTATAGAGCTGGCGATCTAGTTGAGCAAATTGCTGCTGCAACGCTGCATCGTCTAAGAGCAGGCTAAGGGCCTTTAATGTTGTCGGGGGCGTCTCCGCAAACAGGCACTGGCCCCAGGCGACAATCCCGTCACGCATTGCCATCAGATTATTGTTGTTAGCCTCTATCTCAATCGCTTTTAGCTGCTGCTTTAAGTTAAGTAACGGGGAGGTTTTCTGTTCGTTACTGGTTTTCTTAATGGTGCGCTGCTTGCGGCGGCCTAACAACAGTAGGGCGATAGTGGCCAGTAATAGTGCATTAAATAGCAGTGACAGTTTTACCAGCATAGATGCCTCAGCTGATTCTGCACTGGCAAAGAAACCGGCTGACTCTGGATTTAAATCAAGGGGCTCCATGGTTGTTAGGGGGGCGTTGGCCGCTAATAATGGTGCGTTATTAACAATCGCCGTGCTGGGGCCCACCTGAACCTTAGTGGCGGGTAGGCGGGCTGTTTGCATGCGTTGGTTTTTGGTGTCCCACCAGCGCATTTCTATGGCTGGAATAACGAGCTCACCGGCCTGATTAGGCACCAGTGCTAGAGACTCTGTGCGCGTACCCAATACGCCATCTCCGATTGCCTGTTCCTCAAGCTGAGGCTGGTCGGGATATACCTTATAGTTAGGGCTCTCAATGATTGGTAGCGGCAGTATCTGTGCGCCGGTTAGTCCCTGAGCATTGATGCGAACGGTTCTGGTGATGGGCTCGCCAACGATGAGACTGTCGAGGTCGCCGCTCCACTGTTCGGTTAGTTCAACCTTACTACTGGGCATCCATTCATCGGCGGGCACATGGGCAGGTCTGGCCATGATGTCGATTGTTTTAGCATCGGTATCGCGAAATATGCGATTACCCCGACTGGAAAAAGAGCCAAATTGACTGCGGCTAGCGGCTTCGTAGGCACCAAAGCGCAGTGGGGGAATATCCAGTTTGCCACTGCTCTGGGGGAATATTGCGTAGCGCACTTCCAGTACTAAATAGTTTCTTCCGTTAATCACTTTTTGAAATTGACTGTCGCCGAGACGCTGGACAATGGTGCCGGGTATATCCAGTTCTGAGAGGCTGTAGTCTCGTAACTGCACGGAGGTATAGAGACGATGGGTGAGTATTATTTGTTCCTGGATATAGACTGCAGATTTATCGACCAGTGTCTCGGTGTAAATGGGTTGTTTGCCAGCGGCAGCGGAACCAGAAGTAGTGGCGGCGCGAACGGTAACTTCTACGGCGTTACTAATTTCTCTTTTGTATTTTAATGAGGGAATTAAAATAATGCCGGTACGCTTGGGTAGCAGTGTTAAATTCCAATCGGTGTAAGAAACCGCTTTGCCGTTAACACTGGAATACTGCTGCTGACGACTGTTGGATAGAATTTCAAAATCGGTTTGCAACGGCGTAAAATCAGGCTCTGACGTAAACGCCTGCGCGTCGAGTCGCACACGGAGCTGCAAGGTTTCGTTGCTGTCGAGTACTGTGCGGTTTACTTTTGACGTTAGCTCTGCCCAGCTTAGGGGAGATATTCCCACTGTGGTCAGTATTAATAGTGCAGTAAAAAGAAATCCGTTTTTGTAAAAATATCGAGTCATTTACCAGCGCTCTTCGTCGTTGGGTGGCTTGGGGCGTTTTGGCTCCAGTGCACGTTGTCGCGACTGGTAGCGGAATTTTGCACGCAGCAGACCGCCGGGATCATCGGGCACTCTGCGCAACATCTGTTCTATTTCTTGCTGGGCCTGTTTCTCTTCGTCGGTGGGCTCGGCCTGTGCTTCTTGCGGCTGCTCTTTGTCTTGTTGTTCCTGCTGTTGTTTTTCTTTCTGCTCCTGAGCTTCTTGCTCTTTGGCCTCTTTTTCGGCTTGCTCTCGCTCTTCTTTTTCTTGCTCTGTCTCTTCTGGTTGCTGGTTCTGTTGATCCTGTTCCTGCGGTTCGTCGCTGGAATCTGAGGGCTGGGGATCGCCGTTTTCTTGCTGCTGTTGTTGATCCTGGTCCTGCTGATCCTTGTTGTCTTTCTTGTCTTGGTCTTGTTCTTGGTCCTGCTGTTCCGAAGAGTCTTCTTGCTGCTCTTTTAGCTTTTCAATAAGGTCGCGATTGGCCGCGGCATCTTCCATCTCTGGTTGCTGTTTTAGGGCCTGATTATAGGCTTCGATAGCACCTTCAAGGTCGCCGGATTTTGCTAGGGCATTACCGCGATTGTAATGGGCGGCTGCTGTTTCGGCGCCTAAAAAGTCATCGATGGCCTGATCGTAGTCGCCGGCTTTATAGGCAGCGCTGCCACGCCATTGGCTGTCGTCAAACAGCGATTGAGCAGCCTCTAGGTCTCCATTTTCTAATGCCTGAGCCCCCTGCTGGTCGGGGGTTTGCCACAGGTCTCGCCACTCTAATGCCTCGACGGGATGACTACTGAATAGTAGCGGAGCAAAGAGCAACGTAACCACTGCACCTTTACGAAAACTTAATAGTAGGGCTGGCAATAAAAGTATGGCCAGCCAATAGCCTTGGTCGTCCCAGAGATCAAATGAACGATCTAGTTCTCTAGTGGCATCTGGGAATAGCTGTTCTGTCACGGCGAGTATTTTCTCAATGTCGCTGTCCCCCGCACTAATAGTTTGGTAGTTGCCGCCCTGCGCAGAGGCCAGTGCTTGCAGTGAGGAGGCGGCCAATTTAGGAATTAAAATAGCGCCGCGACTATCTTTAACAAAGCCACCATCGCCGAGAGGAATAGGTGCACCCTGATCAGTGCCTACGCCCAAGATGGAGAGTCTAAATTTTCCGGCTTGGGAGACCATAGACTGAATAGTGCCAAACGCTGAGCGCGCCACGCCGTCAGTTATTAACAAAATATCCGCCTGTTCGTAACCCCCGTTAATTGCCAGTTCGAGGGCGATTTCTATGGCTTCTTCGGTATTACTGCCGTACTCGGGTAACAGGGTAGGGTGCAGAATTGGCACCAGACTAATAATGGTATTGCTGTCTTCGGTTAGGGGCGAAACCGTATGGGCCTCACCGCCATAGACCACCAGCGCAGTAAATCCTTCGTGGCGTTTCTTAAGAATATCAATTAACTTGTAGCGGGCGCGAACTAGGCGGCTGGGTTTAATATCTTGGGCGAGCATGGAAGGTGATAAATCGAATACCACTATCAGTGCTGAATCTTCTTTGTGCACTGGCTGTGGTAATTGCTGCCAGGTAGGACCCGCAAGGCTGATGCAACTCAGTAGCCAGACGAGAGCCAAGCCGGTGATTAGCCAGGCGGTACTGTGGCGCTTTTTTCCGGTCTCGCCCTGCATTAAAAAGGGCAGTAGGGCGGGGTTTATAATCTGTGCCCAGTTGCCGGCGCTGCGCTTTCGCCACTGAAATAGGGCCAGTACTAGAACGGCGGGAATTAATCCCAGAAACCAGAGTGGTCGCAGAAAATGAAAGTCAGCTGACGAGGCCATTAGCTCGGCGAAGAATTCAGGCATGGGCGCTCCTGCGACTGCTAAACAGAGCGACTATTAGGCTGAGCGCAAACGCCAATCCCAGAGGCCAATGAAACAGAGTGGCTACCGGGCGAATAGTTTCTGCTTCCTGTTCAATGGCTTCTAGGCGATTGAGTTCGGCATAAATAGCCATTAGTTCCTGAGGGTCCCGAGCGCGGAAGAACTGCCCGCCCGTGGTATCGGCTATGCCCTGCAATGCCGTCTCGTCGAGGTCGGCGCTTGGGTTAGTCACGCGGTTACCAAACAGCCCCCAGGTTTCTTGCATCTCTGCGCCTATCCCGATGGTGTATATTTTCACCTTAGCCCGCTTTGCGAGATCGGCGGCCTCCATGGGGTCTAACTCACCGGCATTGTTGGCGCCGTCGGTGAGCAGAATAACCACCCGATGGTTTTCCGGTCGGTCCTGTAATCGTTTGACCGCAAGCCCGATGGCATCACCAATGGCGGTACCATTACTGCCGGCAAAACCGAGCTGTGCTTCATTTAATAAGACCTGCATAGTTTTTCGATCAAAGGTGAGGGGCGTTTGTAGATACGCTTTTTCGCCGAATAAAATAAGCCCCAGTCGATCACCTTCACGCTTGATTACAAAGTCGCCGACCACAGCTTTTACAGCCACCAAACGATTCACTTGGCGGCCATTAATGTCCATATCTTCCTGCTGCATGCTGCCAGAGATATCCACGGCCAGCAAAATGTCTCGGCCATTGGTGGGCATGGCCACAGGTTCACCAATCCACACTGGGCGTGTGAGGGCTGCGACCGTGCTCAACCAGCAGATCGTCAGCATGGCGAGAAGGAGGTGACGCTGCCAGGTCGTGGTTTTAGGAGAGATGCCTGCATTCAGTGCGGCGCTCGCGAGCAGGGGTGCGCGCAGGGCACGCATGCTTAACTCGGCGGGGCTGCGCAACCAGCGATAGATAAAGGGTAGGGGTGCAAGGGCCAGTGCCCAGGGCCAGAGAAGGTCTAGCATTATGGCTTGGCCTCCTGTTTGTGTTCGATGACCCAGGTTTTAGCGCTGGCTAATACCTTTGCATGCAGTGCCGGCGTGTTAGATGTCTGGGTCTGCTGGTCGCTGCTCGAATAAAGCGCGGAGCTTAGGTTGTCAGGCAAGTCAGTAAAGATGCCAGTGACACAGCTGCTCTGCAAAAAGCCGATAAACTTTTCGATGCTTAGACTACTCGCCTGCTGGTTAGGGTAGGCGATATTGGCGGTCTGTTTAAGGACGACAAATATATCCGCTAGGGGTGCTGAGCTGCCACTCTGCTCAATCTCTAACAATTTAGCTGTAGCCTGGCGGCGATACAGATTAGCGCGCTTTCGTTGCACCGCTTTAAAGATTATCCAGCCAGTGGCTAGACCCAATAAAATAATCAGTACCCACCAGCCCGGTGCCAGTGGCCACCAAGAAATAGTCTCGGGCAGATGAATATCGCGAAGTTGCGCTAAGGGATCTGATTCCATTAATCGCCTCCGCTGCGTACTGGCCTATCTCGCTCCATTGCGCGCGTTGCTGCGTTTCTTGCTATAGGCTCGGCCCAACACAGACATCACATTGTCGGCGGTGCTAAAAGAGAGCAGGCCCGCTGAGAATTTTTCGCTGAGCTTTTTCAATCGCTGGCTGCGGTCTTCAAAAGCTTTTTCAAACCGCTGGCGCAGTTCACTGTTGCCGGTGTCGAGCATGGTTTGTTGCTGGCCATCGCTCACGGCGTAAATAGAAGGGTCGGGCAATACGGCTTCGATCTGGTCGTAGACATGACAAAAATTAATATTGCCATGACGGGCCAACTCAAAGAGATGCCGCTCGCAGTCATCATCGAGATCATGGAAGTCGCTAACAATAAAGATACTGCTACCGGTGGCGGTAAAACGGCGCGATTCTTCGAGCATTTCCGCCAAGCTATAACGGTCGGCCTGTGGCTCTAATAACTTGGCGCTGTATTCCTGCAGGGCATGAATAAACTGCAATACCGCATGATGGCTGCGGCGGGCTTTGACATCCACCTGCTGCTGTTGACCAAAGACCACACCACCGGCGCGGTCATTGGCGCTGAGGCCTGCCCATGCCAGTGCTGCTGAAATTTCACAGGCGACCACCGATTTTAACCGCTGGCTGCCAAAGAACATGGGGCCCCGCAGATCGGTTATCACCAGAATCGGGCGTTCTCGTTCTTCGCTAAATATTTTGGTGTGGGGTGTTTGGGTGCGAGCTGTGACACGCCAGTCAATGGTGCGTACGTCATCGCCGGGCTGATACAGTCGCACCTGATCAAAGTCCATACCGCGCCCACGAAAGCTCGATTTATGGCCACCAGCGAGCATCTGTCGCGCCTGAATTTTTGGAAAGCCGCTAAGTTCGCGCGCGCCATAACGCAGCCGCACCATCTCGGTGAGGCTGGCGACTGCCGGGTGCTGGTTAAGCGCTTCCTGAGTAAGGCTGTCGGTCATAGGTGCTTATTCATAGGTGCTTATTCATGCCGAGGGTACGGTCGCCAGTAATCGATCGATAACCTGGTTGGCAGTAACGCCACTGGCTTCGGCTTCAAAGCTTAGAATCAGTCGATGGCGCAATACATCATGGGCCACGGCACGAACATCATCTGGCGTCACAAAGTCGCGGCCTTCTAACCAGGCCAGTGCACGACTACAGCGATCTAGGGCAATGGTGGCTCTTGGGCTGGCGCCGTAATCCAACCACTGGGCCAGCTCGCCGCCATAGGCCTTAGTATTTCGAGTGGCCAGAATTATTTGCACTAGATACTCTTCGACAGGCTCTGCCATATGCACTGCGAGGGCCTGTTTGCGGGCCTCGAGCAATGTTGCCTGACTGATAGGTTCGATAGTTTCCTGTGCCTGATGCAGTGCTTCCTGTCTAGACAGGGCGAGAATCTGACGCTCGGTCTCTGGGGCAGGGTAGTCCACCAGAATATGCATTAAGAAACGGTCCATCTGGGCTTCGGGCAATGGATAGGTGCCTTCCTGCTCAATGGGATTTTGCGTGGCCATCACCAAAAACAACTCGGGCAGCTGGTAGGTGTTTTTACCGACGGATATCTGGCGCTCGGCCATGGCTTCCAACAGCGCAGACTGAACCTTGGCCGGCGCACGGTTTATTTCGTCGGCCAGCACTAGGTTGTGAAACAGTGGCCCTGCCTGAAATTCGAAGGTGCCTTCTTGGGGGCGATAGATGTCACTGCCGGTAATATCGGCGGGTAGTAGATCAGGGGTAAATTGCACTCGATGAAAGTCTGCTTCGAGACCTTCGGAAAGGGTTTTAATTGCCTTGGTTTTGGCCAAGCCTGGCGCTCCTTCAACAAGCAGGTGCCCATCGGCCAGCAGAGCGATAATTAGGCGTTCAACAAGATGGTTCTGGCCGACAATTTTACTGCCGAGCCACTGTTTAAGTTGGTTGATATTCTGGTGCAAATCTAACCCCTGCTAGTTGGTTTACAAGATGGAATGGTGGGTGATTCTAGTGGCTATGCCGACAAGACTCAAATGGCGTTTTTATATACCTTGCTGTCGGGTTTATTACTAGCTTAAAGCGATTTAGTTTTGTTACCCTAGCTCGTAGAAAGTTTTTAACCAAGCTACAGACTTATAAAAAACAGAAAGGTTTCAAAACCCGATCATGGATGCTAAAAATAAGGGTCAGCGAGCTGATTTAATTCAGTCCCTCAACAAAATCGCCAGCAAAAGCCTCAATAAATCTCAGGCACAGCAGTTTACTAATTTTACTGCTAACGCCATGCATTTTTATCCAGACGCTGACTATATGGCCAGGCCCCCGGAAGATATCTTCTGGAATCTCTGGAGCCTGTGCCGCTTTAGTACTGAAGCCCCCAGCGCTCCAGTTGATGGGGAGGTCGCCACTGGTCGTGCCAAGGTCCGGGTATTTAACCCCGACCCGGAGCATGACGGCTGGTCAAGTAAACATACCACTATCTTTATTAACCAGATTGACATGCCCTTTCTGGTTGATTCCCTGCGCATTGTAATCAACCGTCGCGGGCTGAATATCTATACCTTGCAGAGCAACCCCGTCTGGGCCGTGCGTGATAGCCAGGGCGTGATCAAGAGCATCCATTCCGACTATGCCGAGGGTGCCGAGCGGGAAGCCTTTATTACCATCGAAGTGGATATGCATGCCGAGTCTGAACTTGCCGACCTGCGTAGGGACCTAATGTCGGTGCTGGATGATGTTGAAGTAGTGGTGGATGCCTTTGATCCCATGCGCGAGCGGGTTGAAAGTCTGATTGCCGAGCTCCAAGCTAATGCGCCTAAAGTAGAGCAGTTGGAAGAGTCGCTGGAGTTTTTACGCTGGATTTACAACGGCTACTTTACCTTCACTGGCTGTGCAGAATTTGATTTAACCACTGACGGCGACCGTATGTATCTCAGCGAAGTGGACGATAGTCGTCACGGCTTGCTGAAAAAATACAGCGGTGATCATCGCGAGGAATTGGTGGAGGAGTTAGGTCCTGGTGTTCGTGCGCTCTATGAGGGCGATGAGTTACTGACTATTACCAAGTCGTCGCGACGTTCTCGTGTTCACCGCGATGTGTATTCTGATTATGTAGTAGTCAAACGATTTAATGAACAGGGCGAGCCCTGTGGTGAAGTGCGCTTTATGGGCCTCTACACTTCGCAATTTTATTCCTACAGCCCGCGCCGCATTCCCCTGCTACGCAACAAAGTGAACTGGGTCATGGATAACTCAGGCTTCAAGCAGACCAGCCATGACGGCAAGGCGCTGATGGCTATTTTGGACTTCCATCCTCGTGATGAACTGTTCTTTGTCACCAAGGAAACGCTGTCCGAGACGGCCATTGGTATTTGGCAAATTTATGAGCGACGGGTGATCAAGGCCTTTATGCATCCGGATCCCTTTGACAAGTTCGTCAGCTGTATTCTGTATCTGCCCCGAGAGTCGTTTAGTACCCAGTCGCGGATGAAAATTCAGCAGGCTATCGGCGTTGAATTGGAAGCGGTAGAGAGTGAATTTACGACACAGTTTTTGCCCGAGTCTGTGCTGGTGCGCATCTATCTGGTGTATCAGATTCAGCAGCAAGAAGTATCTCGAAGTAGACTGCACCCAACTAGAAAACATTGTGCGTCAGGTCACCCGTGACTGGTCCGATGAGTTTGCAGAGATGGCCATCAGCTCTGTGGGTGAAAACGAAGGCCTGCAGGCTTGGCCCGACGTTTTCAGCGCGCATTCCCCGCCTCTTACCGCGACCTTTACAGCCCGCAAGCAGGCGGTTGCCCATATTGCATTATTTGACGCCTTAGAAAATTCGGGTGAGCTGGCCATTGAGTTACAGCACAAGCAGGCGGCAGAGAATAACCATCTACAGTTAAAGCTGTTTCACCTGCGACGAGCCATTACAGCTCTCGGATATGATTCCGATGCTAGAAAACCTCGGCTTTCCGCGTGGTGATGGAGCATCCCTATCTGATCGAGCCGGATAACGAAGGTCAGGTGTGGCTGCAGGAGTTCCAGCTGTCGTTCTCTCTGGATGTGAACGTCGATGTAGAAGCGGTGCAGGGTAATTTTAAAGAAGCCCTAAGTACTGTTTGGAAAGGCGATGCGGAAAACGATAGCTTTAACCGTCTGGTGATTGGTGCGCGTTTAGATTGGCGTGCCGTGGCCATGTTGCGACTCTATGCCCGGTATCTGAAGCAGCTGGGTATTTCCTACAGTCAGGTCTTTATAGCCGATACATTGTCGCGCTATCTGGATATTACCCGCAATCTGGTGGCTCTGTTTAAAAGCTATTTCGATCCGCGCTATGCCGGCGACAGTCGCTCTGAACGCTCGGAAGGTTTGGCGAGAAAAATTCTTGAAGGACTAGACGCGGTTGAGAACATTAGTGAAGACAATGTAATTCGCAGTTACCTAGAAGTGATTCAGGCTACATTGCGCACCAACTTCTTCCAAACCTTTGAAGACGGCACCAATAAATCTTATATCTCAGTCAAACTGGAGTCAGGGAAGATTTCCTCTGGCCCCCAAACCCCGACCTGCCTATGAAATATTCGTCTACTCGCCAAGAGTGGAGGGCGTGCATTTACGGGGCGGCAAAGTGGCCCGCGGTGGTTTGCGCTGGTCCGATCGATTGGAAGATTACCGTACCGAAGTCCTGGGTTTAGTGAAGGCCCAGCAAGTTAAAAATGCGGTGATTGTGCCCACTGGCGCGAAAGGCGGCTTTGTTGCCAAACAGGCGTCAATGGCTGCCGGTCGTGAAGCCTGGTTACAGGAGGGTATAGCGAGCTATATGCTCTATATACAGGCTCTTTTAGATATTAGTGACAACCTTATTGAGGGTGAAGTAGTGCCGCCAGTAGATGTGGTGCGCCGGGATGGTGATGATCCCTACCTGGTTGTTGCCGCCGATAAGGGCACAGCCACCTTCTCGGATATTGCCAATGAGATTTCTGAGGCCAATAACTTTTGGCTCGGCGATGCCTTCGCCTCTGGCGGCGGCAATGGTTATGACCATAAGGGCATGGGTATTACAGCCCGAGGTGCCTGGGTAGCTGTGCAGCGCCATTTTCGTGAAGTGGGTATGGATATCCAGAAACAAGACTTTACCGTGGTCGGTGTTGGCGACATGGGCGGTGATGTATTTGGTAATGGCATGCTGTTATCTGAGCATATTCAGCTGGTGGCTGCCTTTAACCACCTGCATATCTTTATTGATCCTAATCCAGATTCCGCGGCCACCTTTAAAGAGCGCAAGCGCCTCTTTGAAACACCGCGCACCACCTGGGATGACTTTGATAAGTCATTGATGTCCAAAGGCGGGGCGCTGTATTCCCGCTCCGCCAAGTCTCTTAAGCTCACGCCCCAGATCAAGGCGCGCTTTAATATTGAGAAAGATGAAGTCAGCCCCACGGAGCTGATGACCGCACTGCTGAAGTCCGAAGTCGATTTAATTTGGAATGGCGGCATTGGCACCTATGTGAAGTCCTCCGGTGAAAACAATGCCGAAGTAGGGGACCGAGCCAATGATGGCCTGCGGGTTAACGGCAAAGATCTGCGCTGTAAGGTATTTGGGGAAGGCGGTAATTTAGGTATGACCCAGCGTGGTCGTATTGAATTCTGTTTAAAAGGCGGTCTCTGTAATACCGACTTTATTGATAATGCCGCGGGTGTGGACTGTTCAGACCACGAGGTGAATATTAAAATTCTCCTTAATAAAGAGGTTATGGCCGGCCGACTGAGCATGCCCGACAGAAATGAATTTCTCGCCTCTATGACCGACAGTGTGGCTGAGTTAGTGCTGCATAATAATGAGCGTCAAACTCAGGCCATTAGTCTGGCCATGCATCGCAGCGATACACAGCATGCCGAATACCAACGCTTTATGGCTTGGTTGGAAGAGAGTGGAAGGCTAGATCGAGAGCTAGAATTCCTGCCCACCGATGACCAGCTTAACGAACGAGTTAATCGCAACAAGCCTGTCTGGACAAGGCCAGAGCTATCGGTACTGGTCTGTTATTCCAAGGTAATGTTAAAAGAAGTGCTGTTGCAGGCAGATTTACTCTCAGAGCCCTGGTTGGCTAAGTCAGTGAACAATGCCTTCCCTGGAGAGCTAGTCAGTCGTTACCCCGAGGCCGTGGCAGAGCATCAACTGCGCCATGAAATTGTTGCAACACAGCTAGCCAACGATTTGGTGGATAGAATGGGCTTTAGCTTCTTCTTCCGCCAAATGGAATCTACCGGTGCCTCGGCAGGTGAAGTGGTTCGCGCCTACACGATGGTCATGAATGTGTTGGGTATTGATGAGCAGTGGCAAAACATCGAATCCGACACCAGCCTAGCGTCCGACGTGCAATTAGATTTACTGCATATGCTCATTCGCCTAGTGCGCCGTACCACAAGATGGTTCCTGCGCAACAGACGTCTAAATCTTGATTGCACCGATATTATTGCGCAATTTGCCGGGCCAATGCAGGCGGTTATCAAGCATATGCCAGAGCGCGATCAGAAAGAATGGGTCGGACTTTGGCAGGCTGAAAAAGCTATTTTACTTGAGCAGGGCGTAGAACCTGAACTGTCCTCAAGATTGGCTGCATCCGACAGCCTATTTTTGAGTCTGGGTATTGTGGATACTGCCTTAAAGCAGCAAAAGCCGATCGAGCAGGTGACCAAGCTTTATTTCACCTTAGGAGAGCAGCTGTCTCTAGACTGGTTTATGGCGCAGATTGTTGGCTTGCAGCCAAACAATCGCTGGCAGGATCTGGCCCGTGAGTCCTATGTGGACGACCTTGAAAGCCAGCGTCGCCGATTGACCGCCAGCTTGCTCGTCGGCGATATCGACAGTATCGATTCTCTGTTAGAAGATTGGCAGGTGCAGCAGCAGGTACTCATTCATCGCTGGCAGTCCATGGTGCGAGATTTGCGCCGCGGCGGAGCCCCAGACTTTGCGATGATTTCGGTGGCACTGCGGGAGTTGTTGGATCTGGTGCAGGCATCGGTGGATGCGGTGCATGCGGATTAACCGCCCTAAGCACTAGGCAAAAAGCACTAGGTAAAAAGCCCTAGATAAAAAGCAGTACATAAAAAAAAGGCCGCAACTTCGCATGAGTTGTGGCCTTTTTGGTGACTCAACAAATACTTTTCTCTGTGAGCCGGAAGCAGGATAAATTCCTGCTTAAGTTTATCTGGGCATTAGCCCCCTCGTAAAAATACTCGCTAAATAATAAATGGGAGAGTTACAAATTAGCGGCTTTTTGCTGGAAAGAAGCCTGATTAAATCCATTCCAGTAATCTTCTCGTCCTTCGCGCCATCCTCTTGACCAGTGATACGCCATTACCGATTGGTCTTGATAGGGACATGCAGTTATGGAACGTTGTTGAATTGCGGCCTGATAGCCTTTTGCGAAGGAACGGTTGTCTTGATCTCTTTTATGTTTTTTCACATTATCTCCTAAGGGTTTATCTAGGAATCTGCCATTCAGCTTATAAAACCTGCTGAGAGCAGTTTTATCAAACAAAATTGTGTAAAGAGCTATAGAATGAGCGCCTTTAAGCGCCTGTTCCAGTTGACCAAAATCGGCCCTATATGTCGAAGACCTAGTTGGTCTATTAAAGGGGGTGCTTTATTCCACAAAGTAATCAAAGGAAATTTTTGTGTCCCAAAAGCACGCGCATAAAGACTGGCTAGCCACTTGCCCCAAAGGGCTGGAGCTACTGTTAGCTGAAGAGCTACAGGCTCTGGGCGCCACTGGCCTCAAGGAAACCGTAGCTGCAGTGCATTTTGAGGGCTCTTTAGAGCTGGCCTATCGCGCCTGCCTCTGGTCTCGTCTGGCTAACCGCATCCTTATGCCCCTGCACAGTTTTATGCTCAACGAAGCAGATGATCTGTATCAACAATGCAACGATATTCCCTGGGAGAGTCATTTTACCTCCGAGCAGAGCATTGCTATCGACTTTATTGGTACCTCCAGACTGATCGACAACACCATGTTTGGTTCTCAGCGGGTTAAAGATGCCGTTGTTGACCGCATTCGCCGTGTTGAAGGCGAGCGCCCCAATGTAGACACCAAGAGCCCAGATGTTCGAATTCAGGTGCGCCAGCACAAGGGGCGCGTCAGCGTTTCTCTGGATATCTCCGGCGAAAGCCTGCACCGTCGTGGCTATAGAAGCGGACAGGGCAGCGCACCCATCAAAGAAAACCTCGCCGTAGCCTTACTGTTGCGTGCTGGCTGGCCAGCCATGGCCGCCGAGGGTGGCGCACTGCTCGACCCCATGTGCGGTAGTGGCACCTTAATTATTGAAGGCGCAATGATGGCGGCAGACATAGCGCCAGGCATATTGCGCGAACATTACGGGTTCCAGAACTGGTTGCAGCATGATGCAGAGCTCTGGGAAACCCTTCGTGAGGAAGCGCAGCAGCGCAAGATTACCGGCCTAGAAAATCTAGAGCTGGATATTCGCGGCTACGACGCTAACCCGCGGGTATTGGAATACACCACCACCAATATTGAAAACGCCGGATTGGATGACCATATTCGACTGGCCCACAAACCCATAGACCAGTTCGGTAAGCCCACCGCAGAAAGAGGCTTGCTACTAACCAACCCTCCCTATGGCGAACGTCTGGGTGATGTGGATGAACTTATTCCCCTGTATCAAAAGCTGGGCACAGTTCTACAAAAGAACTTCCAAGGCTGGCGTGCCGGGATTTTTACCGGCAATTTAGACTTGGCCCGCGAGACCGACCTAAGCCCGCATAAACAGTACAGTCTATTTAACGGCACACTTCCCTGCAAGCTGCTCATATTCGAAGATATGACCTCCAAGTCTGCGCAGATAGCCGCGCGACTGCAGCAACCAGCACCGGCTCGGGAATTAACCGAAGGCACCATGATGCTGGTTAACCGCTTTAAGAAAAATCAGCGCAGATTAGATGGCTGGTTAAAGCGCAACGATATCAGCTGTTACCGCCTTTACGATGCCGATATTCCCGAGTATTCAGTGGCCATCGATATCTACGAAGGCGCCATACATGTGCAGGAATACGCGCCACCGGCGACCATTCCCGAAAAAGATGCGCGCCAGCGTTTCGCAGAGGTTAAAGAGGCGGTAAAAGCCTATGCCCCCAAAGCAGGCCGCAAGGTGTTTTACAAAGAGCGCCGCCGGCAAAAGGGTGACAACCAGTACCAGCGTATGACCGAGGAACAGGGCGAGTCTATGATTGTTGGCGAGGGCCGCGCCAGGTTAGAAGTGACCCTGTCAGACTATTTGGATACCGGCCTATTTTTGGATCATCGCCCAGTGCGCAAAATGCTTGGCGAGATGGCCAGGGGTAAGAAGTTTTTAAACCTGTTTTGCTATACCGCAGTGGCGACTGTTCATGCGGCCCTTGGGGGTGCTAAAGAGTCCCTGAGTGTGGATATGTCGAACACCTATCTGGATTGGGCAGGGCGCAACTTTGAGCTAAATCAGCTCGATCCAACTGCCCATGAGGTAGAGCGTGCTGACTGCTTACAGTGGTTAAAAGCAACTACCTACAGCGATTACTTTGATTTGATTTTGCTCGACCCACCGACATTTTCAAACTCTAAAAAGATGGAGTCGGTGTTGGATGTGCAGCGCGATCATGCCGAGTTGATCAGAGATGCCATGACCAAGCTGGCACCCAACGGGGTACTGATTTTCTCCAATAACTTCCGCAAATTTAAAATGGACGAGCTGATTACTCGTCAGTTTGCCGTGGAGAATATAACTGCGCAGGCATTGGATATGGATTTTGAGAGGAATCCCAGAATTCACAATGTGTGGAAGATTACTCGGCGCAGTACCTTTGGTTAGTCGCCTGTTGTGTCCTAAACAAAGTATCAGAGCGGAGCCAAGGGGATGTTGAGGTTAATCTTGTACACTGGGGATGGCTGTCATCTCTGTGAGCAGGCTAAGTCTTTGCTCTATCCATTGCTGACGGCAAAAGGCTGGCAACTGACGGAAGTGAATATTCAGGATAACGACAGCTTAAAAGAACGCTATGGCGTGCGAATTCCGGTTGTGGCACTGCCTGATGGGCGAGAAAAAGGCTGGCCTTTTACCGCGGCGCAAATCGCTCGGATGCTAGAATCTTAGTTTATCTTTGGCTTACAGCCTCTTGTTTGCCAGGACTGTGTCTTGCAGTAATCTCTTTAACTGATCCTAAATAAGCTTTATATACAGCGTATTTGTCAACTGTTGGCAGAGCTCTCCGTTAGATTGATGATTCAATTGTGCGCAACGATCATTAAAACGGAAAAACATAAGCCCATGTCTCTTTACCGCCTCGTTACGATTATTTGTTTGTCATTTATTCTGGCTGCCTGCGGTGGCGGTGGCGGTAGTTCATCCATTACGCCCTCCATTGACGATTCCGGCTCTTCGGACACCGGCACTGACCCTGGCACTGATACAGATGATTCACAGCCCCAAACTCAGCCCAATATACTACTTATTATTGCCGATGATCAGGGCTTGGATGCATCGGCACAGTACGATCTCAGCGACAATCCTCCGGTTACCCCAACCCTCGATCAGCTCGCACAACAGGGTATTGTCTTTGATAACGCCTGGGCTACTCCGGCCTGCACCACAACCCGCAGCAGCATGATTACGGGTAAATATGGAGTCAATACTGGGGTGCTCAATGTTGGCGATGAGCTGCCCGCTGACTCAATAACATTGCAGCGATTTTTGGCCGAGGACAGCAACACCAACAACTATGAATCAGCCGTTATTGGCAAATGGCATCTGGCGGGCACACCACCAGAGGCCAATCATCCAGCCACAATGGGTATTGATTACTATGCCGGACATCTGCGCGGTACCATCGACGATTATTTGGCATGGGATCTCACCATTAACGGAGTGACTAGCCAGAGCAATGTCTACCACAGTACAGCCGTGACTGACTTGGCGATAGATTGGATTGATGACCAGACTCAGCCGTGGTTTCTATGGCTTGGCTTTGCCGCACCTCACACGCCCTTTCATCTGCCCCCGTCTTCGCTGCACAGTCAGACATTGTCAGGCACAGATCAAGATATAGCGGCTAACCCAAGAGACTATTATCTTGCGGCCATTGAGGCCATGGATACCGAAATTGGGCGCCTGTTAAATTCCATGTCAGAGACGCAACGAGACAATACCCTTATTCTATATATCGGCGACAACGGCACACCGAGGCAGGTGGTCGATACTGAGGTTTATGCCAATGGTGCAAAGGGCAGTTTTACCGAGGGCGGTTTAAGAGTGCCGATGGTAGCCTCGGGCGCTGGTGTCACGCGTCAGAACGTGCGTGAGAGTGCCCTGATTAACAGTACAGATTTTTTTGCCACCATCGCCAGTGTCGCGGGCAGTACAGCTACTGCCATTGAAGATAGCCAGAGTTTTGCAGGATTATTGACCGATTCGAGCACCGCTGGTCGCCAGTATATCTACAGTGATTTTGAAGGTGATTCGGTTTCCGGTTGGGCTATACGGGATGCTCAATACAAACTTATTCAATCGATTAATGGCAACCAGCAGCTCTATGATCTGATTTCCGACCCGCAAGAAATGTCTAACTTGCTGGACGGAAATGGCGATTTCTCCTCTGTGGTCGCACGGTTGGAGGGGGTGGCAACAACCATTCGTCAAACTGATGGTAGCGGCTCAGATAACAGCGGTGACACAGCGGCAATTGATATTACGGGCGAACTTTTTACCCAGCGAAGTAGTAACTGTGAAGACTATATCGCCGCCTACCAGTCGACGGCGATGGATGTTTTCAGGTCAGTGCTTTTTACCGGCAACCTGACGATTTCAAGTAGCAATGGTAAGTGTCAGTTTCAGGCCAATGGTGTGCCCAACCATGATTTCAATGATGGCCAGCAGGGCTTTCCAAACAATCTGTCCGAGCAGTCTTATCAATATGAGATAACCACCAGCCCAGTGTTTGCTCAATCCAATACCGAGCTAGCGATTGGCGACGACAATGGGTTGATGCTCAATGGGGTGAAAATAGATCTTCTTGCCGCGGCCTGTTTTGGGGTGGAAAATGAAAAAACCGGTTGCGGCAATATGGCTCAGCCCTGGCGGTTTGACCCCATGTTTGCTGCCAACGGCTTTAGGGTAGACAGTCATAATGCCCATGTTCAGCCCAATGGCAGCTATCATTACCATGGTTCACCCAACGCCCTGTTCGCCGCCGAAAACCCCGTGGAGTCGCCGGTGATCGGCTTCGCCGCTGATGGATTTCCTATTTTTGGCTCATGGTTTAACGACAATGGCACTGTGCGCAAGGCCATGCCGAGCTTTCAATTAATGTCCGGTGCGCGAGCAGCAGCGGCTGGCTATGCTACGCCCAGTGGAGACTATGATGGTACCTACAGGGACGATTACGAATTTGTCCAAGGCCTCGGCGATTTGGACGAATGCAATGGCATGGCGGTAGATGGCGTCTATGGGTATTTTATAACCGAACAATACCCCTACATTATGGCCTGTCTCAAAGGTCAGATGGATCCCACATTTGATTGATGATTAATCTCTAAAGAGTTAGCCCAGTTGGCTGGCAATGGTTTTGTCCAGCGCATTGGCAAATTCCATTCTATCTTTCTGATTAAGCGGCGGTGGTCCACCGCCCACCTGCACACCGCTGTTACGCATACTGTCCATAAAATCCCGCATATTTAGCCGCGCTTTGATATTCGCCTTGGTATATAACTCGCCCCTTGGGTTGAGCGCCTTACCCCCCTTATCAATCACCTCGGCGGCCAGGGGAATATCGGCGGTTATCACTAAATCATCGGCTTCTACCAACTCGACAATATGGTCATCGGCCACATCAAAGCCCTGGCTGACCTGAATACTGCGCACAGTCGGAATTCTGGGAATTGAGAGGGGTTGGTTAGCCACTAGAACAACCTCGATACCTTTACGCTGTGACACGCGGTAGAGGATATCTTTGATGACGGTGGGGCAGGCATCGGCGTCGACGTAGATTTTCACAGAATGGTTAGGCTCATCAGATGGGATGTTGCGCATTGTAACCTATGTCTATCGCGGGAAACGCTTGTATCTAGGGCTGTACAGGGTAAAATGCCCGACTTATTAATTAACTCATGTGGCCCCTTGTATGGGTCACCACTGAAAAGGAACGCATTATGCCCGCCATTACCCTGCCTGATGGATCTCAACGACTTTTTGAAAACCCTGTTTCTGTTGCCGATGTGGCCGCTGATATTGGCGCTGGTCTGGCGAAAGCGACACTCGCGGGCGTGGTTAATGGCGCTGTTGTTGATGCCTCTTACCTGATAGAGCAAGACGCAACGCTGGCCATTGTTACTGATCGTTCCGATGAGGCTCTGGATATTATCCGCCACTCGTCTGCTCACTTGCTGGCCATGGCGGTTAAACAGTTATTTCCTTCTGCTCAGGTGACCATTGGCCCTGTGATTGAAGATGGTTTTTATTACGATTTTGCTTTTGAGCGGGCGTTTACGCCGGAAGACTTAGAGCTTATCGAAACGCGTATGACTGAGCTGTCTAGTGAAGACTTAGCCATTACTCGTGAGGAGTGGGATCGTGATGAAGCGGTTGAGTTCTTTAAAGGGATTGGCGAAGCCTATAAGGCGGAGATTATTGCCAGCATTCCCGCCGATCAGGCGATTGGCCTGTATCGTCAGGGCGACTTTATTGATCTGTGTCGCGGCCCCCATGTGCCGTCGACCGGCAAGCTGTCTGCGTTTAAATTGACTAAGGTTGCTGGCGCTTATTGGCGTGGCGACAGCAACAACGAAATGTTGCAGCGTATTTACGGCACGGCTTGGTCGAACAAGAAAGAGCTTAAGGCTTATATTAATCGTCTTGCTGAAGCTGAGAAACGCGATCACCGCAAAATTAACAAGAAGCTCGATCTCTACCATATGCAGGAAGAGGCGCCGGGTTCTATCTTTTGGCATCCCAAGGGCTGGAGTGTTTACAGCGCCATTGAAGAATATATGCGCGGCAAGCAGCGCGCCCAGGGCTATCAGGAAATTAAGACACCGCAGATTGTTGATATGAGTCTGTGGGAGAAGTCGGGCCACGCGGATAAGTTTGGCGATGACATGTTTAGCCTGCAGACCGAAGATCGCACTTATGCGGTTAAGCCGATGAACTGCCCCTGTCATGTGCAGGTGTTTAATCAGGGCTTAAAAAGCTACCGTGATCTGCCACTGCGTCTGGCCGAGTTTGGCTCCTGTCACCGCAATGAGCCGTCGGGTTCACTCCACGGCATTATGCGCGTTCGCTCCTTTACTCAGGATGATGCCCATATCTTCTGTACTGAAGAGCAGATTCAGCCGGAAGTGTCGCAGTTTATTGATTTCCTTCACGAGGTTTATGCCGACTTTGGTTTCGATGAAATTATCTATCGCCTCTCAACTCGCCCTCCAGAGCGAGTGGGTTCTGATGAAGATTGGGATCGTGCTGAAGCGGCTCTTGGTCAAGCGCTGGATGCCAAAGAATTACCTTGGCAGGAACTGCCAGGAGAGGGCGCCTTTTATGGCCCCAAGATTGAGTTCTCATTAAAAGACTGTATTGGTCGAGTTTGGCAGTTGGGTACCATTCAAGTGGACTTTTCCATGCCGGGCCGTCTCGAGGCGCAATATGTTGCTGAAGATGGCAGTCGCCAAGTTCCGGTGATGTTGCATCGGGCAATTTTGGGGTCTTTTGAGCGTTTTATCGGTATTTTGATCGAGCAGTACGAGGGCGCGTTTCCGTTTTGGTTGGCACCCGAACAGGCCGTTGTGATGAATATTACCGACTCTCAGGCCGATTATGCGCAAGAAGTTGCTAAATCATTGCAAAATAACGGCTTTAGAGCGATTTGTGACTTGAGAAACGAGAAGATCGGCTTTAAAATCCGCGGTCATTCTATGCAACGAGTTCCTTATATACTTGTTGTTGGTGATAAAGAGAAAGAGTCGCGCACGGTAGCGGTCCGAACTCGGGATGGAAAAGACCTTGGCAGCTTGCCACTAGAACAGGTTTTGACCATGTTTTCCGAGGAAACGGAACAACGCGGGCGCATTTGTGTTGAAGAAACGGAGTAAAGCTTATTAAAAAAGACAGCAAGCGGGCGCGTCTCAATGACGATATAACGTCCCCCGAAGTACGATTGGTCGCATCTGATGGTTCTCAGGTAGGCGTAGTTAGCCTGACGGAAGCCTTGGAAGCAGCGCAAAAAGAGACCCTTGATCTGGTTGAAATTTCTCCAGACGCGGCGCCTCCAGTGTGCAAGATCATGGACTACGGTAAACATGTCTTTGATGCCAAGAAGAAAGTAGCTCTGCAAAAGAAGAAGCAGAAGCAGACTCAAGTTAAAGAAATGAAATTTCGCCCGGGCACGGATCAAGGTGATTATGAGATTAAGTTACGTAATCTGGTTCGTTTCTTGGAAAATGGTGATAAAGCTAAGGTTACGCTGCGTTTTCGCGGACGTGAAATGGCTCACCAGCAGCTCGGTATGGATATGATGAAACGTATCGAAGCCGATCTTGTTGAACTGGCTCAAGTAGAGCAGTTTCCCAAGATGGAAGGGCGCCAGATGATTATGGTCTTGGCACCGCGCAGCAAAAAGAGTTAGATCGCAGTAAGCAGTAAGCAGTACCTGTAACAAGATGTAGAAAGCGCGACCCGCGCTCAGCCAAATGTTTTTGGCAGGCTGTCCGGGCGTCTCTTGTTAATTTAATAAACCTCTCAATATCGGAGAACAGAAATGCCAAAAGCAAAAGTACATAGTGGAGCTGCAAAACGCTTCAAAAAGACGGCGACAGGCTATAAGCATAAGCACCAGCACAAAAGCCACATCCTTACCAAAATGACAACTAAGCGCAAGCGTCAACTTCGTGGCACCAGCATGTTAAATGCTGCTGATAAACCACGTGTCGATCGCATGTTGCGAAATGTTTAAGTCACTTAACTAAATTTTGGTAGGAGAATAGTATGCCTAGAGTAAAACGCGGTGTAGAAGCAAATCGCCGACACAAGAAAATTTTAAAGCAAGCCAAGGGTTATTACGGAGCGCGTAGCCGCGTTTATCGTGTAGCAGTTCAGGCCGTTACTAAAGCAGGTCAATATGCTTATCGTGACCGTCGTGTTAAGAAACGTACATTCCGTAGACTTTGGATTGCCCGAATCAATGCACAGTCCCGTGTAGAAGGTTTGAGCTACAGCCGTTTAATCAACGGTCTGATGAAAGCTGGAATTGCCCTGGACCGTCGTGTACTTGCCGATTTGGCTGTACATGATAAGGCAGCTTTTGGTGCGGTAGTAAATCACGCCAAAGCCGCCCTAGCTTAAGAAAGAAAATTTAGTTAAGGCTTAGACTCGCTGCATCTGTGTAGTTAGTGACAAAGCTAATCGAATAGGGAAGGGGCTAAGGCTCTTTCCCTATTTTTTTATCAGTAATAAGATAGCCAACACAGAATAATGTGGTGACCAATAATGATTGAACTGGAACAGATTGCCAGCGAAGCCCGAGCCTCTATCGCAGCCGTGACAGAGTTGTCGGTGTTGGACGATTTGCGTGTCGAGTACCTAGGCAAAAAAGGACGGCTTACTGGCCTTCTTAAAGGCTTAGGCGCGCTGTCTAATGAAGAGCGGCCCGCAGCCGGCGCCAAGATTAACGAGGTTAAGCAGGCATTGCAGGGGCAGATCAATCAGCACAAAGAACAGCTCGAAAGCGCTGCGCTTAATGCCAAGCTGGCCGGTGAGACCATTGACGTCACACTGCCGGGCCGTGGCGAAGAGGTGGGTGGACTGCATCCAGTGACTCGCACCATGGAACGCATTGAAGCATTTTTTACGCGTATTGGTTACGACGTAGAGACAGGCCCAGAGATCGAAGATGATTACCATAACTTCGAAGCGCTGAATATTCCCAGCCATCATCCGGCCCGTGCCATGCACGATACCTTTTATATCGATCCGACCACGGTGCTGCGTACTCACACCTCGCCAGTGCAGGTTCGCACCATGGAAAAGCAGGCGCCGCCGATTCGCATTATTTGCCCCGGCCGCGTCTATCGCTGCGACTCCGATATTACTCACACCCCAATGTTCCATCAGGTTGAGGGTTTGGTGGTGGATAAGAACATTAGCTTTGCCGACCTTAAGGGTGTGATCGATCAGTTTCTAAAAGCTTTTTTCGAAGCGGACTTACCGGTGCGCTTCAGACCTTCGTATTTCCCTTTCACTGAGCCCAGCGCAGAAGTTGATATTCAGTGCACTAACTGCGGTGGCGAAGGCTGTCGTGTTTGCAGCCACACTGGCTGGTTAGAAGTAATGGGCTGCGGCATGGTCCACCCAAATGTATTTGAGAGCTGTAATGTAGATGCAGACGAGTTCACCGGCTTTGCCTTTGGCATGGGTGTTGAGCGTTTGGCGATGCTGCGTTATGGCGTTAATGATTTGCGATTGTTTTTTGAAAACGATTTACGTTTTCTTAAACAATTTTAAACTGGGGTAACTTATGAAATTCAGTGAATCCTGGTTGCGACAATCAGTAAACCCGTCTATCTCAACCGCAGACCTAGTAGCGCAAGTGACTATGGCCGGCCTAGAGGTCGATGCGGTAGAGCCAGCGGCCCCAGCAATGTCTGGCGTGGTAGTAGGCGAGATAATGTCTGTAGAACAGCATCCAGACGCCGATAAATTGCGCGTCTGTCAGGTTGCAGGCGGCAAAGAGGGCGAGCAGGCTCAGATAGTCTGTGGCGCACCCAATGCCCGCGTGGGCATTAAGGTACCCTTTGCGGTAGTGGGCGCCAAGTTACCCGGTGACTTTAATATCAAGCAAGCCAAATTACGTGGCGTTGAATCCATGGGCATG
>CALSNK010000011.1 GCA_943787675.1 uncultured Pseudomonadales bacterium
CATCCTATTAATTATTGCCGACAGTCTGGCCCGTGTTGTGGTGGCTCCTACAGAGTTGCCCACGGGTATTTTGACGGCACTGTTGGGCGCGCCATTCTTTGTAGCGCTGCTTATTCAGCGGCGTAGGGAGATTTAGCCGTGGCACTGATGGCAGAAAATATCTCCCTGCATATCTCCGGCTTTAACCTGCTGCGCGAAGTCAGTATGCGTGTTGAGCCGGGAACGGTAACGGCCATTGTTGGCCCTAATGGCGCTGGTAAATCCAGCCTGTTAAAAGTATTAACCGGTGAGATGATAGCGACCACTGGGCAAGTCAGTCTTAATCATCAGCCTCTACATACCTGGGGGCTGGAGCAAAAGGCTAAGATGCTTGCGGTATTACCTCAGCACACTGCCTTAAATTTCCCCTTTACTGCCGATGAAGTCGTCGCGCTGGGACGCATTCCTCACCAGACAGGCATCCTTAAAGATGAGCTTATTGTCGCGGATGCGCTAAAGGCAGTGGATGCCAATTACCTGCAGAAACGCTTTTACACCCAGATGTCTGGGGGTGAAAAACAGCGGGTACAGCTGGCCCGAGTGTTGGCGCAAATCTGGGAACCCACCCAGCTTGGCGATCAGTTTTTAGTACTGGATGAGCCTACGTCCGCCTTTGATCTATCTCACCAAAAACTCACGCTGGAAATTGTCCGTGGTTTGGCAGAGCAGGGTACCGGCGTTGTTATGGTGCTCCATGATTTAAATTTGGCCGCTCGTTGTGCGGATAATCTGGTGGTCTTTGATAGTGGCACCATTTCTGCCCAAGGTTCGCCAGAAGAGGTATTAACTGAAGCGTTAATCAGTCAGGTCTTTGGCGTGAAGTCGATTATTGCCAAGCATCCGGTCACTCAAAAGCCACTGGTAATAACCTAATGCCACGATTTCTATTATTGACTCTTCTACTTTCTAGCGTCTTTTCTTCCAACCTGCTTTTGGCTGCTAATGGGGGTGAGACTGCTGCTTTTACTAAAAAGAGCGCAGAGGTATCTGCTGTCGATGATCAGGGCAACCTGGTTCTGTTACCCGCCCCGGCGCAGCGCATCATTAGTTTGGCGCCCAACCTTACCGAAGTCCTGTTTTATGTGGGTGCGGGTGAACAGATTGTCGGTGCAGATGAGTACAGTAATTACCCTGAACAGGCCAAGGACATTATTCGCGTCAATAACCATGCTGCGGCGAACTATGAGCTGATCCTATCCCTTAAACCAGATCTCGTGGTGGCTTGGGAGTCGGGTAATGGTGAGCAAATTATTGGTCGTATTCGAGAGCTAGGGCTGCCCCTGTTTGTACTCGAAACCAGAAAAATGGATGCAATTCCCAACCTGTTTAGCCGCCTTGGCCGACTAACGGGCCATAATGAAACCGCAGCACAAAGGGCCGTGGAATTTACCCAAAGGCTCGAGGGGCTGCGCGAAACTTACAGTAATCAGCCCAGAGTTAGAGCCTTTTACCAGATATGGAATGATCCATTCATTACTCTCAATGGTGAACATCTGGTCAGCGATGTTATTGAGTTATGTGGTGGCGTTAACGTATTTGGTGAAGCCATTCCCCTGGTACCCTACGTTAATATCGAAGCCATTATGGCTGCTGATCCCCAGGTGATTATTGCCAGTGGCAGTAGTGAGAACAATGAACAGTGGCGGGATAGCTGGAAAGATTGGCAGGGCATCTCTGCAGTAACCAGCGGCAATATCTACCTTATTCCCCCAGATCTGATGCAGCGACATTCCAACCGCATCCTAGACGGCGCCGAATATATGTGTGATTTCTTACAGCGCGCCAGAACAGCAAGCTAGGTAGCTAGGTAGGTAGCTAGATAGAGGCGCTTAAACCCAATCTGCTCCCATTGCGCCGTCCCTCAGACAGTCCCGGCACCCCAAGTAACTCTCACATCCCAAGTAGCTTCCGTACCCCAGCCAAATCCCAACCCTCCCGTAACAAAAGCTTCAGACAGTCCCCGTACCCCAAGTAACTCTCACACCCCAAGTAATTCCCGCAACCCAGCCAATCCCAACTCCTCCCGTAACAAAAACCCCAGACATAAAAAAGCCGCTAACAGTGTTAGCGGCTTTAAGTGTCCCTTTTTTTCACTCTGTTACATCTAGTTACAACAGTAGCGTTCGGACGATTATAGTTATTCCCCTTGTCTTCTTATTATAGGTCATACCCCCTCTCATTATGCTCTACGAGATCGAGACCACTTGTTTCGCTTTCTTCATCGATACGCAATACTAACACCTTATCGATAAGTTTCAACAGTATAAATGTCACTATACCTGTATAGACGAACGTCGCGGCAATACCCACAAGTTGAACTTGAACCTGGCTGATCATATTCATGCCTTCGTTGTATCCCTGACCACTGAACACACCCAGAGCATCAGAAGCGAAGATGCCCGCATAAAACGTGCCCAATATGCCGCCCACACCGTGAACCGGGAATACATCGAGGGAATCATCGATCTTCCAGCGCTGCTTGATCGCCTGAGTAGCGTAGTAACAAACAATACCGGCACTAAAGCCAATAACCAGTGCGCCGCCGGGGCCAACAAAGCCAGAGGCGGGGGTAATAGTACCCAGACCAGCCACCATGCCAGTAACAATACCCAGAACCGAAGGCTTGCCGAACTTGATCCATTCCATGGTCATCCATGCCAGAGCGCCGGCAGCGGCAGAAATATGTGTAACCAGCATCGCCATACCTGCGTCGCCATTAGCCGCTAGAGCAGAGCCACCGTTAAAGCCAAACCAGCCAACCCAGAGCATACCGGCACCGGTTACGGTCATGGTCAGGTTATGTGGAGGCATAGCCTGCTGTGGGAAGCCCTTACGGTTGCCCAGTACCAGTGCGGCGACCAGTGCGCCAACACCCGCAGTAATATGTACAACAGTACCACCAGCAAAATCGAGTAAGCCCATTTCGCCGAGCCAGCCGCCGCCCCAAACCCAGTGGGTAATAGGAACATAAACAGCGATTAACCAGAGTGCACTAAACAGCAGCATGGCGCTAAAGCGCATACGCTCAGCAAAGGCACCCACAATCAGTGCGGGGGTAATAATGGCGAAGGTCATTTGAAACATCGCAAATACAGACTCGGGAATATCCCCAGCCATTGAGTCTTCACCCAGTTTGGCGAGAAACACATTGTCCAGATTACCGATCCAGGCATTCATGCTGCCACCATCGCCAAATGCCAGGCTGTAACCGATAGCAAACCAAATAATAGAGGCCACACAGGTCACGGCAAAACACTGCATTAATACCGAGAGAACATTCTTTGACCGTACTAGGCCGCCATAAAACAACGCCAGACCTGGAATGGTCATAAAGAGTACAAGTGCGGTTGAAGTCATAATCCATGCAGTATTTGCGGCGTTTAAGTCGTCGGCAAAAACCTGCGTAGATAATGTAGAAATTAGAAGCACAAGAATTCCTTGGGCCACGAGACGAGTACTAAACAGCATGATGTTCCCCTATAAAAGCACCAAGATAGTGCATAACAAGTAATCAGCCCGTTAAAAATGCACCATGGCTGATCAAAAAACTTACCTGCAGGCTCTAAATACCTGCTTATGCACTGGTTAATGCAATTGTTATGCCGCTTAATATTTTCATGCACTAATCTGTTGCGCGGGACTGTTTGCTCTGTGTCTATACTCTAAATAGTTATTCACTTTGAAGGAGAGACCCATGATCAATAATGATGAGCTAAAAATTAAACTTGAAGTGCTGCAAAAAGAGCTGCAAAAAGCGTCCCAAGTTACCCCGGCAGAGCGGGATTTATGGACGAACCTGATGACTGATATCGTCAATCTATCTAACTCAGGAGACGAGATAGAACCGGGCTTTAAACAGACCCTCGAGCAAAAAGGCGCCGCCTACGAAATTGATCATCCGAAAGTTGCCTTTGCAGTGAGGCAAGTGCTGGACATGTTGGCCAAAATGGGGATTTAATAGACCCCTGATCCGAAGCCCATTTCACTATAAAAATAATCAGGTGCCTCAGTGTTTAAACTCCAATGGATAACGCTCTTATTGCTCGCGGGACTTGCCGGCTGTACTTCCAATTTTGTGCCCGCCGAGGTGGGCCCCGATGGAGAATATATTGGTTGGCACTGTGAGGGCGACGTGAGTTCTCGAGACCATTGGCGCTGCGAAAAAAAGACCATGAAAGAGGGGGTGCTAGTAAGTAGCCCGGCAGTAGCTGTTAAAGAGGGAGAGTCTGTAATAGAAGAGCTCGCGACAGACGAGCCCGTAACAGAAGCACCCGTAAAAGAAGCACCTGCTCCAGCGGTTGTATCAGAGCCAGTCTCTGAATCTTCCTCCCAGCCTGCACTGCCAGACAGTGGCTTCACCGTGCAGCTTGGTGCCTATACCAGCAGACAGATAGCAGAGTCCGTGGCCAATTCTTTTAAGATTGACGGCCCATTAAAAACTGTTGATATTATGACCAATGGCCAGCGCTTCTCAGTGGTGATACTGGGCCAATACAGCACCAAAGAACAGGCACAGCAAGCAGCAGAACAATTAAATGAGACACTCGATGGCAAGCAAATTAATTACTGGGTACGTTCGATGAGGTCGCTTCTTGATGCAGTCGTCAAATAGCCAGTCCATTAGTCAGCGCCTGAAGGCCATGGTCGACTCTGACCGTCAGTCCCATTCAGCCGCTAGAAACACAGCCGCTAAAAACACAGGGGCTAAAGCGCCCTTGAATGTAGATTATCAGCAATTAAGCCAACAGCTGTTGGGTCTTATTAATGGCGAGAAAGATCGCGTTGCCAATCTAGCAAACTGTTCCGCATTACTCTGGCAAGAGCTTAGCAGTATAAATTGGGTGGGCTTCTATCTACTCAAGCGCAACAAATTAGTACTGGGACCCTTCCAAGGCAAACCAGCCTGTTCCCGAATTGAACTAGGGGCTGGTGTCTGTGGTACCGCGGCACAGATGCTTAAAACAATTATTGTTGCAGATGTACATCAGTTTCCAGGGCATATTGCCTGCGACCTAGCCTCCAAGTCAGAGATTGTTTTGCCAATTATTAATGAGGGTAAGTTATTAGGGGTGTTGGATATCGACAGCCCAGAGACAGATCGCTTTGATCATCATGACCAGCAGGGTCTTGAACTAATTATTCAGACGCTACTGCCACATCTGTAACAGCGTGCACTTTTAATATTGATGCTTTTCGGGAAAACATAATGGCCATCGGAAAACTGCTCCAGCCCCACCTTATTTTCAAGGCGTTCAAATACACGGTCTATGCGTTGCTGTCCGTCAACATTGCATTATTTTTTCAAGAAGAGATGCTCGCCACTGAACAAACCTTTAGTCAGGGCATTAATCTCGTGGATATTATTCAGGGGTTTGCGGCCACTATTGATACCGCAGCCTGGGTATTATTATTACTGTTATTCGAATTAGAAACCTCCGTTCTATCCGACGATACTCTCCGTAAAACTAAAGTAAAAGTCGCCTTTATAAGCCTGCGTGTTTTTAGCTATGGCTTTATTGGTTATGCGTTTTACGGCTACTTCAGCAAGATGCTACTTACCTACAATATCTCCCCCTTTGCCGTAGATGAACTCTGCGCGCTGGTGGGGCAGGGTTATGCCAGCATAGTTACTCTCGATGAATACCCATTACTAGATGCACAGAGCTGCGCGGTGTTGGCCGATCAGACGCTATTTCAGCTCAATGGTCAGCAGGTATTAGGCAGTGCGTCTGACTGGGTTTCTATTCAATGGCTGGCTTGGGTCGATGTGATTAACTCGGCAACCTGGGTGGCAGTGGTGATTATTCTAGAAGTGGATGTCTGGCTACAGTTGCGTGGACGCCTGCAGGGCAGCATTGTTTCGGCGAGCAAAATAATTAAGCTGTTTCTCTACAGTATATTATTTGTGGCAGCAGCCTACTGGGGGCTGCTGGGTGACTTTCTCGATTTCTGGGATGCCTTTATGTGGCTGGTTGCCTTTGTGTTTATTGAAATGAATCTGTTTCAATGGCAAGCAGAAACTGACGAGGCCGCAGGGAATTCTTTATAACTCACCGCGGCAATATTGACTGCAATTAATTAGAAATAATGGCCAGTGTTAGTTTCGAGATACAGGTCAGCTTACCCTCATCATTGGTCAGACGAATCTCCCAGATATGGGACCGACGACCCAGATGTATAGGTCTCGCCGTACCAGTGACCAGTCCGCTTGAAACGGGACGCAGATGACTAGCACTCACTTCTTGACCCAGACATTTGCTGGTTGCAAAGTCGATCACATGGGCGCCGGCAATACTGCCAAGACTCTCTGCCAATACCACATTAGCACCGCCATGAACCACGCCGTAAGGCTGAAACGTTCTCGCATCAGCGGGCATGGTGCCGGTGATATAGTCATCGCCCACTTCCGTCATTAAAATTTCCAGATGTTCGCCAATGGTGCCTTTGTTCATCTGGTTGTTAATAATATCTATGTCGGGCTTACGGTGCCAAATGCTACTCATTACAAATCCTTAGGTTTTCAAACGCTTATGCTTACTTCTTGTGGGTGACGCGTCATCTCCTTTGCGCTTAATAAAGTCCTCGTGATACTCGGTGTAGCTGCCTTCAAAAAATACCACATCGCCATTGTCTTCGTAGGCCAGTGTGTGGGTCGCAATACGATCCAGGAACCAGCGATCGTGCGAGATAACCATCACGCAGCCAGGAAATGACAGCACCGCCTCTTCAAGGGCGCGCAATGTTTCAATATCCAAATCGTTTGAAGGCTCATCGAGCAGTAGTACGTTAGCACCCTGCTTCAAGGTGTTGGCCAGATGTAAGCGACCTCGTTCACCACCGGACAGTTCGCCGACACGTTTTTGCTGATCGGAGCCTCTAAAGTTAAAGCGACCGGCATAGGCCCGCGAGGACACTTCGTAATTACCGATTTTAAGCATATCGTGGCCGCCGGAAATGGCTTCCCAAACATTCTGACTATCGTCGAGATTTTCACGACCCTGTTCAACATAGGCAACCTTAACAGTCTCGCCCAGAGTGACGGTACCGCTATCTGGCTGTTCAGTGCCGGCAATCATACGGAACAGCGTCGACTTACCTGCGCCGTTACCACCGATAATACCGACCACTGCGCCCTTCGGAATCGACAGCGATAAATTATCAATTAACAGATCGCCGCCAAAACCTTTGCAGACTTTGTCGAGCACAATAACCTTGTCGCCCAGACGTTCGCCCGGTGCGATATAGATTTCATTGGTTTCGTTGCGCGACTGAAATTCTTGAGAGTTAAGTTCATCAAATCTTCCCAGACGGGCTTTGTTTTTAGCCTGGCGTCCTTTTGGATTCTGGCGTACCCACTCTAGTTCTTGCTTGAGTGCGCGCTGACGCGATTCTTCCTGTTTGGATTCAGTGGTTAGACGTCGAGTCTTAGCTTCCAGCCAGGTCGAATAGTTACCCTCGTAAGGAATACCATGGCCCCGATCCAGTTCCAAAATCCAGCCAGCAACATTATCCAAAAAGTATCTATCGTGGGTCACAGCAACCACGGTTCCCGCGAACTCTTCGAGAAATTTCTCCAGCCAGAATACCGATTCAGCATCCAGGTGGTTGGTGGGTTCGTCGAGCAGTAACATATCCGGGCGCGACAGCAGCAGGCGGCAGAGAGCCACCCGGCGCTTTTCACCACCAGACAGTGAGGTGACATCGGCATCCCATGGCGGCAGGCGCAATGCATCTGCAGCAATATCCAATGCATGGTCCAGATTATGAGCATCCCAGGCCTCAATAATGGCCTCGAGATCGCCCTGCTTTTTAGCCAGTGCATCAAAGTCGGCATCTGGGTCGGCGTAGTCAACATAGACCTGCTCTAAATCTTTAAGGGCATCAACCGCTTCACGCATGCCGTCTTCAACATTACCGCGCACATCTTTATCTGGGTCGAGCATTGGCTCCTGAGCCAGATAGCCAATCTTGATGCCGGGCATCGCTCGCGCTTCACCCTGAATGTCGGTATCAAATCCGCCCATTATTTTTAGTAATGTAGACTTACCGGAGCCGTTAAGGCCCAGTACACCGATCTTTGCTCCGGGAAAAAAAGACAGAGAAACGTCTTTTAGAATTTGACGTTTTGGGGGAACAATCTTGCTCACCCGATTCATTGTAAAAACGTATTGTGCCATGAGATTTATTAGACTCTGGTAAAAATTAAACCCTGCTCAAAATCGAGGCTAGGGATACTGAATAATTAGTCGGGTATTCTACTTGAATAAGCCCGAGTTACCTCCTATTTTTACTAACAACACCAAATAAACTAGGGAGATAATAATGTTTAAACAAAACCTATTAGCGACGATTGCAGTATTTATTACTTGGACAATTATAGATTTTCTTACCCATGGCAGATTACTCATGGAGGCCTATGAGGCTACAGCACACCTATGGCGGTCTGAACAAGACATGAACCCAGTGTTAATGTCTGGAGTAACACTAATCTACAGCTTTTGTTTTGTAGCTCTGTATCAGTATTTTGTAAATCCCAAATCACTGTCTACGGGGCTAAAGTTTGGTGCACTATTTGGTCTTGCAGCAGGTGTGGTAGGCGGAATTGGTAGCTATGTTTACTTACCGATTTCTCTGCAGCTGGCCGGGAGCTGGCTTGCAATCAGCCTAGTTGAGCTAACGGCTGCGGGGGCAATTGTGGGTTATTTGGTGAAGGGTGTTAGGGAATAAAGATCTAAAGCTAGGGACATAAAAAAAGGCACAGCCGAGGTTATCGGGCTGTGCCTTTTAATGCTGTTCTTGCTAATACTATGCTTTTCAGGACCAAGCTTTTTAGAAATTACTGTTCCAGCGTTTCGAAGGTCATTCCAGCGTTTTTGCTCAGGCGCTCTACCAGTAAATCGCCCATAGCCGTTGCTGGCGTCCAGAAACCGCCTTTCTTATCTTCAGCAGACAGATCAAAGGCAAGGCATAAACCGGCTTGAGCTAGCATCTTAGCCGTGCAGCCATAGCCAGGATCGCGATCGCCAGTGACCTGAACGACCAACTGCTGACCCTTTTTATTGCTACCCATTAAACGGATATCAAAGAAGCCATTAAGCTGGTCTTGCAAGCTCGGGCCTTCGCCGGGTTTAGGTAAAACATACTTTTCCATCAGGTTGCGAATCGGATCAAAAATCAGACTGCCACCAAATGCGGCGAGACCGCCAGTAATGCCGAAAGCCGTTAAACGACCCTTAAAGCCCTTGCCTGCAAGCATTGCTTCGCCGTAAGAAAAGTCTTTGCCATAGGCCATTTTGAGTAATGAATTAGAACGTAGTACCACCCGCGCATTAATCGCTTCCATAATAAAAGGCGCTGACCATGCTTGAAAATCTTGGTCGTAGGCAGGGCCTTTAACGCTGGTCTGACGAATGCTATAGCGATGCTTTTCAGGGCACAGAATGTAGGGGTTGCCCATCTGCTTACGCAGTTCTGGGTCGGCCTTGGCCGCGACAATCATTTCGATCATGCTGGCGATGGTGCCACCGGATGCGCCGCCTTTCATGGCTTGGACACGCAGTTTCACAGTATTGAAGAACTTACCGAAACGCTGTTTGCCCTCTTGCTGTAAGAAGTGCACGCCTAAATCAGAGGGGATTGAATCAAAGCCACAGCAATTGACGATACGGGCACCAGATTTCTTCGCCGCCTTCTCGTATTTATCGATCATCTGCTTGATCCAGTAAGCCTCGCCTGTGAGATCGCAATAATCATTGCCATTCTCGGCGCAAACCTTCACTAGAAGCTCACCATATAGAGCATAGGGACCCACTGTAGAGATGATGACGCGGGAGCGTTCACACATATCTCTCAGTCCAGCTTCATCGTGAGAATCGGCAATAATAATCGGCAGCTTTGCAGCACCTTCCCCAAGAGAATCCCGCAGTTCGCTGAGCTTGGCTTCTGAGCGGCCAGCAATGGCCCATTTCACTTTACGTGTAAGCCCAATATGTTCGTACAGGTATTCGGTTAGTATTTGGCCAACAAAGCTGCTGGCGCCATAGATTACAAGATCAAATTTTTTAACGGCCATGAGTGTATTTTTTCCCAAATTGCTGATTTATAGTGTTCAGTCTAGTTTTGGTCACTTCTACGAGCGGATTTTCCTTTTTATGCTGCCTATCCTTTACTCTTTTCGTCGCTGCCCCTATGCAATGCGGACTAGAATGACTTTGTGCCGCGGGATTATAGCGGTAGATTTGCGAGAAGTCAGTCTTAGAGCCAAACCTAGGGCAATGTTAGCAATTTCAGACCGTGCCACGGTGCCTGTATTACAGCTTCCAGACCAATCAGTACTAAATGAAAGTCTCGATATTATGCACTGGGCACTGGCTCAGTCGGACCCAGATCAGTGGCTCGATTCCAACCACAGTGCCCTGAGTGCCTGCCTTATTGCGGAAAATGATGGTAGCTTTAAGCAGCATCTCGATCGCTACAAGTACTGGGATCGGTATCCAGCTGAATCCCAGCAGGACTATCGTGGTGGTGCCGAGGTTTTTATAAAAAAGCTAGAAACACTGCTCGAAGACAACCCCTATCTCTTGGGCCAGACAGTGGGTATTGCAGACATCGCTATCTTTCCCTTTATTCGTCAGTTCGCCTTCGTCGATAAAGACTGGTTCGATCGGGCGCCTTACCCAGCGCTGCAGCAGTGGTTAGCAGGGTTTCTTAACTCCCCGCTATTTGCCCAGGCCATGGTCAAATACCCTGTATGGCAAGAGGGCGACGAGACATTGTTATTTCCCTAAGTCCTAAACCCTAGTCCTGTTATGATGCGCCCCCTAATTAATGCCCCAAGTTACCCATTATAAAAGGATAGAAAATGTTCGGATTTTTCGAACGGCTAATTAACCCCTTCCCGGCCCAAAAACCCCAGCGCCCCCCAAAGGGCCTGTATGAGTTTTGCCGTTACTACACCAGAGGCATGGAGCCCTGGTTATTGGTAATGGCCGGGCTCACCGTCGTTACCGCTGTGTCAGAGGCCATGCTCTATGCCATTCTGGGTCAGATAGTCGACTGGCTGGCCTCTAGCGATCCAACGACCTTCTTCGAAGACTCCTGGTTGCAGCTGGTGGGTATGACCGTTTTTATCCTGATGTTTATTCCTATGGTGACTGCAATACAGTCATTAGTGGTCCATCAAACGCTTATGGGTAATTTTCCGATGTTGGTGCGCTGGAATGCTCACCGCTATCTGCTGGATCAGAGCTATGGGTTTTTTCAGAATGAATTTAGTGGCCGTATAGCCACCAAGGTTATGCAGACTTCTCTCGCGGTACGCGACACCGTGATGAAGCTGCTCAATGTGTTGCTGTTTGTGGTCATTTATATGGTCACCGCCCTGATATTAGTGGCCAGCGCCGATATACGTCTGTGTTTGCCAATTGTCATCTGGCTGGGTTTTTATGTGTTGGTGCAGCGTTACTTTGTTCCTAAGATGAAAAACATTGCCATGCTTCAGGCGGATGCTCGATCGTTGATGACCGGCAGAATCGTTGATAGCTACACTAATATTATTACTCTCAAATTGTTTTCTCACAGCAGTAGAGAATCCGATTATGTTCGCGATGGCATGAGTGACTTTCTCAACACCGTGCATCCACAGATGCGTCTGGTTACCAAGCTTAACTTCGTGCTTTGGAGTCTTAATATGCTCCTGGTATTTTCCACTGGCGCACTGGGTATTTACCTGTGGACCATAGGCACAATAACGCCGGGCGCCATTGCCATTGTGATGAGTCTCTCGATTCGCCTCACGGGCATGTCTCATTGGATTATGTGGGAGATTAGCAGCCTATTTGAGAATATCGGCACAGTCCAAGACGGCATCAACACATTGTCGATTCCAAATGCGGTCGCCGACAATGAACAGGCTAAAGATCTGCAGGTAACCGCAGGTGATATCGAGTTTAAGGATGTCAGCTTTGCTTACAATGACGATGGCGAGGTGTTCAAACATCTCAACCTACATATTCCCGCCGCCGAAAAAATTGGTATTGTCGGCCGCAGTGGAGCGGGTAAGTCGAGCCTCGTGAGTTTGCTATTGCGCTTTTATGATATTCAATCGGGCACAGTGTCCATCGATCAGCAGAATATTCGCGATGTGCGCCAAGAAAGTTTGCGCGCCAATATCGCCATGGTGACCCAGGATACTTCGCTACTGCATCGCTCAGTGCGGGAAAATATTATGTTTGGTCGGCCAGAAGCCAGCGAAGAACAGATGATCGCAGCGGCCCAGCAGGCACAGGCCCATGAATTTATTTTATCTTTACAAGATAACATGGGCCGTCGCGGGTATGATGCCCACGTTGGAGAGCGGGGCGTGACCCTGTCAGGTGGTCAGCGTCAGCGAATCGCCATTGCTAGGGTACTATTAAAGGACGCGCCTATTTTGGTATTGGATGAAGCGACCTCAGCCCTAGACTCAGAAGTCGAAGCCAGCATCCAGCTAAGTCTAAATAAACTGATGCAGGGCAAAACAGTAATTGCCATAGCGCATAGATTATCTACTATCGCTGCAATGGACCGACTCGTTGTATTCGATAAGGGTGAAATCGTGGAGCAGGGCACTCACCAGCAGTTAATTGCCAAAAATGGGGTTTACTCAAAGCTATGGAGTCACCAGTCCGGTGGCTTTATTGGCGTTGAATAGCTAATTGTAAAAACCATTTTTTAAAATCAGCTGTTAAAGCTAGTTTTTAAAGTAAGCCATCAAATAAATATTGGTAAATAAAGTTTTATGATTTCACTCAGTAATATCGAATTGCGCCGCGGCGTTAAACTACTGCTGCAAGATGCAGAACTCGTTATCCACCCGGGTCAGCATATTGGCATTATCGGCGGTAATGGCACAGGTAAATCCAGCTTTTTTAAATTGTTGCTTGGACAGATTGGGGCCGATTCCGGTGAGATGTTTATTCCCAAAGACTGGCGCATTGCCCATATGGCCCAGGAACTCGCTAGATCAGAGCGAAGTGCCGTCGACTATGTTTTAGACGGTGACCCAGAGCTACGAAAAATTGAAGTGGCCATCGAAAAAGCTCTGCTTGATGAAGACCATGATGCTCTTGCCAATGAGTACGAAAAAATGGACACTGCCAATGGCTTTGATGCCCATTCTCGTGCCGAGCAGCTACTCCATGGTTTAGGCTTTCATCAGTCAGAGGTAAACCGGCCGGTGAATAGTTTTTCTGGCGGCTGGCGTATTCGCCTCAATTTGGCCCAGTCCCTGATGAGCCCCTCCGATCTGCTGTTGCTCGATGAGCCAACCAACCACCTAGACTTAGATGCCACCCTTTGGCTTGAGCAGTGGTTGAAATCCTATCCTGGTACATTGCTGATTATTTCTCATGACAGAGATTTTATTGATAATGTTGTTGAGCGCATTGTTCATTTAGAACATCAAAAAACCAATGCCTATAAAGGCAACTATACAACATTTGAACGAGTGCGCAGCGAACGCCTAGCACTACAGCAGGCAAGTTATGAAAAACAACAAAAACGCCGTAAAGATGTTGAAGATTTTGTTGCCCGTTTTCGCTACAAAGCATCAAAAGCTAAGCAGGCCCAGAGCCGCCTAAAAGAATTGCAGCGCATGGAAGATAGTGCTCCCGCCCATGTTGACTCTCCTTTTTACTTTACCTTCCCGCCACCCAAGAAAGCCAGTGGCGCGTTGGTTAATATTAGTCAGGCAGAATTGGGTCATGGCAAGAAAACCATTTTGTCGAATGTGAATGTCGACTTGCATGCCGGTACTAGAATTGGTTTGCTGGGCCCCAACGGCGCCGGTAAATCTACATTGATTAATAGTCTTACGGGTGACTTAGACTTGCTCGCTGGTGTGCGGGTTTATGGTGAGAATCTAAAGGTAGGCTACTTTGCTCAGCATCAGCTAGAAGTTTTAGACTTACAGGCAAGTCCCTTTTTACATATCCAAAGAATTAGTCCAGAGGCAACTGACCAGAAAATAAGAAATTTTCTGGGTGGCTTTGATTTTCATAATGACAAAGCATTGGATCCGATTAAAGATTTCTCGGGCGGCGAAAAAGCCCGTGTAGCTCTGGCAATGATCGTTTGGCAAAAGCCAAATTTACTTTTATTGGATGAGCCGACTAACCACTTAGATTTAGAAATGCGTCATGCGTTGACGATGGCACTGCAGGGATACGACGGTGCGTTAGTGGTTATTTCGCACGATCGCCATTTACTGCGCAACACGGTTGATGAATTTTATCTGGTTGCCGAGGGCGAGATAAAAGAGTTCGATGGTGATCTTGACGATTATAAAAAATGGCTAAAAAATTATGCCAGAGTGGTTGAGGTTGCTACTCCTGTTATTGCTGAAGTGCCAGTCGATAAAAAATTATCCCGTCAAGAATCGGCAGATAAGCGCAAGCAGTTAGAGCCGATAACAAAAAAAATAAAGCAGATTGAAGCGAAAATTGAAAAAACACAAAAGAAACTTTCCGATATTGAAGTGATACTAGCGGGCGCGGAAATATATACCGAAGCCAATAAGGTGAAGTTAAAGCAGTCTCTGGCCGAGCAAGCCATTATAAAAAAAGACCTATCTGATAACGAAGAGCAGTGGCTCGAATATCAAGATGAACTTGAGGTGTTATCTAATTAGTCAACTGGGCAATCTATCCATTGTAGTATGATTTGAACTGGTTACTGGCTGTTAAGGTTTTAAGTTGTTAGGATTCCTACCCGTTAAACATTTAACTGTGGTAGAAAAATATGTTTGATAAATTTAAAAGCGCAGGTAGGGATTACCTAAATACGGATAACCCCGTTGTTGCTAACACTGAGGTTAGCAGCTTTGAATCAAAGTCATATTCAGGAGTTAGTGCAATGATAGGTCCAGGTGTAAAAATTGAAGGACAGATTATCAGTGACGAAAATCTGGTAATTGAAGGAAAGGTTAACGGCAGTATCACCGCCAAGAATCATGAAGTTACGGTAGGTAAGTCAGGAAATCTAAAAGCTAATATAAGTGCTAACGTTGTGAATATTGAAGGCATTGTTAAAGGCGATATTTCTGGCACGGAAAAAGTGGTTATCTCAAAAACAGGTAATGTACTGGGTAATATCCAGTCCCCTCGAGTAACCCTAGAAGATGGTGCTAAATTCAAAGGTAGCATTGAAATGGATCCAGACGAAAAAATGCAATCGGAGCTTCCGGTTACGTCGGTATCTAGTAGTAATGTACGCAGTGCTGAAACAGCACGGGCGGACAAAAAAGTCTCTCAGGCATAAGGCCTCAATCGTCGAGTCTTTAATAATGTCGTCATAATTTAATGCGCTTCTCCGCTCAGGCTAGTGGTTCGGCTAGTAGTAAGGCTAATAGTCAGGCTACGCCGGCCACCTTACCCAGCAATCTCTTTCCGATGTTATTCGAAAAGGTACTTGTAGGCGAGCGCCTGCTAGTACTTGATCTTGGTCAGGCGACCGCGTCCACTGTCGAGTTTTTCAATCAGTTTAAATGCCGCCTTAATTTTGTTGATCTTTTCAGCGCTGATTTTGTGATGAACCCGCAAGATGAGGCTACCCATGAAGAGTTAGTGGCAGAGTTTCAAGCAGCGATTAATCTCCCGGTAGGCAGCAGGCTTGATATCTGTTTGTTCTGGGACTTTTTTACCTATCTTGACGGGCCGGCGCTGAGAGCTTTTATTGAAGCCCTAGATCCTTTTGTAGACAGCAATACTCGCGGGCACAGCCTGGGTGTATTGAATGCACGCACTGGCTTGCCCTACTGCGAGTATGGCATTGAGAATATGGACAGTTTGCACCAGACTGATAAAAAGGGTAGCCAGTTACCGATCTACCCTCATTCCCAACGAGATCTTAATAGCTTATTAAATTATTTTGAGATTGATAAGAGCCGCCTGATGCCCGACGGCCGAGTGGAATATTTTCTCCTTGAGAACCGCAATCAGGTCGCCACGCCAAACCGGTATTTCTAAGATCTGACTAGTCGCGTTATTAATACATCTCCCTTAAAAACAGTATTCAGCCCAGCTTGGTGGGGCTAAACTACGCCTCATAAAAATAATTGAAAGGGGCGGGGTGTATGAAACAGGCGATTATTATTGGTGCAAGTTCAGGTATTGGCTGGGAACTTGGGGTGCAGTTGGCGGCCAAGGGCTATCAACTGGGTTTAATGGCACGGCGGGAAGACTGTCTGCAAAAGCTTGCGGACAGTTTGCCCGGTACCCATTTCGTTCAGACCACAGATGTTTGTCAGGCCGAGCAGGCTCAGGAAGAATTAACCGCTCTGATCGAACGTATGGGGGATGTTGCGCTAATTATTGTGAATTCTGGTGTCGGCAGCGCAGAAAAGCAGCTGGATTGGGTGATCGAGCGCGAGATGATTGATGTGAATGTCCGTGGGTTTGCCGCCATGTCTATGGTCGCTATGAATCACTTTGTTAAGCGCGGCAGCGGGCATTTGGCTGGTGTATCTTCTGCGGCGGCGCATTTTTCGGGTGGACTTACCCTGACATACAACGCCAGCAAAGCATTTGCCTCAAATTACCTCAATGGCATGCGTTCGAGAGCGGCACGCTCAAAACTGCCGATTACCGTAACCACTATTGAGCCTGGTTTCGTCGAGACCCCCATGTTGATGGGAACGCCCATATGGACTGCTACAGTCGAGAAAGGGGTGTCGCAGATGGTTGTTGCTCTGGAAAAGAAAAAGAGCCATGTCTATATTACTAAGCGTTGGGCCATTGCGGCTCTGCTGCTGGATATCACCCCGAACTGGGTGATTCGCAAATTTGTCTAACAGGATAGTTTAAGGATGAACAATCGACAGCGGGGACTTCTTGGAGCCCTTCGTAAAGGAACCCTAGATATGTTGCCCCTGAGTTTGGCGGTGCTGCCCTGGGGTATTCTATTTGGGTCTCTCGCGGTTCAGCGTGGTTTTAGCTGGCTGGAGGCGCAGATGTTCTCAGGAATTATTTTTGGTGGTGCGGTGCAAATCGTCACCGTGGAATTAATCGCCGATGGCGCCTCATTGTTCACCGTGCTGTTCAGTGCGTTTATTATTAGCTCCAGACATTTTCTCTATGGGTTGAGCCTGCGGGATAAACTGAGCCCAAAACCACTACGCTGGCGCCTAAGTCTTGGTTTTTTATTAACCGACGAACTCTTTGCTCTGTCGGGTGATCGCCGTGCCTACAAAAATCGCTTTCGGCTCTATTATGCCTTGGGCGCTGGGGGCAGCTTTTATCTGGCTTGGAATCTTTGGACCTTCGCGGGAATCGTAGCGGGGGCGTCACTCCCCGATCTCACCGACCTGGGGTTAGACTTCGCCATTGCCGCCACATTTATCGCGCTAGTGATTCCGAGTATTAAAACTTTGGCCACATTGGCTGCCGTAGTGGTTGCGGGGGTCTCTTCGTTAATCTTCACCCTGTTGGGTTTCGAATTGGGCCTAGTCTGTGCCGCAGTGCTGGCGATGGTTACTGGGTTCATGTTTGATAAAAGGACTGCTCAGAAATTGACAGCAGACAAATCGAGGGCGCAAACATGACAGTGCTGACCATCTTATTACTTGCCTGTATTACCTTTGGTACCCGATATCTGTTTCTCGAAGGCAAGTTGCCCGTGCGTTTAGGCCCCAATATTAAACAGCTGCTTAGCTATAGCGGCCCAGCGGTACTCACGGCTATCTCAATGCCGATCCTATTTGTACACAACGATCAGCTGGATACCAGTCTGAGCAATCCGTACCTATGGGGAGCCATCGTGGCCATCGCGGCGGCCTATAAAACCGGTAATGTCTATTGGACCATCGGGCTGGGAACCGCAATGTTCGTTGTCGCTGGATATCAGATTTAACCTAAAGAGACTGACTTAATAAGAACGCATGAGTCACTAAAAGCTGATGTTGCCCTCATTTAGGTTGCTGCCTTTGCCCATCTCCCTTGCTACTATTTGCCTATAACAAGAATAATTAGAATAGAGAGCAGAAATATGATTCCAAGAACCCTATACGACTCCGATCACGAAATGTTCCGCGACAGCCTACGTAAATTTATTGACGTAGAAGCTATGCCCCACCACGAGCAGTGGGAAAAAGACGGCATGGTTAGCGACGAAATTTGGCTAAAGGCCGGTGAGCAGGGTTTTTTGTGCCCCATGATTCCAGAGGAACACGGTGGCTTAGGAACCGATTTTCGCTATAACTGCATCGTCAATGAAGAGATTGGCCGTTCCGGTTGCACAGGCCTTGGCTGGACGTTGCACAATGATATTACCGTGCCGTACATCGTTCGTTATGGCAGTGAAGAGCAGAAGAAAAAATATCTGCCGCTGTGTATTACCGGCGAACTGATTACCGCGATAGCCATGACCGAGCCTGGTGCCGGCTCAGATCTTCAGGGCACTCATACCACCGCTGTGTTGGATGGTGATCATTATATTCTCAATGGCTCCAAGACCTTTATTACCAACGGCCAAAAAGCTGGCTTAGTCATTGTAGTGGCCAAAACAGATACCTCAGCAGGTTCAAAAGGGATCAGCCTGTTTTTGGTGGAAGCAGACCTGCCAGGCTTTAGTAAAGGTAAAAACCTTAACAAGCTGGGTTTGAAAGCTCAGGATACCTCAGAGCTATTTTTCCAGGACGTTAAAGTCCCCAAAGAAAATTTGCTCGGCGAAGAGGGCCGCGGATTTATCTATCTGATGCAAGACCTGCCCCAAGAACGCCTATCTATTGCAATTGGTGCGGTGGCCAACGCAAAGGCTGTTTTGGAGTCTACCGTTGCCTACACCAAAGAGCGCAAAGCCTTCGGTACCACAGTAGCCTCGTTCCAAAACACCCAGTTTAAGCTGGCAGAAATGTCTGCAGAAATAGACATGGCCGAGGTCTATACCGATCGCTGCACGGAGCTGTTACTGGAGGGTAAGCTGGATACGGTAACCGCATCCAAAGCCAAGCTGTTGACCACCGATCTACAATGTAAGGTGGCCGACGAATGCCTGCAGCTGTTTGGCGGCTGGGGCTATATGTGGGAGTACCCAGTGTGTCGCGCCTTTGCTGATTCAAGAATCCAGCGTATTTATGGCGGCACCAACGAGATTATGAAGCTGATTATTTCGCGGGATTTGTTGAGCTAAACAGCTAAACAGTTTGATTGTTAAGTACAAATAAAAACGCCCCTGCAAAGGGGCGTTTTTATTTCTGTCGCTTTATTATGTCTGTTGTTCTATTAGGAATCCAACCGATCTAGAACCTGTTGCAACTGCGTTGCACTGGGCCTTGTCTTGTAGTCTTCACCAATATAGAACCACTGAACTATGCCCTGATCATCGAGCAATATCATGGCGGGGTGGGGTAGTTCTGCATCTTTACGAATGCCATATAAGTCGGTGACGTCGAGGTTTACATCAGAGAGAAATCGATAGGGACGATCCATGCGATCGGCCATCTTCTGCATGCCGCTCGCATCGTCTGGGCTAATCGCTAGCACCTGATAACCAGCTTTCTCAAGTGCCGGTAGCAACGTTTGAATATCTTGCAGATGCCCCACACAGAACGGGCACCAGTGGCCGCGGTAGAAAATCATGATGATCTTGCTGCCGCGCAGCTCAGACAATGTGACCGAATCACCGTTCAGAGATTGCAGTGAAAAGTCTGGCGCAGGCTGACCTATCGCCAGTGTTACGCCGGCAACATCGGTAAATCCAGCTTCAGCAGTAACAGCCTGTTCTGGCACTGGTGCATTGTCACAGGCCGCGACCAGTGCAAGCACTAGCATCGGCAAATAGTTATTTATCTTCATACCCTTCATACGTTCCATCCTTAATTGGCTTAACAGCTGTGAGCTCGTAACATTAGTCCTTATAAGAGGGATCTAACTTTTCAATAATACGAGTAAACGCATTAAATTCCAACTCACCCGCTGGGCCACCCATGGCTTGCATGGCCATTAGCTGTTCGGATTTAGCCAGAATTTCTGGGCCTACGGCAATATTCGGTTTGCCCGTTGAGTCTGTGGCTACCTGAACTTCACAGGCTCGCTCCATCGCCCAAAGATTTTGGAACGTCTCGGGAATCGAACGGCCACAGGCCAAGAGGCCGTGGTTACGCAGAATCATTAGGCTTTTGTCGCCCATATTGGCAATTAGCCGCGGCTTCTCGTCGTCGTTGACCGTAATACCTTCAAAGTCATGGTAGGCAATGCGGTTGTGCAAAAGTGCCGAGTAGAAGTTGTCGGTACGCAAACCGTCCTGCTGGCAAGCAACAGCCATGCCGGCATTGGTGTGGGTGTGGGCAATACAGACCACGTCAGCGCGCGCGGCGTGAATAGCGGTGTGAATCACAATGCCCGCAGGGTTCACGGCATAACCGTTGTCTTCAACGATATTGCCATCGATATCAACTTTGACCAGGCTCGATGCGGTAACTTCTGAATAATGTAGGCCGTAGGGATTAATTAAAAAGTGGTGCTCGTCCCCCGGTAGCTTGACGGTAATATGGTTGTAGATCATTTCGCTCCAACCCATATGGTCGAAGATTCTGTAGCAGGCTGCGAGCTGTACTCGCAGTTCTTGTTCTGTCTGTGCCATTAGTTCGCCCTCTTTACAAATTTAGTGAGTATTACAATCTGTGTGCCGTTTACTCGGCCTTCTATGTGCTCTTCATTACTCGACACCAACGAAATATCGCGGACTGCGGTGCCACGTTTGGCGGTAAAACTGGTGCCTTTTACATCTAAATCTTTAATCAATGTCACTGTGTCGCCAGCGGCTAGCACAGCGCCATTACTGTCTTTATGGATAACGTTGTCATCCTCCTCGGCACTGTCTGACTTAGCCCAAGCTAGAGTTTCATCATCTAGATACAGCATATCCAACAAGTCCTGGGGCCAGCCTTCAGCGCTTAATCGGGTCAGCATTCGCCACGCCATCACCTGCACTGCGGGTACCTGCGACCACATGCTGTCGTTCAGGCAGCGCCAATGATTAGCATCGACCCTGTCAGGATTATTGATCTGATTTTCGCAGATGTCACAGATTAACAATGACTGCTCAGTGCTAGTATCGCTCTGAGGCGGAATGGCATAAGCAGACAGGTTGTTAGTGCTAGTGCAGAGTTCGCAGGCGGAGCCGCTGCGGGTATGGAGATCAGTCATTGAGTTGGCTACTTATAATGAGTTTAGAGCCGTCATTATAGCGGCCTTTTACTTATCAGCATCCATCAGAGTTTTTGCTGCTGCCCAACCAGATTGCACAGCACCTTCAAATCTTGGTCCCGCAAAGGCATCCCCCGCCAGCGCCAGTGGAGGTAGGTCGGTTGATTCGCTCAGCAACATGCAGGGCGCATCGTCCACGATAGTTGGTTTGCTGTAGCGCCAGCCATGCACCTGATACTCAGTTACCTTGGCATCACCCAGATAAGGTTTGGCCGCATCAATAAGTTGCTGGCCAATTTCCATGCGGTCTTCATCGATATGCTTTTCACTAAAGGCACCACTGCCGTGAATAGTCACTGCGGAAATATTAGAAACGCCTTTTTGTAGGTTGTCGCTAATCCAGGCGATCGGGCCGTCTTCCAGGGCAATAGCGCCTGGGACTTCAATGGAGGTGGGGCCGTCGAGCACCGCCATAACGGCAATGCAGCTCTCATAGTCAATGCGATCTAGTCGCGCCTGTTTGTCCTGGGGGATCTGGATACCGCCTTCATTCAGCAGATCCAGTGTCTGGGGTACTGGAGAGGTAATGAGTAATTTTTTGGCGATTACTGTTTCGCCATTATCTAAGGTCGCGAGCCATTCAGTTCCCTGCTGACTAATATGATCCACTCGAGTGGCGCCGAGTACCTCTAGCCCAATGGCTAAATGTTTAGCAATGCCCGTCATGGTGGGAACACCGCGATATCGAGGATGGCCATTAGGCTGCCCCGGATAGCTGCTATACCATTGTTCAGCCACACCAGCGGTAATCCAATCAGCAACCACAGCCTTAAAGCGCGCCTCTCTGGCCGTCATAAACTGGGCGCCATGATCAAAGGTAGCCTCGCCAATGCGGCGGCCTGCGAGTCGTCCGCCCAGGCCACGACCCTTATCCACCACTAGAACCTTATGGCCTGCTTGCTGAAGGTCATTGGCTGCGCTGAGGCCAGCAAGGCCAGCACCGATAATTAAAATGTCTGTGTTGTGGGAGGTCATAGGTTAGGGTCTTTTTGTTAAGGGCTTTTTATTAAGTACTTTTCGTTAAGGACTTTTTATTAAATAACTTTCGTTAAGGACTGTTTATTAAGTGCTAATTGTTACCTGGTGTATTTTTCGAGCTATCTTTTACGAGCCTCGGTTTTACAGCGCACTGAACAGTACCGCACCTCATCCCAGACTTTTTCCCATTTCTTGCGCCAGTTAAAAGGGCGCTCACAGATGGGGCAGATCTTGCTGGGCAGATCAGATTTCTTACGTGTTTTAGGCATCCCCGGATTATGGCAGAGCTAGCCACAGCCTACTAGGCTGCAGCGAGGGGGCTGCCTGCGATAGTGAT
>CALSNK010000012.1 GCA_943787675.1 uncultured Pseudomonadales bacterium
AAAGCCGCTCTGAATTAATCCCACTGAGCCATTAGTGACACTGGTGCGAATAGCATTATCCGGCAGCGGCTCACGACCATGCAGACTCAACTGTTTGTTTAACGCCGTAATAAAGTCCGGCGCTGTATCCAGAAGTGTTCCATCCAGATCGAACAGCAGTCCCTTAAAATCGAGCATATTCTAAGTCCGTAAAAAAAGTCCGTAAAAAAAGTCCGTTAGGCGGGTTTGCGCGCGCAAATCATATAGTTCACGCTGACATCGGAATCATTCAAACGATAGGTTTTGGTCAGCGGGTTATAGGTCAGACCAGTCATCTCATCGATCTCCAGTCCCGCTTCCCTAATCCACTGGCCAAGCTCCGCTGGGCGAATAAACTTGCCGTATTCATGGGTGCCCTTGGGCAGCATACGCAGTACATATTCAACGCCAATCACCGCAAACAGATAGGACTTGGGATTGCGGTTAATGGTCGAGAAAAACAGCGTACCACCGGGCTTGGTCAAGGCGGCACAGGCGGCGACAACCGAGCCGGGATCGGGTACATGCTCAAGCATCTCCAGGCAGGTCACCGTATCAAAAGTCTCGCCGTGCTTCTGGGCAAAATCTTCCGCGGTAGATTTTTGGTAATCCACCTCAACCCCGGATTCGAGCTTATGTAGATTGCCCACCGCCAGCGGTGCTTCGCCCATATCAATACCAGTGACTTCAGCGCCACGCTGAGCCAAGGCTTCACAGAGAATTCCGCCACCACAGCCAACATCCAATACTTTTTGCTCGGCAACCGGCGCCAGTTTGTCTATCCAGTTGGCGCGCAGGGGGTTGATATCGTGCAGCGGTTTGAATTCACTATTGCGATCCCACCAGCGGCTGGCCAGTTTTTCAAACTTAGCAACTTCGTCGGGATCGACATTTAAATTCGCATTTTTTTCGCTGTTAGACATAAGCAGTAAGTACCAGTAAATGTTTGTGTTAGTCAGGTTTAATCTGGGTACGCCATTGATCGGCGGTCTGGATCAGCTCGGCCTCGTTGAGGGTCAGCAATGTGCGCTCTTTCATCAGCGCCTTGCCAGCCACCCAGCTGTGGCTGACCTGACTGCCGGCATTGGTATAGACCATCTGTGATGCTGGATTATACAGCGGTTTCTGGCTGAGAGAATTGATTTCAACGGCGATTATATCGGCGCTCTTACCCGCTTCCAGGCTGCCGATCTGATCCTGCCAGCCCAGTGCCTTAGCACCATTAAGAGTTGCCATACGCAGAGCGGCGTGGGCATCCAGTGCTGATGCATCACCAGAGACGCCCTTGGCCAACAGGGCGGCGGTTTTTAATTCGCCAAATAAATCCAGATCATTATTGCTCGCCGCACCATCGGTACCCAGAGCCACATTGATACCCGCATCCATCAGTTCGGCAACCGGGCAGAAGCCGCTGGCCAGCTTAAGGTTGGACTCGGGGCAGTGCACCACATGGCAGTTATTGTCTTGAATTAGACGAATATCATCCTTGTCAATCTGGGTCATATGCACCAGCTGAGTCTGTGGCAGCAGAATGCCTAAATCATCGAGTCGCTGCATCGGTCGGCAGCTGTGGAGATGGATTGAATCAGTAATTTCCTTAGCGGTCTCATGGCAGTGAATATGCACCGCCATATCCAGCTCATTGGCATAGGTGGCAATTCTGCGTAGGGTTTCATCGCCCACCGTATAGGGCGCATGGGGTGCGCAGGCGATCTTAATTAAATCATTATCTTTATAGGTGTCGCGGAGTTTGAGGCCCTGGTGAATATAGTCGTCCGGATCCTTGCCGCCGGCTGTCGGGAAATCAAAGACGGTAAAGCCAATCTGGCTGCGCATACCGCAGGCGCGAACCTGCTCGGCAGCGCTGTCGGCAAAGAAGTACATATCGGCAAAACAGGTAGTGCCGGTTTGAATCATCTCGGCCATTGCCAGTTTGGTGCCGTCGGCAACAAATTGTTCACCCAGAAAACGATTTTCAACTGGCCAGATATGCTCTTCCAACCAAGGCTCCAGTGGCTGATCATCGGCATAGCCGCGCAGCAGACTCATGGCGGCATGGCCGTGGGCATTAACCAGTCCAGGCATTAAAACATGGCCGTCTAAATCCACCACCGAGTCCGGGTTAAATTTGCTTAAAGCCTCGGCCTGCGGGTAGATGCCGACAATTTTTTGCTGGTCAATGGCCAGCGCGCAATTCTCAAAAACGCGGTTCTCTGGAACGATGGGGATAATCCAGCGGCTATTTATAAGTAAATCGATTTTTGTTGGCTGCATGTAGCCTCCTGAGCAAGTGCTGGGAGTATACCGACTTTTCAATTGGGTTTAAGCTCTGTAGTGACTTTCAGGGCAATAAAAGCGACCCATTGGGGGTATATATGTGGTAATATTTCGGGCTTTGAAAAGGTCGGTTTTAGCACCCCATGGTGCGCGGTAAAGATCAGCCGGTTTACAGCCAAATGCGGCGGCAAAACAATAGCAATAAAAAACCAGGACGCAACGGAATCTTATGGGTGAAATAGCAAAAGAAATTGTTCCAATAAATATCGAAGACGAGCTCAAGCAGTCATATCTGGCCTACGCGATGAGCGTTATTGTCGGCCGTGCACTGCCCGATGTTAGAGACGGCCTCAAGCCGGTTCACCGTCGCGCACTCTTCGCTATGCACGAGTTGGGTAATGACTGGAATAAAGCCTACAAAAAGTCAGCCCGTGTTGTTGGTGATGTGATTGGTAAGTATCACCCCCACGGTGATTCGGCCGTTTACGAGACCATTGTTCGAATGGCTCAGCCATTCTCGCTGCGCTATATGCTTGTTGATGGCCAGGGTAACTTCGGTTCTGTCGATGGCGACTCCGCTGCGGCAATGCGATACACCGAAATCCGTATGACCAAGATCGCCCACGCGCTGATCGAAGACTTGGAAAAAGACACAGTCGATTTTGTCCCCAACTATGATGAAACCGAACAGATTCCAGTGGTTATGCCAACCCGTATCCCCAACTTGCTGGTTAACGGCTCGTCCGGTATCGCAGTGGGCATGGCGACCAATATTCCGCCCCACAACCTGACTGAAGTAGTCAAAGGTTGTCTGGCGATGATTGATAACCCGGATATCACCGTCGACGAACTGATGGAATATATCCCCGGGCCAGATTTCCCCACCGGCGCTATTATCAATGGCCGCGCGGGTATTATTGAAGCCTACCGCACCGGTCGTGGCCGCATTCGTATTCGCGCCAAAGCGGATATTGAAGTCAATGAAAAGACCAAGCGCGAAACCATTATTATCACCGAGATTCCCTACCAGCTAAACAAGGCGCGTCTGATCGAGCGTATTGCCGAACTGGTTAAAGAGAAGAAACTCGAAGGTATCTCCGAGCTGCGCGATGAGTCTGATAAAGACGGTATGCGCATCGTTATTGAAATTAAGCGTGCCGATGTTGGCGAAGTGGTCCTCAATAACCTTTTCGCACAGACTCAACTGCAGAGTGTGTTCGGTATCAATGTGGTGGCACTGGTCGATGGTCAGCCGAAGATTCTCAATCTTCAGCAGCTAATTCAGGCCTTCCTGCGTCACCGCCGCGAAGTTGTCACGCGCAGAACTATCTATCTGCTGCGCAAGGCCCGTGAACGCGCCCATACCCTTGAGGGCTTTGCTGTTGCACTGTCTAATATTGATGAAATTATCACCCTGATCAAGCAGTCACCGACTGCGGCAGAAGCCCGTGAAGCACTGGTTGCGCGCGGTTGGAGCCCAGGTTCGGTGACCGGCATGCTCGAGCGCGCCGGACCAGAAGCTACTCGCCCCGACTGGTTGGAGCCGCAATACGGACTCCGTGATGGCAACTACTACCTGTCGCCAGAACAGGCCAAAGATATTCTCGAACTGCGTCTGCACCGTCTTACCGGTATGGAGCAGGACAAGATTATTGCTGAATTTGCCGTCAAGCTTGAAGAGATTGCTGAATATCAGGATATTCTTGGTGACCTGACTCGTCTAATGACGGTTATCCGCGAAGAGCTGGAAGCGGTTGTTGAAGAGTTTGGCGATGAGCGTCGCACGGAAATTATTGAATCCATGCACGACCTCACCGTAGAAGATCTGATCACTGAAGAAGATCGAGTGGTAACCATCTCCAACGGTGGCTACGCCAAGACACAGCCACTCAGTGACTACCAGGCCCAACGCCGTGGTGGTATGGGCAAGTCAGCAACTGCCGTTAAAGACGAAGATTTTGTTGAACACCTGCTGGTGGCCAGCACTCACGCAACGATTCTCTGCTTTACCAACCTCGGCAAGGTTTACTGGCTCAAGGTTTATCAAATCCCCGTGGCTGGCCGCAACTCGCGCGGACGTCCAGTGGTTAATTTATTGCCCCTTGATGAAGGCGAGCGTATTAGCTCGATCCTGCCAGTAGAAGAATACAGCGCCGACAAGTTTGTCATTATGGCAACCGCCAACGGCACCGTGAAGAAGACCTCACTGGAACAGTACTCGCGACCACGAAGTGTGGGTCTGCGTGCAGTGGATCTGGTGGAAGGCGATCATCTGGTCGGCACCGCTATTATTGATGACGACAGCGATATTATGCTGTTGAGTTCGGAAGGTAAGGCCGTGCGCTTTGCCAGCACCGATGCTCGCGCCATGGGTCGTGTCTCTAAAGGTGTACGCGGTATGCGTCTGCCGGAAGAGCACAAGGTTATCTCGATGGTTGTCCCTGAAGAAGACGGCTTCCTGTTAACCGTTTGTCAAAACGGTTATGGCAAGCGCACCAAAGTCACCGAGTTCCCGACTAAGGGTCGCGGTGGTAAGGGTATGATTGCAATTCAGGCCAGTGAGCGAAATGGTCCATTGGTTGGTTCAACTCAGCTGTTTGCCGGTGACGAAATTATGCTGATTTCTGATCAGGGCACCATGGTGAGAACACGCGGCGATGAAGTTTCCGTGGTTGGCCGAAATACTCAGGGTGTGAGAATTATTCGTCTGAAGGATACTGAGAATCTGGTTCGATTGGCACGTATTGCCGAGCCGGATGAAGAAGAGGAATTTGTTGAAGAGGGCGATGTGGTTGAGGCTGATGCAAATGTCGCAGCCGCAGCATCAGAGACTGAAGCCGCCGATTCATCTGACAAAGAGCCCTCTGAGGATTAAGGTTTAAGAAATGGCTGAAAAGAATCCACTTCTCGATCTGAGAAACGAAATTGATGCCCTTGATCAGCAGATCATGGAAAACATTAGCGCCCGTGCGCGCTGTGCACAGACTGTCGCAGAGATAAAAGAAAAGCTCGGTGACACTGCATACTATAAGCCTGAGCGCGAAGCTCAGGTGCTGCGTTCAGTGATGGAAAAAAACACCGGGCCGCTCGGCAACGAAGATATGGCGCGTCTGTTTCGACAGATCATGTCCGCTTGTTTAGCTCTTGAACAGCAAATTAAAGTTGCCTTTCTCGGCCCCGAGGGCACCTTTACTCAGGAAGCCGCACTCAAGCACTTTGGCGACGCTGCAGAAACTGTCCCCAAAGCGGCAATCGACGAAGTGTTTCGCGATGTTCTCGCCGGTTCTTGCAACTACGGTGTAGTGCCCAGTTGAAAACTCAACGGAGGGCGTGGTCAGCCATACCCTCGACAGCTTTATGGATTCATCGGTCAAGATCTGTGGTGAAGTTGAATTGCGTATTCATCAGCACTTTATGATCGGGCCCAACACCAATAAAGACAATATAACCCGCGTCTACTCCCACGCTCAGTCTCTAGCGCAATGTCGCAAGTGGCTGGATTCCAACTACCCAAATATCGAGCGCGTAGCCGTAAGCAGTAATGCCGAAGCCGCACGACGGGTAAAAGGCGAGTGGAACTCCGCAGCGATTGCCGGCGATATGTCCTGCGATCTCTACGAACTGGATAAGCTCTGGGAAAATATTGAAGACCGTCCGGATAACTCTACACGCTTCCTGATTATTGGTCGTGAAGCAGTAGGTCCCAGCGGCAACGACAAAACCTCAATCGTGGTATCGGTTAATAACAAACCCGGCGCACTGCACGATCTGATCGAGCCATTCCGCAAACACGATTTGGATATGACCCGACTCGAGTCGCGACCCTCGCGCAGCAGCAAATGGTCCTATGTCTTCTTTATCGATTTTGCTGGCCATCAGGACGATCCGGTTGCCGCCAAGGTACTCAAAGAACTCACTGAAGATGTCGCCGAACTCAAGATTCTCGGCTCCTATCCTCAGGCGGTGCTGTAACTACTTTCTGCTTTACTCAAAGTGATGGTTTAATGGTTAAAAATTCTCACACAGCTGACAACTCGATCAATCGACTAGTTGTTATCGGACTGGGCCTAATTGGCTCAAGTCTTGCTGTAGCTACTCGAAATGCCGGATTGGTATCAGAAGTAGTGGGGATTTCCCGACGTACATCAACCTTGGACCTAGCGTTGGAGATGGGCGTAATTGATCGCGCCGAACAGAGTCTGGAAGCCATTGCCCCACAGCTTGGTGCTGGCGATGTCGTGGTAATCGGCGTACCAACCCTTACCGTGCCATCCATTCTAAAAGACTGCCACAGACTGCTCTCACCTGAAGTAACGATCACTGATGTGGCTAGCGTAAAGGGCAGTGTGGTCGATGCAGCCCAGACTATTTATGGAACATTACCAGCACAGCTGGTGCCCGGACATCCCATTGCCGGCTCAGAGAAAAGTGGTGTTACCGCCGCCAAAGCCGATCTATTTAAAGATCACCGGGTTATCTTAACCCCCCATGCCAACAGCACTGAAGATCATATTCAGCGCGTTGAGAAACTCTGGCAGTCAGTCGGCGCCATGGTTTCCTCAATGGATATCAAAGATCACGACGAAGTATTGGCCGCCACCAGTCATTTGCCGCATTTTCTCGCCTACTCACTGGTCGATACATTGGCCGGTATGCGTGATAACCGCGAAATCTTTCGCTATGCCGCCGGCGGCTTCCGTGACTTTACCCGTATCGCCGCCAGCGACCCGATTATGTGGCGCGATATAGCCCTGGCCAATCGCGAAGCCATTCTCAGCGTACTCGATAAGATTATGGGCGACTTTACTGCGATGCGCAGCGCCATCGACAGCGGCGATCAGAACTACCTGATGGACGTATTTACCCGTGCACGCGATGCGCGAAATCATTTTGGACAATTAATAGAAAGTAAGGCACTAGAACAACCCATGTCAGAAAAAATAATTAATTACACAGTCTCTCCCGGGGGAGAAGCACGCGGTGAAATCCGCGTACCAGGCGACAAATCCATGTCTCACCGTTCAATTATGCTCGGCTCGATCGCCGAGGGTATGACCGAAGTCACCGGCTTCCTCGAAGGGGAAGACAGCCTTGCCACACTGCAAGCATTCCGCGATATGGGTGTGGTGATTGAAGGCCCCAATGATGGCCGCGTGGTCATTCATGGTGTTGGTCTGCACGGCCTTAAAGCGCCAGAAAAACCCCTCTATCTGGGTAATTCAGGCACTTCGATGCGTCTGCTAGCTGGCCTGCTGGCTGGTCAAAGCTTTGATGTCGAGCTGACTGGTGACGAATCCCTTTCAGGTCGCCCTATGGCCCGCGTTGCCAATCCACTCGCCGAGATGGGCGCAGTGATCGAAACTGCACCGGGCGGCAGACCGCCAATGCTTATAAAAGGTGGCAACAAACTTAAAGCCATTGATTATGTTCTGCCCATGGCCAGTGCCCAGGTTAAATCCTGCGTACTTCTAGCCGGACTCTACGCCGAAGGCGTAACCTCCACCGTCGAGCCAGCACCGACACGCGATCACAGTGAACGTATGCTGCGTGGCTTTGGCTACGATGTCACCAGCGAAGGCAGCAAAGCCTCACTGAGTGGCGGCGGTTCCTTGAGCGCGACACGAATCGATGTGCCCGCAGATATATCTTCCTCTGCATTCTTTATGGTTGCCGCAGCAATTACCCCAGGATCCGATATCACCTTGCGCCATGTGGGCGTTAATCCAACGCGCGTTGGTGTGATTAATATTCTTCGCCAAATGGGCACCAGCATAGAGCTGTCTAACCAGCGCGAAGTCGGCGGTGAGCCAGTAGCCGATATCCGCGTCCGTCACGCTGAATTAAACGGCATAGTAATCCCTGAAGATCAAGTACCGCTGGCGATTGATGAATTCCCAGTACTCTTTATAGCCGCAGCCTGCGCCAAGGGCGAAACTGTACTAACTGGCGCCGAAGAGCTGCGAGTTAAAGAGAGCGACCGCATTCAAAGTATGGCCGATGGCCTAGTAACTCTGGGTGTCGATGCTCAGTCAACGCCTGATGGCATCCGTATTCAAGGCGGTAAGATCGGCGGCGGTGAAGTTCACAGCCACGACGACCACCGAATTGCCATGGCCTTCGCGATTGCCGGCTTGCGTGCAGAAAGTGAAATACTGATACACGACTGTAACAATGTTGCGACATCATTCCCTGACTTTGTCGGGTTAGCCGCTGCAGTAGGGCTGACAATCAACATGGATACAGCGGAGTAAAGAATGTCTGCGCAAAATAACGTAGCCGTAATCACCATTGACGGCCCAAGCGGTGCTGGAAAGGGCACTATCAGTCGTATCGTCGCGAAAAAGCTCGGCTATCACTATCTCGATAGTGGCGCTCTTTATCGCCTGCTGGGTCTTGCCAGTAAACGTCACAATGTCAAACTCACCAGTGTCAGCTGTCTGGCGACGCTGGCAGAGCATATGGATGTTAGCTTTAAAACCTCCGGTCAGGGCGACCTTACTATTCACCTCGAAGGGGAGAACGTCACCCGCGAATTGCGCACCGAAGAGACCGGCGCTTTGGCCTCTCAGGTCGCTGGATTTCCGCAAGTTCGCGCCGCACTGCTCAAACGTCAGAGATCTTTCGCTCAGCCCCCCGGCCTGGTTGCCGATGGCCGCGATATGGGCACCGCAATATTCCCCGATGCCCCAGTTAAACTCTACCTCACTGCCAGCGCCGAAGAACGTGGTGCGCGGCGCTACAAAGAGTTGCTAGCAAAGGGCGAAAATGTTAGTCTGCCCGCCCTCGTAGAGCAGGTACGCTCTAGAGATGAACGCGATATAAACCGAGAGGCCTCTCCACTGCGAGCTGCAGAGGACGCCATACAGATAGATACCTCGGCAATGTCGATTCAAGAAGTGACGGATGAAGTGCTAAACCTGCTATCTCTAAAAGGTTTTGTGCCACACCCCTAAGGGAGTTTTAAACTCAATGGGCAACGCAGCAATCGCCAGCTTATATTGCTGTAGGCCTTTATTTTAACTGACCCGCGTAAACTGGCCACGCGGAAAAAAGAGACCGACGCGAGCAGTTCCTCTGTCGACTCTCTGTCATATATCAGGTATTTTTCCATGAGCGAAAATTTCGCAGATCTATTTGAAGAAAGTCTCAAGACAGTTGAGATGAATCCCGGCGCCATCATCACAGGCGTAATTATCGATATCGATAAAGACTGGGTAACCGTACACGCAGGACTGAAGTCAGAAGGCGTCATTCCAGCAGAACAATTTTTTAACGATAAAGGCGAACTAGAAGTTGCTGTAGGCGACGAAGTTCAGGTAGCCCTCGAAGCTGTTGAAGACGGATTCGGTGCAACCAAGCTTTCTCGTGAAAAAGCCCGCCGCGCAGAATCCTGGATCGAACTTGAAGCAGCTCACAAAGCTGACGAAGTCGTTATCGGTGTTATCAGCGGTAAGGTTAAAGGTGGCTTCACAGTTGATGTTCGCGGCTTACGCGCGTTCCTACCAGGTTCACTGGTAGACGTTCGCCCACTGCGCGAAATCACCCACCTCGAAAACATTGAACTCGAATTCAAAGTTATCAAATTAGATCCTAAGCGCAACAACGTTGTTGTAAGCCGTCGTGCCGTTATGGAGAGTGCAAACTCTGTAGAACGTGAAGAACTGCTGGCCAACCTCGAAGAGGGCGCATCACTCAAAGGTGTTATTAAGAACCTTACTGATTACGGCGCGTTCGTTGATCTGGGTGGAATCGATGGTCTGTTGCACATCACTGACATGTCTTGGAAGCGTATCAAGCATCCATCAGAGATGATCAATGTTGGCGACGAGATCGACGTTAAAGTACTTAAGTTTGACCGCGAGCGTAACCGCGTATCTCTGGGCATGAAGCAGATGGGCGAAGATCCTTGGGGCGACATCAAAGGTCGTTACCCAGAAGGCGCACGTGCTAAAGCCAAGATCACCAACCTTACTGACTACGGTTGTTTTGCCGAGTTGGAAGACGGTGTTGAAGGTCTGGTACACGTCTCTGAAATGGATTGGACTAACAAGAACGTACACCCATCTAAGATTGTCCAGCTGGGCGACGAAGTTGAAGTTATGGTTCTGGATATCGACGAAGAACGTCGTCGTATCTCACTGGGTATCAAGCAGTGTCACACCAACCCATGGGACGACTTTGCTACCACTATGGGCAAAGGCGACAAGATCTCAGGTAAGATCAAGTCAATCACTGACTTCGGTATCTTTATCGGTCTGGACGGTGGAATTGACGGACTGGTTCACCTGTCTGATATCTCTTGGAACGAAACTGGCGAAGACGCCGTTCGCAACTTCAAGAAAGGTGAAGAAGTTGAGACAGTTGTACTTAGTATCGATGCAGAGCGTGAGCGCATCTCACTGGGTATCAAGCAACTTTCTGACGATCCATTCAACGAGTACGTCACAGTCAATGACAAAGGCGCTATCGTAACTGGTACCGTTAAAGAAGTTGATGCCAAAGGCGCAACCATTGATCTAGGCAACGATATCGAAGCTTACCTGAAAGGTTCTGAGCTATCTCGCGAGAAAGTAGAAGATGCTCGTCAAGAACTGCAGGAAGGCCAGGAAGTTGAAGCCAAGATTATCAATGTAGATCGTAAGACCCGCGCCATTAGCCTGTCTATTAAGGCTAAAGACGTCGCTGAAGAGAAAGCCGTTGTTAAAGCTCATCGCAAGACCGAAGCTGATTCAACGTCATCCTCAGCAACAACGATCGGTGATCTGATCAAAGCTCAGATGGACAAGTAATTAACCACTTGTTTTAAACTGAGAATAAAAAAGGGTGGCTCTGCCACCCTTTTTTTTTCGCCTAAAAAACACCAAGGGTGCAGTTTTTACTTGTATAAATCTAAAACTTCAATAAAATCAACGAGTAATAAATATTCGTGAGTGATTTTAAGCTTAAAATTATTCACAGAACCATAAAAGAAAACACAGCCGAATCAAGCATGACAAAATCTGAGTTAATCGAAAAGATCGCCGCCAGCCAAGACCAGCTTCCCCCAAGGGATGTTGAGCTAGCCGTAAGAATGGTTTTAGAGCGTATGACCCAGGCGTTGGTTAATAATCAGCGTATTGAGATTCGTGGTTTTGGCAGCTTTTCTCTGCACTACCGTGCGCCTCGCGTGGGTCGCAATCCCAAGACTGGTGATGCGGTGCAGTTGACTGGTAAGTATGTGCCTTACTTTAAGCCTGGTAAGGATCTGCGTACTCGGGTTAACGATAGCCTGTAATACCTCCACCCTGTCATCCCGACAGAGCGTAGCGACGAAGAATCTCCATCAGATCTCTCACATTCATTCGAGATGACAGTCAATAGCGAACTCCGTCTCTCTAACGAAGTAACCGTCATCCCAGCGAAACAACGCCGCCCCAGCGAAACAACGTCGCCCCAGCGAAGGCTGGGGCCCATCTACCCATAAATGGATTCCCGCTTTCGCGAGAATGACGAATCCTCTGTCATCTCAACAGAGCCTTCTAACCTGTCACCCCAGCCTGTCATCCTGACGCCTTACCCCTGTCATCCTGAGCGAAGCCGAAGGACCTCACCCCACTCACCCCCAGCCTGTCATCCTGAGCGAAGCCGAAGGATCTCATACCACCCACCCAAAAAAACCATTAAAAACTCACCATCAGTGACATCCATCTCAGTTGAAATAAACTGCACCCATTAAAATCAGTCGCACTTAAGCTAAATGTTGCCAGTCATTATTGATAACTTGCGATTAATATAAAAAAGGTATATTTTCTATACTATGCGTTGTTTCGAATTCGATGACCATAAAAGTCAGGTAAATCGCGATAAGCACGGCATTGATTTTATCGATGCTCAATCTCTATGGGATGATCCCGACCTTATTGAGATTCAAGCCAAATCAGATGACGAGAAGCGCGTATTAGTTGTTGGAATAATTGCAGGAAAAATCTGGTCCGCAGTTGTTACCCAACGTAATGAAAATATTCGAATAATTTCTGTCAGGCGATCACGTAGTACAGAGGTAGCAATTTATGAAAGCTAAAGCATTTGATAAAAAATTTGATGCCAATAAGACCGATATTATTGACGATCTGAACTTAGCCAGCATCAAGCGGCCTAACCGTGAACAAAAGCGTGTAAACGTTGATTTTCCAACCTGGATGATTGAATCCCTTGATAATGAAGCCGCCCGCTTAGGGGTTACGCGTCAGTCTATTATTAAGGTTTGGCTAGCGGAACGCCTGGAGACTTTACCCACGAGTAAAGAAAAGTAGATTTCGATTAGTCGAAGTCTTCACATCGTCATCCCAGCGAAGGCTGGGACCTCTCTACAGATCGCTAGATACTGGCCTACGCCAGTATGACGAAAGAAACCACCTTCACTCCAGCTAGTCATTCTGAGCGAAGCCGAAGGATCTCACGCCACCCACTCCAATCTGCTACAAAGCAACCAGTGTTTCCGATATAAGAAATTTTTAATGTCGGAAAGTAGGGGTGTATTTAACATAACGCTATCCACCCACATCCCCCCAGTTCGTCATCCTGAGCGAAGCCGAAGGATCTCATGCTCCCAACTTGTCTGCTATAAATAAACAACACAAAACAAAAAAGCCCAACCAAAAAAACTGGGGGAAAAACGCCGCCAAGTCGTCCCCCAATATCAAGGAGCCCGAAAAGTAGCAGGGCAAGCAACAAGGAAGAAGCACGCAAGAGGGGCAAGGATTGAAGGAGAAAGACAGCAAAGAGACCATCCAAAGCATCTACATAGGCCTGCGCACCAGCCTGGCCCGTGCAGTGATGGGCATAGTGCCGCCCCGCGAAGTTGAAGACATAGTGCAAGAAACCTATGTCAGAGTCTGCCAAGTCAAACATCCAGAAGATATCCGCCAACCGCGCTCCTACCTGTTCCGCACCGCACGCAACCTCGCCCTCGACTATCTAAAGCGCTCGGAAACCAAATACACCGAAGGCATGGATGAACAGGATATCGACACATTAATAGACGTGCGAAGCGGCGACGACAGCACCTTTGAGCAGGTTGCCAGCAATGAAGAATTTGCACTGTTCTGCGAAGCCGTACGCCACCTGCCGGTCAAATGCCGACGCGTGTTTGTACTCAAAAAAGTCTATGGCTACACCCAGATAGAGATCGCCAGAAAACTCGATATAAGCATCGGCACAGTCGAAAAACATATCGGTCAGGGCATAAAGCGCTGCACTTACTTTATGCAACAGCACAATAAAAAAGGAGACACCGGCAGGGGGCAGCAGCAACACAACAGCGCGGTAATAAGCCTAAGCGAGCGCGCACCCAAAGGACCCAACCATGAGTAATATACACAGCATGCCATCCAACCAGCACCTCTATGACCAGGCCAGTAACTGGATCGTCAAGATGGACAGAGGACTCAGCGCAGACGAGAAAATAGCCCTGCGCGAATGGCTGCAAAGCGATACAGAAAACCATGACATCCTCATGGAAATGACCCAGCTGTGGGACAAGATGGACGCCATGACTCGCCTCTCAGACCTATTCGAAAAGCCCGGCAAGCCAACTGAAGCCAACAAAGCAAACAGTCAACGCTACAGGCCCTATTTCGCCATAGCTGCCTCGACCGTTATCGCCGCAGTGGCAGGTCTATGGGCACTCTTTGGCGCAGTCGACAACGGCAATTATTACCAAACCGCCATCGGCGAGCAATCCACCGTTATGCTGCAAGACGGCAGCCAGATCACCCTCAACACCAACACCAAAGTACAGGTGCGCTACACAGACCAGGCCCGGCTGCTGGAACTGATCAGCGGCGAACTGCATGTGCGTGTCGCCAAAGACCCCAGCAGGCCCCTCAGCGTGATGGCCGGCGAGCAGATTATTCAGGCAGTGGGCACCGAATTTAATATTGAAATTACCGACCAGCAAAAGATCGAGCTAGTTGTCACCGAAGGTAAAGTAAAAGTAGGCGTCCAGAACCCCTCCGAAAAACCAACCTCAAATCCCGAGCCCCAATTCCTCTCCGTTGATGCTCGAACCGTCTCCGCAGGTGAAAAACTTATGCTCGGCGACAGCAATGAAGCAATCACCGAAGTATCCGCCGATGACATAGCCGTCAAACTCTCCTGGCGTAGCGGCAACCTAATCTTCCGTGGTGAGTCTTTAGAAGAGGCGGTCAAAGAAGTGGGCCGCTACACCTCAGTAGAATTTGTATTTATGAACGAAGACCTAAAAAAGATGCGCGTAGCCGGCCTGTTTAAAGCCGGCGACGTAGAGGGCCTGTTAGCCACCCTGCGCGAGAACTTTGACATCGTCACCCACAGAGACGATAACGGAAAAGTACTGTTAAGCATTGACTAAAATTAGTCACCGCCTTATCCCACCAAGAGAAAACCCTGAATGTTTAATGTTTTATGGGGGAAAAATTTGAACCAGTCGTCTATTTCAAACGCGCAGGTAAAGTGCGCAGTTGGGGAAGAGGGCAGGTTATCCTTTCGCAATGCGGTAGCTGTGTTGGCAATAGTATTTTGCCTTCATTCAAACAACAGTGCCGCAGTCACGGACGACAACATTCCTTTCAAAATTCCTCAGCAGCGCGCAGACACCGCGCTCACATTGTTTGCTGAACAAGCCAATCTAACCCTGGTGTTTCCCTTTGACCAAGTCAAAGACATAACCGCCAACCGATTGGTCGGCAACTACCCCATCGACACAGCGATAAATATTCTGCTGCAAGACACCGGGTTAATGCCAACGTTTAGTAATCAACTCGTTTTAAACATAGCGATTGATGATAAGGGGAAGAGCATGAATAAAAATACAAGGAAAACATTATTGGCCTCAATGGTGGGGTTATTTGCAGCTGGTGGTTTAAGCACGGCTGCGGCGCAGGAGACGGAGAGTGCTCGGGCGCAGGGTGTTTTGGATGAGATTATTGTTACTGCCACAAAGCGTGCTACTAGTCTCAATGATACAGCTGTAAGTGTGGCGGCGTTAGCTGGAGATGAGGTAACTAAAAGAAATCTTAGTGGTGCAGATGATTATCTAAGATTTATTCCTGGTGTGAATATACTTAATCAAGGACCTAACAGAAGTCCCATTATTGTTCGAGGTATAGCGTCTGACCCGCAATCTGAGTCAGTTCGCTCAGGGGCGTCAGTCGGCTCATATTTTGGAGAGGTTCCGCTATCTGGTTTGGGTTATTTAGGCGGTACTACTGATTTACGTTTGGTTGACCTTGAAAGGATTGAGGTATTGCGTGGACCTCAGGGAACATTATTTGGTTCAAGCAGCTTAGGTGGCACCGTTCGGAACATTCCAACTGCACCAAAGCTAGATGTTGTTGAAGGGAGTTTAAAAGCAGATATATCTCATACTGCAAAAAACGGCAGTTCAAATCACAAGGTTGAAGGTGTTTTGAACTTGCCTTTGATACAGGATGTTCTAGCTATTCGAGCTGTTGCCTACAAGCATGACAATAGTGGCTACATTAAGAATGTAGCAGGCAGTCACCCTACGTTTGCTGATGTAGCTGAAACTGTTGGTGCAGGTAGTTTGGCAATCGATGAGAATGATATAGGAGCAACAGAGTATACTGGGGGTAGACTAACAGCTCTTTGGCGAGCGACTGATTCATTGGACATAACGCTATCCTATGTAAAACAAGATGGCGAGATGGTGGGCTTTGGTAATGAACAACTTGATTTGGAGCCTTACACTCAGACTCGCTTCCAATCAGGTGATCTGACTTTTATAGATGGCTTAGAGGGTAATTCATTAGGCTTGGATGGTGAAGGTTCTATAGACAATATATCGTTCACTAATCTCGTGATGGAATATGATTTTGGCTCGGCACAGTTGCTATCCTCTTCATTTTGGTTTGATGGTGAGTCAGCGCTGGGTTTTGATCTGGCGAGTTTCGTTGGAGGTTTTCCAGTGGCTTTTCCAAATGGTCAAGACACGGATTCTTTTGTCCAAGAGGTGCGATTAAGCTCGTCATTAGACGGCCCAGTACAATACATAGCAGGTCTATTTTACGAAAAAATAGATGCTTTCTTTGAATCACCGGGCCACTGGACTGGTGATGTAGCATTGTATGATGACGATTTCTTTGGACCGATACCCGCACCCTTCGGCGCAGTTTCCCAGTTTGATTATAATGTCGAGGACAAGAGTGTTAAGCAAAAGGCTATTTTCGGCGAAGTGTCATATGAGTTTACCGAAAAAATGGAGTTAACTTTAGGTGGGCGTTGGTTTGAATATGAGCGAGATAATAACCTTGGTGGTGTAGGTATCTTTACAGGAAGTCCATTTGAAATTGCTAATCTAAAAAGTAAAGAGTCCGGTGCTAACTACAAAGTTAATATGTCGTACCGACCTGATGACGACACGCTTATTTATGGTCAATGGGCAGAGGGCTTTCGCCTCGGTAATACGCAGGATAGGCTTCCCAGTTTTTGTGATGGGGACGAGGATGGAATTTTCGATGGGACAGGCCTTCCTATAACAGACAGTTTTGATTCTGATACGTTGGAGAACTTTGAACTAGGTTCGAAGCTAACACTTCTTGATAATCGATTGCAGGTAAATGCATCTGCATACCGTATAAATTGGCAAGGTATCCCATTAACAGTTGTTTCGCCAACTTGCTTCTTTGGTTTGGTGGTCAATGCTGGTGAAGCTCGCTCACAGGGTATAGAGATAGAAACAGTCTATCAGGTATCTCCAGAGCTAAGGCTTAGCTTATCCGGTGGTTATGTCAATGCAGAGCTTACTCAGGATGCTGAAGGATTAGGTGATGATGGTGATCGTTTGCCAGGTGTTCCTGACTATAATATTGGTGTCGGCATAGAATATGAACTTCAGCTTGCTGGATATCCGTCTTATATCAAAGCAGATTATGCGCATGTAGGTGGCTTCTATAATAATTTACAGGAGCTAGGCACGGAAGCTGGAGATTATGGGCAGTTGAATTTGAATATGGGTATGTCTATCGGTAATTTAAGCCTGTCCCTCTATGCTGAGAACCTAACAAACGAAGATAGTTATACTTGGATTGACTCTACTCTTACGGCCGATGCACGGGCTCACCGTCTTCGTCCCAGAACTATTGGTTTTGGTCTAGGTTATAGCTTCTAGGTTAAATGCCTATTCAAAAAACTTCTGCTAGATAGTAAGCATTACTCAGCTATCTAGCAGAAGTTGTTCCTAATAAATCTAATCTTTCTCTAGTCACATCTCTTAAAGGTTTTCTTCTCATGGCATTGAGTGGCATATATTTAATAGCGGGTTTTATATTCGGTTTTTTGTTTTCGAAATATGGAGAAAAAATCCGTTTGAAGCTCGTTAACAAAAAGAAAGTTAAAGCCGCTTATATGCTTATCAATATTGAAGTACTTGACGAACCTAAGCTAAAAAAATATCAAGACGAAGCAGTGCCATTAGCCGAAGCGGCAGGCTGTCAATTACTTGCTTCAGCTTCACCAGAGTTACTGAGTGGCAATTGGCCCTATAGGGGAGAATTGGTGTTAGAAAAATTCGAATCCATGGATGCTCTAAAAACTTATTGGGATTCGGAAGAGTATCAGTCAGCCAGAAAGCTGTTACAAGGTGCAGATATTCGTGACTTTACAGTTATTTTTGAGTCTTGGGATTGACCTGTCAGGTAAAGCTTATGCATGAATTTACACCCCTTATTCCTACTCGTCATAGAGATTCCGTTGTAGAGAGAAATATTACTACGTGGGAATCTATATACCGCCATAAGTACAGCGAAAATAATTTTCAGGCAATGCAAACGCTGCTAGCAAAGGATTATCGTTGGCATGGAACTATGGGAGCGAGTTACAGTTTTTCTGTAGAGAAAGAAAAAAATGCCTTGATTTCCTTTGCGCAAAAAACCAAAAAGGGAATACCGGATATTCGCTTTAGTCACCATATGTTTGGCGAAGGCAATATGCTGGGTAACTTTATGATTATCGAGGGTCAGCATATGGGGGAATATTTTGAAGTTCCTCCAACAGGGAATTCAATCAGGTTCTTTGGTGTTGCAATCGCTCGGTTTGATGAGCAGGGCAAGCTTGTTGAGGAAAGAGAACTTTGGGATGAGTTGCAATTGTTAAGGCAAATTGGTTCCGTCAAAAATCATGATTCAATATTTATGGATGGCCTTTTTAGGGATAAGCAGGGCGAATTCATCAAGCCAAATTACTCACCAGTTATAGCTTTATCCCCTGAAAACTTTCTCTATCACGATAAAGGCAGTGGTATTTTATCCCGTACGCCACAGGTTGCCCGTAACATTGAGCAGTGGCGAAAATTTACCGAGAAAAAATATTTCACCCCCGAATTTGCGGGTGTCGATGAAGTGATGCATGCAGCTTATCAGTACTTTGGCAGTGGTGGCGCCCACTCGGATATGAATGACCCTGCTCAAAGAGCCGCGATGTTCGAGGATTTCTCCAATGGGGCTAAGGTGATTGCTGATCTTCAGTTTTACAGTCATCTGTTTGGTGAGGGTGATATGTTGGCTTACAACGTCGCTTATAACTATCGCCATATGGGTGCAGAGCATGGCTACCCCATGAATGGTCAACCAGTGTGTAATGGCAATATTTCAATAGGTCGCTTTGATAATGAAGGGAAGATTATCGCTGAATTTGAAATGCATGATCATCTCGCGCACTTTAAGCAGCTGGGGTTTATTGAGAATACCAGCGACAACTTATTATTGATTGATGTGCTGAGGAATATCCGTTGATGTCTCCGCTTAATATCAATGATAGGCCGCACACGCACACTGAAGAGATTACGGTTCAGGCGCCTCAGGGCGGATTGATGGGTGAGCTATCTGATATAGCCGCATTGCCGCAGCCTGTAGCCTGTTTTAAAGGCATTCCTTATGCCTTGCCGCCGGTTGGTGTCCGGCGCTGGAAGCCTGCGGAACCTGCACAGGATTGGTCTGGTGACAGGCGGGCTTTACAGTTTGGTCCGGCCTGCCCGCAGCTAACAGAAGACAATAAACAAAGTCTGTTTTATTCGCCTGCGTTGCAAACCAGTGAAGATTGTTTATACCTGAATGTCTGGACGCCGGCGCTTACAGGTGACCAAACTGTACGCCATGATGCAACATTGCCAGTAATGGTATGGATTCACGGTGGTGGTCTATTACAGGGCGCAGCTTCAGAAGCTATTTTTGATGGTGCCATGTTGGCGAGTAAAGGCGTAGTCGTTGTTAGTTTTAATTATCGCCTTGGAGTATTAGGCTACCTATCCCATCCGGCACTGTCCGCAGAATCGGAACAGGGCGCCTCCGGCAACTATGGTACGACCGATCAGATTCAGGCACTGCAATGGGTACAAAGAAATATCGCTGCCTTTGGTGGCAACCCCAATAATGTGACGGTATTTGGACAATCGGCAGGTGCACTCAGTGTTTCTCAGTTAATGTCCTCAGACTGTTCAAGGCATTTATTTCATAAAGCGATTATGCAAAGTGCCTATCTACCGGCCATGCCGGAGTTGCGAAACCTAGTCTATGGCATGCCCGCAGCCGAGGACTATGGTAAGGCGTTTTTTGATGCAATAGACAGCGCCAGCGATAACTCAAGCAGTCTGGCAAAGCTTCGGGCTATGCCTGTTCAGTCAATTATTTCTGCTTCATGCAACTATGCTTTTGATAAAGCTGTTGTGGATGGCTGGATTTTTAAAGAGCAAATCTTTGAAACCTTTGAGGCCGGCAGGCAAAGCAATATTCCATTATTAGCGGGCTTTACTAGTCACGAGTGTTCCTATTTTATCTCCGAAGGCTATATAGACCTGCCTGCTAACACACAGGCTTATGAAAACGCGGTCGCGCAACGCTATGGATCGCTATCCGAACGGTATTTAAAGCTCTACCCCTCCACAGATTTAAAGTCCTCTACCTACTTACCGATTAGTCACGGCCTTTATGCCTGGGCTACAGAGCGTTTGGTTCGGTTGATGGCGAAGATTGATGCACCTGCGTTTCTTTACCTTTTTGACCATGCTCCAGATTGGGCGATAGAGAAGGGCTTGCAGGCATTCCACACGCTGGAGTTGCCCTATAGCTTTAATAATATTGCTTGCAATGCCAAGTACGCATCAACCTGGCCCGACTTGCAGCCGCTTGAGAGCGATCTAGCGACCGCTGAATTAATGTCAAATTACTGGACTGCTTTTGCGCTTAATGGCTCACCACAGGTTCAGGGTCAGCCGGTATGGGATTGTTATCGGGGTGAACAGCCAGCGCTGATGTGCTTTCAGTCAGGGACGGCCACGTTGCAAGATCATTCGATGAAAGACATTTTCCAGCTACATGAAGACATCGTTGCTGAGCGCAGGTTGCACAATCAGTCATGGGCCTACGCCGATATCGGCCTGATGTCCTTACCCGTCAATCATAAGGATTAATTATGCAGCGTTCAGACAACAAATATTACCTGTTGATTTTGCTGATTGTTATCAGTGCTGTTAGCCATCTGGACCGCTTTGTATTGGCGTTGGTGCTTGAGCCGATTAAACAGGACCTACAACTAAGTGACAGCCAGCTTGGTTTAATGACAGGCTTTGCCTTTGCTTTCTTCTTTGCGGTTGCTGGGGTGCCTATTGCTCGCTGGGCTGATAGCGGCAACCGTATTACGATCTCGGCACTGGCCGCTGGCCTTGTAGGTGTGGGTGTTGCCCTATGCGGTATGGCATCCAACTTTATTCAGCTGCTAATTCCCAGAGCCGGCATTGCAATAGGGCAGGCGGGCACAGTGCCAACAGCCCAATCACTTATCTCCGATCGTTTTGTTCGGGCCCAACGTCCCAGAGCCATGGCGACTTACTTTATGGGCTATATCGCCAGTATGTTTATTGGCTATCTGGTGGGCGGCTGGCTGGTTGAAAGCTATGGCTGGCGCATAACATTTATTTTGTTAGGTGTTCCCAGTGTTGTCGCAGCCCTATTGACGCACTTCACGCTAAAAGAAACCCGACAAGCACAACCCGAGAAAGAGCATAAGCCGTCCCCTCCATTGCTTCAAACATTTACAACCCTGTGGCAGCAAAAAACCTATCGCTATATCTTTATCGGTTTTTGTGCATCTTACTTCGTGGAAATGGGGGTTAACCAATGGTTGGCTACATTTTTTATTCGTACCCATGAAATGAGCAGTGCAGAAGTGGGTGCCTGGTTTGCTTTTATATGGGGTGGCGGTGGTATAGCGGGGCACTTTGTTGGTGGTTATGTCGCAACGCATTACGGCGCACATAAAGAGCAGCTTCAGTTTAGGGGCATTGCATTACTCTCAGTAGTATCCGTGATTTTTTATTTACTGCTCTATCTAACAGCTAATAAATCAGTGGCCTTGTTTGCCATGACAGTTATTGCATTTGCTTCCACTGCAGGGGTTGGCTGCATTTTTGCCGGTTTGCAAAGTCTGGTTGCAGAAAAAATGCGTTCCATCTCAGTGGCTCTAATTTTTTTATTCTGCAACCTTATCGGTTTTGGTCTGGGGCCCTTTATGTTGGGTATGGTGAGTGACCTGCTAAGCACAAGCTTCCAGCAGGATTCTTTGCGCTATGCGCTGATTTTATTTTCGCCTGGGGGCTTGGTGGTTGCTTATTATTTTTGGCGAGCATCCCAGTTTATCGAAATGGATATTGCCGCTACCGAAACCCATGCCGCTTCAATGCTGTATGACCCAGAAACATCCAATCAAAATAGCTTGCCAAAGAGTGCCGCGGTAGCAGACAGCTAAGGCTGAAAAATTCAGGAGGGTAATAGCGTGTCTTTTTTATTAGTGTTTATTATTGTAAGTATAACGGTGCTCGTCACACTGCTCTGGACTAGAAGTGTCATGCAGAAGCATAGGGCCGCCGAGTATGCGGTGACCTCAGAAGAGGGCATTGAACGGCTGGTAAAGCTTGATATCGGCGGTGCTGATCAATGGCTACATATTCGTGGTCGACATCGTAACAATCCAATTCTGCTATTTATTCATGGTGGGCCTGGATGGTCGCATATTGGCTGGTACGACAAGATTCAGCGTCCCTGGGAAGACTTCTTTACCGTAGTGCAATGGGACCAGCGTCAAGCGGGTAAAAGCTACCAACCTTTAAAGGCTATCGGGCACACCTTGTCTCACCAGCAATATATCAGTGACGCCGAAGATGTTATTACCTACCTGCAGTCTGAATTTAACCAGCCCAAAATATTTGTTATGGGCACCTCCTACGGTACTTACATCGGCATGCATATCGCCAAACGACACCCTGACTGGTTGCATGCCTATATTGGTGTGGGTCAGGTAGTCAAAATGAAAGACAATGCCCGTGCCGAGCATAAGTTGTTGCTGGATTACGCTATCCATCATGGGCACGATACATTGGCGGAGACCTTAAAAAGCATGGAGCCCTATCCCAACCCCGAGGATCCAGCCAAGGATATTTTTAACCAGTCATTTTTTCTGATGGAAGAAGAGTCAAAGTTTGGTAAGGCCTATCCCGCAGGTTTAACGGGGTTGATTAAATCAAGCAATATTGAAAAATGGTTATCGCCCCTTTACACATTGCGAGACAACTTTAATCGTATCAAGGGTGATGAGCCTGATGCGGACCATCCGTTTGCTAAAGAATTTGTCGAGTACGACTTGCCTCAAGAGCTGGGTGATCAGTTTGAAGTGCCGATATTTTTCTTTACTGGTGCAGAGGATTTCCATGTTGCTTATAGCCTGAGTGATCAATGGTTTCAGCAGATCAATACTACACACAAGGAACATATCTGGTTTAAGCACTCCGCCCACGTTCCCTTTGAAACGGAGCCTGGTGAGTTTTTAATTGCGTTGGTACAGCGGGTATTGCCCATATCCTATCAGCCAACATTATCAGCGTTTAAGGAGAGTGCATAAGTGTCTCGACTACTCGATAAAGTAGCTGTCGTTACGGGCGGTGGTAGTGGTATTGGGGCAGCAACCTGCAGACTGTTTGCTAATCAGGGCGCCAAACTACTGGTAACAGATATTGATTTGGCCGCTGCGCAAACCATTGCTGATCAGATTAAGGGGCAGGGTGGTGAAGCTGTTGCTATGCATCATGATGTGTCCTCAGAGAGCGGTTGGATTTCTGTGATGAGCTGCGCCCAACAAACCTTCGGTAAAGTGAATATTCTCGTCAATAATGCTGGCGTCTGTGTACAGCAAGATCTAATCAGCACCTCACTTCAAGATTGGCGCAAAACAATGGGGGTCAATCTGGATGGTGCCTTTATTGGTGTCAGAGAAGCAATTAAAAGCATGCTGGCCAATAAAGAGAGTGGTTCCATTATCAATATTGCTTCAGTGAACGGTCTAAGTTCTGGCGGCATTGAAGGATGTGCGTCCTATTGTGCGTCCAAGGCAGGGCTGCGCTTGTTAACAAAAAGTGCGGCTCTGGAGTGCGGCAGAAAAGGTTACCCGATTCGAGTCAATGCTATTTGCCCTGGTGGGGTCAATACGGCTATGAATCAGATGTTAAGCAAAGAGGAATTAGCGGCAAAAGAGAAATGTCATCCCGTTGGCCGTATGGCTGAGCCTGTAGATATCGCCAACAGCATTCTCTTCCTGGCCTCTGAAGAGTCAAGTTTTGTGACAGGGGCGGATTTTATTGTCGACGGCGGAGTTACAGCAGGATTTGTTTCCGGTGATTATCCAGAGATGAGTGCTGGAGGTGCTAGTGAATAAGCCAAAGGTAGATCACCTATCCAAGCGAGTTAAGGATAAGGTCGTCATTATTACTGGTGGAGGCAGCGGTATAGGTCGAGCAACCTCCCTCCTTCTGGCCCAGCATGGGGCTAAAGTCATCGTCTCCGATATTGATATCGAGGCCGCTGAAGAAACCGTGGGACAGTTGAGGGCATTCACTGACGAAACAATGTGCCTAGAGCAGGATGTGGCCAACCATGAACACTGGGACAAATTACTGGAGTTAGTATTATCCCGATATGGCCATCTGGATGTATTGGTTAATAATGCTGGCATAGGTATTTCCGGTGAGTGCCGTCATACCCGTCTCGAAGACTGGCAGCGCGTTATTGATATCAATTTAACCGGCACATTTTTAGGTGTACAGGCTGCAATAAACGCTATAGGCGACCGTATAAGTCCAAACCAAAGTTCGGCCTCCATCATTAATATTTCATCGACTTATGGCTTGGTTGGCGGCGGTCTGGTCTCTTACAGTGCGGCCAAGGGAGGCGTTACTCTATTAACCAAGTCGGCCGCCGCTGAATGTGCGCGCCTCGGTTACAACATCCGTATTAATTCTCTGCATCCTGGCGGTGTCAATACTGCAATGGCAAATATTGACAGCGAGGACCCAGATGATCAAACAGCTTTGCAGGAATTTTACGCGAGGGTACCCATGGGGCGGTGCGCAGAGCCAATAGAAATCGCGCAAGGAATACTTTTTCTTGCCTCAGATGAAAGTAGTTATATGACCGGCAGTGAGCTGGTTATTGATGGTGGTTATACGGCGGTTTGATAGCAATGAATCATCTTCAAAGGCAATCAACCTCTTTCTATATCCCAATGCCTGACGGCGAAAAACTAGCGATTGATATCTGGTTACCTGAAGTCCCGTACTCCGAGAAACTACCAGTGATTGTTGAGTTTACCCGTTACTGGCGCTTGCGCAGTGATGTTTTTAGCAAAGATGTTATCGACGCATTCTGCGACAGAGGCTTTGCCTATGCCTGCGTGGATGTTCGTGGTACAGGTGCTTCGACCGGAAGCCGATGTGCTGAAATTGGTGTGCAGGAAGTCGCCGATTTTTCGCCGGTAATAGAGTGGTTGGTTGATCAGTCCTGGTCTAATGGTGCTGTGATTACTCATGGGATGTCCTACGTAGGAAATACCGCCGAGATAGCCACCTATAATGCGCCGGATGCTCTAAAGGCCACAATCCCGCAATTCACCGACTTCGATCTTTATGCCATGCTGCTATTCCCAGGCGGGCTGGCCAATATTGGGTTTCTTGCCCCTTGGTCCAGCGGTGTTTATAGAATGGACCTCAATACCACCACGCAAGACATTCCTTCATGGGGAGAGTTTGCGGGTATTACTGTTAAACCCGTAGAGCAGGGCGATAGTCTGGATGCTGCAGTAGCCTGTCATCAAAAAAATATCCCAGTAACTGAGCAGCTGGAACCTATTACCTGTCGCGATGATTTTGAGGCCGACGAACTAAACCTAAAACATAACCGTCCTGAAAATTGGGTATCTCCCTATCAGTTGCTAAACAACCCGTGTTGGCAATCCATCCCTTCCTTGCATTGGGGTAGCTTTGCCGATGCAGGAACGGCCGCCGGAGTGATCGCGCGGTTTATGGCCTCAAAGGCGCCGATATGCGGCATTATCGGTTACTGGAGTCATGGCCTAAATCATGACGCCAATCCCTATACCCCGCCCAGCGAAAACGTATCGCCAAACTTTGAAGAATTTATTCAAATCAAAGCGCGATTTTTACAGCCCCTGAGAACCCCAGATCTAGACGATAAGCGCAGGGCTCCTTTATTAGCAGAGCGTATGCTCTACTACTTTACCGCCGGTGAAAACCACTGGAAACAAACGGCAGTATGGCCCCCAATAGGCTCCAGCATGCAGCGGTGGTACTTGGCAGAACAAAACCAATTAACCAAAACACCGCCGACTAATGAGGTTAGCCGCGATATATATCCTGTGAATTTTGAGGCTGGAACAGGCCCCAACGGCAGATGGTTACAAATGGGCGCTATCGACTATGGTGACCGTAGCGAGGCTGACCAAAAGCTGCTGACCTATACCTCCAAGCCCATACCACAAACCATAGAAATTACCGGCCATCCTTTAGTCGAACTATTTATGTCATCGTCCACCGATGATGGCGCTGTAATTATCTATTTGGAAACCGTCGATCCTGAAGGCCGAGTCACATTGTTAACAGAGGGCAATTTGCGATTAATGCACCGAAAAGTATCTGATCAAATTCCGCCTTACCCTCAATTTGGTCCTTATCATAGTTATAAAAGGCAAGACCAAGCGCCCATGGATCCCAAGGCCATCGAAAAAGTTAGTATTGTGCTATTACCACTTTCAGTCACCGTCAAGCAAGGTGATGCGCTGCGTATTGCAATTGCCGGACATGACTGCGATTCATTTAAGCAAGTGCCTGAGCAGAGTGATCCTGTTTATCACGTCTACCATCAGCAGACACATCTATCCTGCGTGGATCTTCCGATTATGGATCAAGAAAAAGCAAGGCTCTCAACAATAAAGGCTGGCTTGCAGGCCATACCCTTTCAGGAGCAGGTGAACTGATATGACTAATAAACAACGCAATAGAGACCCCGTTGTTGCAAGGAATATTAAAACTTGGCAAACCATTATTCAGCGTCGATACAGAGAAGGTGAAGGCGGGCGAATTAATGAATTGCTGGCGCCAAATTACCAATGGTATGGTCCTGCTGAAACAAACTATGGATTAGAGGGGAATGACTTCCCAGAGTCTCTGCTCAAGCAAACACAGCAACTGGTCAATGCATTAAATGGGTTCAGTATCAGTCATGATATGTTTGGTGAAGGCGCTATGCTCGCCAATAGATATTTTATAAGCGGCAAACATGACCAACCCTATGGCAATATTCCTGCCTCTGGAAATAGGGTAAATGTCTATGCCATTGCCATTGCCCGATTTGACCCGATGGGGCGATTAGTGGAAGAGAGAGAGTGTTGGGATGAACTCGAATTCCTCAAGCAAATAGGGGCGGTTAAACAGCAAGACGCTACAGACCTTCTTAGTGCTATTCCTGAAAAACACGCACATCAGCTGCTGGAAAATAGAACGGATACCTCTGAGGCGCTGCCATCAATAAAAAGCCTGTTATTTGATAACCATGACGTAATGCCTGAAATTCGTGATTCCGTCGTCGAGAGAAATGAACAGCAGTGGCGTGCTTTTCTTCAAAAAAAATTCGACACACAGGACTTCTCCACACTATTCGATGTTGTGTCACCAAAATGGCATTGGCATGCCCCTGCAGGTGTTGAAATAGACCTTAGCGAACCTGGAGCTGTTGCCAATTTCGTTGATGATTTGATTGCAACCAAAAAGTGCTTTCCCGATATTACTTTTCACAGCCAAGTGTTTGGCGAGGGCAATAGACTTCTCTATCACGTGGTCTGTGAATTTACCCATAGCGCAGAAATGTTTGGTGTGCCAGCCACAGGAAAAGTCATTAGACAAAATAATCTGGCTGTTTGCTATTGCGATCAGCAGGGGCGGGTCGCAAAGGAATGGGAAATCTACGATATGTTGTCTGTGTATAAGCAGCTTGGTGTCATCCATAACGATAGCCAGGATATTAACTTTCACAACCTTATCACAAGCTTCAGTAAGAAAGATGTTGGTTAACGTTAGTGTAGATTAATTGGAGTATAGGTCTTGAAGCAAGCAATAAGCGGTACTTGGAGAAACTGTAATGGACGATAAGCATAGCGATTGGGCAAGCGTAACCAAGGAGCTCGTGAGTAAAACGATTCGTAATGAATGGATCCCCATGCGAGATGGTATCCGCCTTGACACCAATATCTACCTTCCCATCACAGAAACAGATCAGGTTCCCTGTATCCTAATTCGCTCCCCTTATCCTGAAAAAGCGATTATGGATAAAGGCGTTGAACGCTATAGCTTCTTTCTTAAACATGGCTATGCCATGGTGTATCAATATGAACGTGGCCGCTACTGGTCCGAGGGAGAAAACACCTACCTCGCCAACGCACAATATGATGGCTACGACACCATTGACTGGCTGGCCAAACAACCATGGTCCAATGGCAAAGTAGCTACCTTCGGTTGCTCTTCATCGGCAGAAAATCAACTCAGCCTTTCCGTTGCCAATCATCCGGCACATGCAGCCGCTATTGCCCAGGCACCAGGTGCAGGCATTGGGAAAATAGGGCCTTACTGTGAACAGGGCAATATCTATCGCGGCGGCGCCCTGCAACTGATGTTTGCCAGCTGGTTTAATGAATCGATAATGCATGCCAAACGAGGTGCCCATCTACGGCCTCAATTCCCGCCCAACCTGACCCAGGAGGAACGCAATCTGGTGTCGCAGCATTTCGATCTTCATTCCATTTACCCATGGGGAGAGCCGAGACCAGATATCGACTACCAGTCCTATTACAAACATCTACCCGTATCCAAAATCAATCAAGCCATAGGTGGAGCCTTAACCGACTGGGATGATTTTGCACAACGAACACCGGCTGATAACGCATGGGACGATACCCCGTTTGCCAATCAAGGTGATGCGTTTGCCGTACCCATGCTATGGGTCTTTTCATGGTATGACGTGTCTGTAGCTCCCAATGTGGCTTTATATCAGGACGCCTGTGCCAATGCCGTAGGACGAGGCAAAGATAATCAGCATCTTATTATTGGGCCAATGGTGCATTGCCAATTTGGTAAAGAGACCGAGCAAACTAAAGTCGGTGACCGTTATATTGGTGATGCGCGCTATGACTATGATCAGCACTATTTGGAGTGGTTTGATCATTGGCTAAAAGAGGGGGCGAATTCCGAGTTAAAACGGAAGAGCGTTAACTACTACCAAATGGGCGAAAATAAGTGGCTGAACGGTACAGCGTTTCCAGCTATTGATAAGGATTCAGCATCGCCCGTAAAAACCTACTACCTGCACAGTAATGGTCATGCCAATACTTTGCTGGGTGATGGCAGGTTAATAGAAACACAAGCTCAGGCCGCGGTTAAAGATAACTTCACCTATGACCCACAACATCCAGTGCCCACATTGGGTGGCGGCGCCTGCTGTATGGGCGATATCCAATCAGAAGGGGCCTTTGACCAAAGTGATCTGGAAATGCGCAATGATATATTGGTCTATAGCACTGAACCTCTGGTAGAAGACTTAAGAGTTACCGGCTTTGTAGCTGTCGAGCTATATATCTCATCCAGTGCCAAAGATACGGATTTCACCCTCAAACTTATCGATGTCTATCCAGATGGCCGTGCCTATAACCTAGATGACACCATCTTCCGTGCACGCTATCGCAACAGTTATCAAGCGCCTGTATTAATGGAAAGTGGTGAAGTCTACAAATTAACTTTTCCTCCCATGATGACAGCAAATACCTTCAAAGCAGGTCACAGAATTCGTTTGGAAGTGTCATCAAGTAACTTTCCGCGTTATGAGCGAAACCTGAATACTGGAGGAAATAACTTTGATGAAATTGAGCCTGTCACTGCTGAAAATACATTGCATATTTCTTCAGTAAACCCTTCAAGGATAATGCTATCTATTACTGAGATAAATTGATCATGAGCGCATTTAGTATTCATACACGCTTAACGATGTGCGATTATTTAAATCATCATGCATCACTAAGCCCAGGCAAAGATGCATTGGTCTATAAGATGGAGCGAATTAACTATGCGACCTTGTCTTTAAAAGTTGCTGCATGCGCTAGAGCTTTGATTGCTTCCGGTGTCAAGCAAAGGGATAAGGTTGCGGTGCTTTCTACAACTCGTCCTGAGTATTGGGTTACCTTTTTAGCGACGACTTCTATTGGTGCTATTTGGTTAGGTCTAAACCCCAAATACAAACTCCCTGAAATCCGTTATGTGCTTGAAGATGCCAAGCCCAAACTCTGTTTGCCATGGCCAGCTTTGAGAGTTATGACTATTCAGCATCCATTGATCAGATTCAAAGTGATTACGATTTTATTGAGCGGGTTGTCTCATAACAGAAGCCTCTGCCTAACACTCAACCCTTTACGGATTTTATGGAAGAGGGTGAGTTCGGTTAGTGATAGCTGAATTACCAGCGACAAAGCACTGTGAACTATGGACCCTGCCTTACTGGTTTATACCTCCGGCTCAACCGGCAAACCCAAAGGCGCTTTGTTGTCTCACTACGGTCTTTGTTTTGGTGCCGAAGTGCAAGCCCAACACTACGCCGTTGAAAACCCAGTGATGCTCTGCAACTTTCCCATTAACCATGTCGCCTGTGTCGCCGACACCTGCTGCCTGAATTTAGTCGCGGGTGGCACGTTAGTGCTGCAAGAGCGCTTTGATGTTGATCAAGTGCTGCATGCCCTTCGGCACAATAATCTTAGCGTTATCCTGATGGTGCCCACCATGTTGTTAATGCTGCTGGAGCATCCTGATTTTAATGAAAGTGATCTTGGCCAAGCTGGAATTACTGGCTTGGGGTGGGGCGCCTTTGCCGGTTCCCATTATTGAGCGACTTCAAAAATCGTTCCTCGTCTAATGAATGTCTACGGCATGACCGAAACCGCCGCCAATACCACCTATTCCGACAGGGATGCCGACCTTATCCAGCTGAGCGAAACCATCGGTCGCCCCAGCCCCCATATGCCATGCCGGATTATGAATGAGCAGGGTGTTGAATGTGAGGTGGGCGAAGAGGGTGAGCTGCAATTTAAAGGTGAGTACCTGTTACTGGAATATCTTAATCGCCCTGACGCTACTCGCGATGTCTATACCGAAGACGGTTGGTTACATACCGGCGACCTTGGCTACTGGCGAGAAGATGGCACCATTACCTTGGTGGGGCGTGTATCCGATATGTTCAAGTCCGGTGGTTATAACGTCTACCCCCGTGAAATAGAAAACCATTTGGAAAGCCACCCGGCCATTGAAATGGCGGCGGTGGTGGCTGTGCCTGATGCTCGATTTCAGGAAGTGGGTGCAGCCTTTATCGTGCTGTCCCAGGCTGAAGACTCTGTTGATATCTCAACTATCAAACGCTTCTGCGCAGAGCATCTGGCCAACTACAAAGTCCCCAAGACCATGACCATTGTCGATCAACTTCCGGTATTGCCGGTCGGTAAAGTCGACAAGGTTCAACTGAAACAGCAAGCAGTAGCGGCCCTTAACGCAACGCAAAAGGAATTGGTATGACAGATCTCAAAACTCAGGCAATAGACAATGCAAAGGTCATCGATTTTAGGGTGCGGGTGCCAGCTCAGCTTTGCCCAAAGATTGAGACCCCCCAGGAAAACAAAACCCAATACGATGCGGTGTTGGCCATTGGTGATAAATATCAACAAGCGCAAACTGTTGATGATCTATTGCAGCAGATGGATGCCAATGGCGTCGACCATGCCATTGTCCATGCCGAGCATGAGCATGGCGATGTGGCTGATGACTGAATCGCGCTGTGGCCGGTATGGTTGTCCAACACCCTGATCGCTTTACAGGTATAGGTACCGTTAGCCTTGAAAACTTCACCATCAAACGTGCGCTAAAACAAATAGAAGACTGCGTTGAGTTAGGCATGATTGGGCTCTCCATAGAGCCTGCGTTTTTTAATATGACGCTGGATGAGAAAAAGCTCTATCCCATCTATGCCAAGGCTATGGAGAATAACTTGCTGGTGGCGCTGCACACCGGCATCAACTACACCACCCACCAGCCCATGGCCGGTGAGAACCCCATTCTGCTAGACCAGATTGCCTGTGACTTCCCGGATCTTAACCATCTGTGGCCTCCCATGGCGGCTGGCCCTGGATTAATGAAATGGTGGCGGTTGCCCGCAAGCACCCGCAGGTGTTTATTGAGTTTGGTGGTATTGCGCCCAAGTATGTAGCAGCCCAGGGCGGTGGCTGGGAGGTGATGCACCGGTTTATGAATTCCGTCCTAAAAGACCAAGTCCTTTATGGGACGGATTGGCCAACGATGGATCATAAGCGCACGTTGGCTGAATGGCGGGAGATGGATTTAAAGCCTGAGGTGTTGGAGAGGTTGTTGGTGGGCAATGCTCGGGGGTTGTTGAAGAATTTTTATGACAAAATATAAGAAGGAAGGTATCCGCTCGGAAAAACCAGTGAAACCGGGGTCAGATGAAAGTTTATCAAAATTGCAAATATTGACGGCGCTCTGTCGGGATGACAGTCGAGAGAGATCCTTCACTTCGTTCAGGATGACAGCTAAATTCAGGATGACAGCTAAATTCAGGATGACAGTCGAGAGAGATCCTTCACTTCGTTCAGGATGACAGCTAAATTCAGGATGACAGCTAAATTCAGGATGACGGTCGAGAGAGATCCTTCACTTCGTTCAGGATGACAGTTAAATTCAGGATGACAACTAAATTCAGGATGACAGCTAAATTCAGGATGACAGCTAAATTCGGGATGACGGTCGAGAGAGATCCTTCACTTCGTTCAGGATGACAGCTAAATTCAGGATGACAGCTAAATTCAGGATGACGGTCGAGAGAGATCCTTCACTTCGTTCAGGATGACAGCTAAATTCAGGATGACAGCTAAATTCGGGATGACAGCTAAATTCAGGATGACGGTTGAGAGAGATCCTTCACTTCGTTCAGGATGACAGCTAAATTCAGGATGACAGCTAAATTCAGGATGACAATTATGTGGATTGATTGACTCCAGCCTTCGCTGGAGTGACGAATAACCTACCCAAACAACGACTTCAACGCTGCCAATGATTCCTCTCCCTTTGCCTGATTCTCTTCAGGGCTTAATTCTTCACCACCACCAATACGAATCAAATCATCTTCCGGTAGTTCATCAATAAACCGGCTCGGCGTGGTCGCTGATGTCTCACCAAACTGGGTTCGCTGTCGGGCACAGGTCATCGTCAGGGTCCGCTGGGCGCGGGTGATGCCCACATAGGCAAGGCGGCGTTCTTCTTCTATCTGGCCGCCTTCTACGCTGTTTTTATGGGGCAGGATATCTTCTTCCATGCCGATCATAAATACGTGCAGGAACTCTAGTCCTTTAGCAGCATGCAGAGTCATTAGCTGTACTTTGTCATCGGCGGATTCTTCTTTTTCGCGGTCGAGCAGATCTCTGAGGATTAGTTTTGAGATGGCATTTTCAATTTTGCTATCGCCATTTTCTTCATCGGTGGCGGTCTCATCATTCTTGAGTACCTGGGCTAATTGATTGAGCAAAAACTGCACATTCTCCCAGCGCTTTTGGGCGACATGATCGCTGCTGGCATTTTGTCTTAGCCAGTCGAGGTAATCGATATCGTCGAGCATTTCATTAATCGCTTCGATCGGTTTGCCGTTGTAGACATTGCGATTGATATTTTGCACCCAGTGTTTAAAGCGTTTTAGGCGCTCTAAATTATTCGCCGGCATGGTGGCGGTTAGGCCGACTTCATCGATGGCATCGTAGAGCGAGATATTGCGTTTATTGGAATACGCGCCGAGTTTTTCCAAAGTGGTGGGGCCGATCTGGCGTCTTGGCGTGTTGATAATGCGCAGCATGGCGTTGTCGTCATCTGGGTTAATAATTAACCGCAGGTAGGCCATAATATCTTTGATTTCGGTCTTGGCATAAAACGATTGGCCGCCGGTAATCTCATAGGGAATACTCTGGGATTGCAGTTTAATCTCGACCATCTTGGCTTGGTAATTGCCGCGATAGAGGACTGCAAAGTCGCTGTATTTACAGCGGCGTTTTAGGCGCATATCAATAATTTCATTGACCACCCGTTCGCATTCGGCTTCTTCATTATCACTGCTAATAAAACGCAGCGGATCGCCGGGACCCAGTTCACTCCACAGCGCTTTGCTGATCAGGTGAGGGTTGTTGTCGATCAATGTGTTGGCGGCTTTTAGAATGCGACCGGTGGAGCGGTAGTTCTGCTCGAGCTTAACAATATTGAGTGCCGGGAAGTCTTCCTGCAGTTGCATTAGGTTTTCTGGTCTTGCGCCACGCCATGCGTAAATTGATTGGTCGTCGTCGCCTACGACGGTGAGTGCCTGTTTTTCGTTGACGAGGGTTTTCACCAGTTCGTACTGGGCGAGGTTGGTGTCTTGGTACTCATCGACTAGCAGATAGCGTATTCGTCGCTTCCATTTGGCCAGTATCTCGGGCTGGCTTTTAAATAGCAGCACAGGGATCATAATCAGGTCATCGAAGTCGACGGCGTTGTAGGCTTTTAGGGCGCGCTGATAGCGTTCGTAGAGCATGGCAATGGCTTGTTCGCCGGTGCTGTTGGATGCATTCGCTGTCTGATGGGGTTCTAAGAGGCCATTTTTCCAGTTGGAGATGGTGTTTTGTGCGGTGTCGATAAGCTTGTCATCGAGCTCTGTATGGCGCGCTAATAATTCTTTGAGCAGGTTTTTACAGTCTTCCTGATCGAGTATCGAGAAGCCGGGTTTAAAGCCCAGTGCTTTGCTCTCGGTACGAATAATATTTAGTCCGAGGTTGTGGAAGGTGGAGACGGTTAGGCCTCGGCCTTCGGTTTTACCGAGCAGGGCAGAGACTCGCGCCTTCATTTCTCGGGCGGCTTTGTTGGTAAAGGTCACGGCGGCGATATTGCGTGCGGGTATTCCGCACTCTTCGACTAGGTAGGCGATTTTGCGGGTGATTACGCTGGTTTTACCACTACCGGCTCCGGCGAGTACCAGTAGTGGGCCATCGATGTACTTCAGCGCTGCATGCTGTTGGGGGTTTAAGTTTTGCGACATTCCCGGGTTAAGCCATTTCAGCGATTGCAGTGCGTTTCTCTTGTAACTGGGTCAGGGTACTTTCGAAGTCGCTAAGCTTTTGACGCTCTTTGGCGACCACTTCTGCGGGCGCATTATCGACAAACTTGGCATTGCTGAGTTTGCCACTGAGCTTTTTCGCTTCCAGAGCATTCTTATCAATTTCACGATCTAGGCGGGCAAGTTCTGCGTCCACATCAATCAGGCCTGCCATAGGCACTAGGATTTCCAGATCACCGGCTAGTGCTGTGGCGCATAGAGGGGCATCTTCAGGATTATCCAGCCAGGTAATTGATTCTAGGCTGGCTAGCTTGCTGAGGAACTGGCGGTTTTCTTCAAGTCGACGCTGATCGTTGGCGTCGCCTTTGGTCATGTAGATAGGCAGTGCTTTGGCCGGGGAGATATTCATCTCACCGCGGATATTACGCACGCCGACAATCACGGTTTTTAGCCATTCGATATCGGCTAGTGAATCTTGGTCGATTTTGTTTTGGTCAGCCATTGGAAAGGGCTGCAACATAATAGTGTCGCCCTCGGCTTTAAGTTCAATGCCGGCGAAGGGGGCGATGGTCTGCCAGATCTCTTCGGTGATAAACGGTAGCATTGGGTGAGCCAGTCGCAAGGTTGCTTCTAATACTCTTACCAATGTGCGGCGGGTGCCTTTCTGTAGCTCCGGATCGCCATTCTCATCCCAGAGAACCGGCTTGGATAGTTCTAGGTACCAGTCACAGTATTCATTCCACACGAAGTCGTAAAGAGCCTGTGCGGCTAGATCAAATCTGTAGCTGTCGATGGCGGCGGTGACGTCGATTTCGGCTTGCTGCAGGCGCGAGATAATCCAGCGGTCGGCGAGGCTGAGTTTGTAGTTGTCGCTGCCGTCTTGGCCGCAGTCGAGAGCGCCTTCTTCACTTTGGGCGTTCATCAATACATAACGCGAGGCATTCCAGATTTTGTTACAGAAGTTTCTGTAGCCTTCGAGTCGTTTCATATCCCAGTTGATATCACGGCCGGTTGAGGCCAGTGCACAGAGGGTAAAACGCAGGGCATCTGAACCATGGGGTTCTATGCCATCGGGGAACTGTTTGCGGGTGCGCGCGGCGATCTTTTCAGCCAACTGGGGCTGCATCATATTGCCGGTGCGCTTTTCCAACAGGCTTTCTATGTCGATGCCGTCGATCATATCTAGAGGGTCGAGCACATTGCCTTTCGACTTGGACATTTTCTGTCCCTGCTCATCGCGGATCAGGCCGGTCACATAGACAGTTTTAAACGGCACTTCGGATTCGCCATTTTCATCTTTGATCAGGTGCATGGACATCATCACCATACGCGCAACCCAGAAGAAAATAATATCAAAACCAGTGACTAGCACATCGGTGGGGTGGAACATTTTTAAGCGATCGGTCTGCTCGGGCCAGCCCTGAGTGCCAAAGGTCCAGAGTGCAGAGGAGAACCAGGTATCCAGGACATCTTCGTCCTGTTTCAGAGAAATATCACCGAGGTTATATTTCTCTCGAACCTCTTCTTCACTGCGGCCAACATAGGCTTTGCCGGCTTCGTCGTACCAGGCGGGGATTTGATGGCCCCACCACAGCTGGCGTGAGATACACCAGTCGTTAATGTTGCGCATCCACGAGAAGTACATATTTTCGTACTGCTGGGGAACAAATTTAATGCGGCCATCTTCTACTGCTTCAATGGCTGGGCCAGCCAGTTTCTTGGCGTCCACATACCATTGGTTAGTCAGCAGCGGTTCGATAACCACGCCACCGCGATCGCCATAGGGTACGGTCATATCGTTTTCTTCAATACTGTCCAGCAGACCCAGCGCTTCAAAGTCGGCGACGATTTCACGACGCGCGGCAAAGCGTTCCATACCGCGGTACTTTTCTGGAAGGGTAGGGTCGAGTTCGTTGTTATCACTGCCGTCGCTATTCACGCATTCGGCGGTCTGGCGAATATCGGCATTGGTGGTGAGAATATTGATCATCGGCAGCTTTTGACGCTGGCCTACTTCATAGTCATTAAAGTCATGGGCTGGGGTGATTTTTACACAGCCTGTGCCTTTTTCCATATCGGCGTATTCGTCGGCTACGATGGGAATCAGTCTGCCTACTAAGGGTAATTCAACAAACTTGCCGATCAGGTTTTGATAGCGGGGATCTTCCGGGTTAACTGCTACGCCGGTATCACCGAGCATAGTTTCCGGGCGGGTGGTGGCGACGATAATGTAGTCTTTGCCTTCGTCGGTAGTTTCACCGTTAGCGAGCGGGTAGCGCAGATGCCACATCTTGCCTTTGACTTCGCGGTTTTCAACTTCGAGATCGGAGATTGCGGTGTGTAGCTTGGGATCCCAGTTGACCAAGCGCTTGCCGCGATAGATTAGGCCATCGGCATGCAGGCGTACAAAGGCTTCTTGAACACCTTTATAGAAGCCGTCGTCCATGGTGAAGCGTTCGGTTTCCCAGTCCACAGAATTGCCGAGTCGTCGCATCTGTTTGGTGATGGTGCCGCCGGACTCTTCTTTCCAGTCCCAGATCTTTTCAATAAATTTTTCTCGGCCGAGCTCTTCGCGACCGGGCTGGCCTTCGGCGGCCAGTTTGCGTTCAACTACCATCTGCGTGGCGATACCGGCGTGGTCGGTACCCACTTGCCAGAGCGCATTTTTGCCTTTCATACGGTTGTAGCGGGTCAGGGCATCCATAATGCCGTGCTGCAGGGCGTGGCCTATGTGCAGGCTGCCGGTGACATTGGGTGGTGGAATAACAATGCTGTAGGCGTCATCGCGCTCTTTACGGCTGTCGTCGGGCGCAAAATAGCCGCGTTCTTCCCAGGTTTTGTACCATTTGGTTTCTATTTCCTGGGGGGCAAATGTTTTTTCCATTATTGAGCTCAGTCTTTAATTCTGGTGGTTTTATCGGTGTAAATATCAAGCAGGGGATTATAGATGTTGGCGCTGATGGTTGCGATTAGTTTTCGCGGTTAAAACGCTCTTCAACCATACTGCGGATCTTGTCGCGCAATATCTGGTCAATCTTGGGTCGCATGCGCGCCATTAACTTTGCCACCACCGCATTGATCTGCTCATCGGTGACTGGCTGTGGTGAAGAGGGTTGGTCGAAAAGATGCTGCTGGGCGCTGTTAAATTTTTCTTTTAGCTGCCGCTCGTCATGGATCTCGCTGTCGACCACTTCGGTAAGAATGGGGATCTCGAGATTATAAGCATCTTCATCGGCAACGCTGGGAGGCAGCGGGCTGTTGTTCTGCGACGCTATATCTGCCTCGGGCAGCAGGTTTTTCTGCAGGGAGTAGAGGTCGTCGAGAAGGTTTTCATAGTTGGGATAGCGATCGTCGCCGCTTTTGTTGTTCATGTTTTGCTATTCATTTAGGGCTGTTCTTTAAGGTTTAAACTTTTCGCTAAGATCGTGAAAGCTTAACGGATAGCCGCGTTCCTTGTAAAACTTGAAGTTGTCGCGCTTGGCCTGCTCGTATTCAGGCTGCTGGTAAATAATTTCCATCACCCGTTCAAAGCGGCTAAACCAGGTGGGAATCTCGGCCTGCAGGTTGATTAATATGCTGTGGTGATCGGCGGGTTCGCTGTCGACAGTGATCGCTACCGGCATCTGTTCAGCGCCAATACCGTGGGGCACAAAGGCACTGGCCTGAAAGTCCCAGAGCATTTTGTTGAGCGTTTCTGCAGTTTTATTATCGGCCACCAGGCAGAGTACCTGCTGATTCATTTTCAGGGCTTTTTGGGCGAGCTGACAGACAAGTGCCAGGGCAACCTGAAGGTCGCCTGACAACTTGTAAAAAGAGACATCGGTCATCAATTACCCCGCTTTACTCTTTACCGCTTTGCTACGCAGGTAATCCATCAGGATGGGTACCGGACGTCCAGTGGAGCCTTTCTGTGCACCAGATACCCAGGCGGTGCCGGCAACATCCAGATGCGCCCATTTATATTTCTTGGTGAAGCGTCCCAGGAAACAGGCTGCGGTAATAGTGCCTGCCTGTGGGCCACCAATATTAGCGATATCGGCAAAGTTACTTTTCAGCAGACTGTCGTACTCTTCGTACATTGGCAGACGCCAGGCGCGGTCACCACTGCGCAGGCCACTGCTGAGAAGATCTTCCGCCAGCTGGTCATCATTGGAGAGCAGGCCGGCCGTCTCCTTGCCCAGCGCGCCAATCACCGCACCGGTTAGGGTAGCAATATCAATCACTGTATCTGGCTTAAAGCGTCCGACATAGGTCAGGGCATCACAGAGAATCAAGCGACCTTCAGCATCAGTATTTAAGACTTCAATAGTTTGGCCAGACATACTGGTCACCACATCACCGGGCTTGGTGGCTTGGCCATTTGGCATATTCTCGACTGCCGGAATAATACCGACCACATTGATTGGCAGTTGGTTTTCAATCAGTGCATTGATTACGCCGATTACCGACGCGCCACCGCACATATCGTATTTCATTTCATCCATGCCGCGGCCGGGTTTCAGGCTGATACCACCGGAATCAAAGGTAACCGCTTTGCCGACCAGTACCACTGGCTTAACTGAAGCTTTGGCACCCTGGTACTTAATAACAATTAATTTGCCCGGTTCATCTGAACCCGCACTAACCGAAAGCAGGGAGCCCATCTTGAGTTTCTTCATCTCAGCTTCGTTAAGTACGCTGGTGGTAACTTTAGCCTGGCCTTTGGCAAGTGCCTTGGCCTGAGTGGCTAGATAGCTGGGTGTACAGATATTGGCCGGCAGATTACCCAGTTGGCGAGCGGTATTCATACCGTTGCCCACTGCTGAACCATAGCCCAGACCTTTTTTGGCGGCTGCTAAACTGCCTTTTTTGCCGGTCCAGTAAGTCAGAGTCTTTAACTTTTGCGCCTTGGCTTTTTTGCCGCTGCTATATTTGTAGCTGGCAGTCTGAATGCTGCGGGCGATAATGCCGGCTTCCCATTCAGCATCTTCCGAGAGACCTTCGCCAACCCAGACAGCTTTGGCACTTGGTGTCTTTTTAAGCGCAGAGGCTCCGGCTCTGATAACTTTGATAAGCTGTTGATTGGTTGTAGCGCCCTCGGTGCCGAGCAAGATAATACGTTTACCATTGGCCCCAGGTATATGCATAACCAGCGTCTCGGATTTTCTACCGCTGAAGTCGCCAGCCTTAATAAGCGAAGAGATCGCACCATCTAAAGATTTATCCAGTGCCTGAGCGCTGTCTTTTAGTTGTGGCCCGGTCGGTAGAATGAGAGAATCAGCTTTTATATTTAACAGCTGTGCGGAAGATGCAGTAAAATCCATGTTTGCTCCGTTATCGTCGTTTTTTAGTAAGTTTGGAATGCCAGTTGTTGATTTAAACAAGAGGCGGACGATAGCATAATTTGCACCACAACACCCAAGGGCTGAAACCTTTAACTGTGATTATTTTTCGTTATCTATGCCGTGAAATTCTCTCCGCCACGACCGCTGTCTGTGTGATTCTGCTGCTGGTATTGATGAGCGGTCGCTTTGTAAAGTATCTCGCCAAAGCGGTTACTGGGGATATGGAATCGAGCGTTATTTTCGCCATGATCGGCTATCGAATCCCCGGTTTTCTTGAACTGACCTTACCTCTGGCTTTCTTTTTAGCGGTGTTGCTCTCCTTTGGTCGCCTGCATATCCAAAACGAAATGAGTGTTTTAAAAGCCTGCGGTATCTCGGAAAAACGTCTGATGGGTTACACCCTGGTACTGGCACTTTTGTTTGCCGCGATTACCGCTTGGCTAAGTCTGTCTGTGGCACCTTCTGGTATGGCCAAGGCTGAGGCCCTTCAGCAGGCGGAAAAGCAGCGCAGCGAACTGGATAAGTTAATGCCGAAAAAGTTTTACTCGCTGTCTGGCGGCAAAGGTGTCACCTATGCTGAAGGGGTGACCGAAGATCGTGAGCTGGATGAAGTGTTCCTGGCCATGACTGTCGGCAGTGAAGAAAACTCAGACCGCAGTCTGGTGTTGGTGTTGGCGGAAAAGGGTCGACAGAAACAGGCTGAGGGCGATTCAGAAGATGGCCCGGAGCGTTACCTAGTGTTGGATAAGGGTTACCGTATTGAGGGCATTCCCGGTCAAAACGATTACCAGATTACCTATTTTGAAGAGTACGGTTCTCGACTGAAGGACAGTAAGCCGCTTGATAGAACACTTAAGACCGATGCTATTACTACTCAAGCCTTGCTCGACTCGGATGATCTCGAATTGCAGGCAACACTGCAGTGGCGCCTCTCTATTCCATTGCTGGTAATCGTAGTGACATTACTTGCAGTCCCCTTAAGTCGAACGAA
>CALSNK010000013.1 GCA_943787675.1 uncultured Pseudomonadales bacterium
ATCCATACCCACCACCAGTCCGTCATCTCACCACCACCAGTCCGTCATCTTACGCGAAGGCGTGAGATCTCAATAACCACCCAGACCAAACCTACCGCTCATAAACCGTCACCCCCACCAATAATAGTGCGTTCGATTTTGATATCTTTGATGGTCAATCGATCAACCAATGGGCTACGTTCAAGCACCACTAAATCGGCTAACTTTCCTGACTCTATTGAGCCCAGGTCTTTCTCGCGAAAGATCTGCCATGCGGCATCGATGGTAACGCTTCGCAGTGCCTGCATTGGCTCTATGCGTTCGTCGCCACCAATTAATTCCCCCGAGGCTGAGAGTCGATTAACAACCGACCAGACTGAGAGCAATGGGCTCATCGGCACAATAGGCGTATCTAAATGTGAGCTAAAGCGCAGGCCCTCTTCAATAGCGGTGCGAGCCGGACTTATTCGGCTGGACCGTTCCTCACCCATGGTGACATCCCGATGCATGTCGCCCCAGTAGTAAGTATGTGCCGAGAAGAAGCTAGGCGTTACGCCGAGGGTTTTCATGCGTGCCAATTGATCCTGTCGCGCCATCTGTGCATGAATCAAAATTAGTCGCGGGTCTTCTTTTGGAAATGCGGCCTGGGCCTTTTCAAAGGCATCAAGGATATCGTCGATAGAGGCATCGCCATTGCCATGCACGGCTAATTGAAATCCAGCGCTGTGATACTGACTGATCCAATCAGCCAGTTCTGGATAGCTGACCCTCGGGTAACCGCGATAGTCTGCATCGCCTTTAAACGGCAGATGATAGGGCTCACTGAGATAGCCTGTGTGGCCCTGTATGCTGCCATCGGCAATAATTTTAATAGCGCCAACATTCAGTTTTTCACGATTAAAATCTTCGACATTGGCTGTGCCATTTAGAAAGGCCTGGCCGAAGGTGTCGAACTGTGGCCATAGCTCTAGGCGCAATGGTGTCAGGTTAAGTCGGCTTGCGAGACTTAAGCCTTGGGCCATCTGTGCAGAGATGGCGCCATTTTGTGCGGAGGTGACGCCGGTCTTTAGGTAGTCATCGCTCGAGTAGCTAACCATGCGTAAAAAGTTAAGGACACCTAGGTCTAGCATCTGTTCTTGAAGGGGAGTTGCCGCATGTTCCTCTAATAACCCATTCAGTCGCCCAGTTGCATCACGCCCATAATGGCCGCCTTTGGGGTCGCGGCTCTCCTGTGAAATATTGGCTGCAATCAGTCCCAGTGAATTAGTGACGCCCATATGTCCTGAGACATGCAATATAAACACGGGGTGATCAGGTAAGGCTTGATCAAGTTCATCACGGCTGGGGTGGCGGTCTTCATCCAACATTAAATTGTCGTAACCAAAGCCGGTGACCCATTCGCCTTTGGGCGTGTCTTTGGCTTTTTCTTGCAAGCGTTTTAGCAGGGCAGACATATTGGTGATCAGGCCAACCGGTGGGCTGCGCAGATCGGCCACAAACAATGAGATGCCAGACCCGGGAAAGTGGCTGTGAGAGTCAATTAAGCCGGGTAGTAATGTTTTACCCTGTAAATCATGAACTATGCTGCTGTCTGTAATAAGCGCCGCGATTTGATCGTTGTCGCCCACGGCAACAATTCGATCCTGCTGTACAAACACCGCCTGGGCAATGCTGCTGTCAGCATCCATGGTGATAACGTTGCCATTGATAAAGGCTTGGCTAGCAGGGGGTTTTTCAGGGCTTAGATAAACCAGTACTGCTATAACCAACGTACCGATTACCCCAGTGAGTTTAGCTAGACGAGTCATCCATTTCTTAAATGATAGATTCATGTCGGTCTCTTATTATAGTTATGGGTGTTAGTGTTTGTGAGCAATGCCTGCGCCTGCAGGTATGCGGATATCATCCACGAGATTTTGTACGTCCAATGGCGGTGGGCTGGTGACCCGACTAACCCCATAGGCACTTATTATATTCAGTAGCATACCAATAAAACCGATTCCCTCTGGCGAGATACCCAATAGCCAGTATTCAGCACTGTTAAATTCTGGCGATACAAACTTGAAATACACAATATAGGTAAAGGTAAATATTAGGCCAACCAGCATGCCAGTAATAGCGCCCTCTTTATTCATAGGCTTGTAAAATATTCCCATTAACAGTGCAGGGAATAACGAGGCCGCGGCCAAACCAAAGGCAAAAGCCACCACCTGAGCCACAAAGGCCGGTGGGTAGATACCAAATAATCCGGCCACACAGACCGCCACAGCGGCCGCCAGTCGAGCATAAAATAGCTCTTGTTTCTCACTGATATTGGGCATTAATGTCTGCTTTAAAACATCGTGAGAGATAGCACTTGAAATCACCAGCAGTAACCCTGCCGCCGTGGAAAGTGCGGCGGCTACACCACCAGCTGCGACAAGGGCGATAACCCAGCCGGGCAAGTTGGCAATTTCCGGATTGGCCAGCACCATAATATCGCGATCAATGCTGACTTCGTTTTTGCTGCCAGCACTGTACTGCATGATTCCGTCATCGTTCTTATCTTCCCAGCCAACCAGACCGGTTTGTTCCCAATTACTGAACCACTCAGGTGCCTGTTCATAGCTGCTGTTGTGCACGGTATCAACTAGGTTGAGTCGCGCAAAGGAGGCAACGGCTGGTGCTGTGGTGTACAAAATAGCGATAAACACCAGCGCATAACCGGCAGATAAGCGCGCATCTGAAACCTTAGGCACAGTGAAAAAACGCACCAGCACATGGGGCAGGCCGGCGGTACCAAACATCAGGGCGGCGGTAATCGCAAAAACATCAATGGTGGATTTGGTGCCCTCTGTATAGGCGTTAAAACCCAGATCCATTAATACACCATCGAGCTTTTGTAATACCGACAAACCCGAGCCATCATTCACTTCAGAGCCGAAACCCAGCTGTGGAATAGGGTTGTCGGTGATCATAATCGAGATAAATATGGCCGGGACCATATAGGCAAAAATCAGCACGCAGTACTGGGCTACCTGGGTGTAGGTGATGCCCTTCATACCACCGAGTACCGCATACATAAAGACCACGGCCATGCCGATAATCACGCCAGTGCTAACGTCCACTTCAAGATATCTCGAGAATACTATGCCTACGCCGCGCATCTGTCCGGCCACATAGGTAAAAGAAATAAAGATTAAGCAGACCACAGCAACAATACGAGCGGTCTTGGAGTAATAGCGTTCGCCAATAAAATCTGGCACGGTAAATCGCCCAAACTTGCGTAGATAGGGTGCCAGTAACAGGGCGAGCAACACATAGCCACCCGTCCAGCCCATTAGGTAGACCGCGCCGTCTCGGCCCATAAACGAAATAATGCCCGCCATTGAGATAAATGAGGCGGCACTCATCCAGTCTGCTGCGGTGGCCATACCGTTTAGTACTGGGTGCACGCCGCCACCGGCCACATAAAAATCTTTGGTTGAATCGGCGCGAGACCAGATAGCGATCCCTATATAGAGTATAAAAGAGGCACCCACAAACAGGTAAGTCAGCATCTGTGTTGTCATGATGAATGCTCCTCGTCATCATCCACGCCAAATCTACGTTCGAGTACCTTCATGCGCCATGAGTAGATAAAAATGAGGGCGACAAATACATAGATGGCTCCTTGCTGCGCAAACCAGAACCCGAGCTTGAAGCCGAAAAAGGAGAACTGATCAAGCCAGTCCACCAATAAAATACCGCAGCCAAAGGAGATAATAAACCAGACGCTTAGTAGCTTAGCCAGCAGGGTAAGATTTGCCCGCCAATAGCTATTTAAGTTTTCTTCGGAGATAGACTGCTGATTATGATGTGTTTCAGGCGTCAGATTTTCGCCCTGATGATGGTAGATTTCTTTGCTCATTTTGATGCTCTCCTTATGCGTGCTTTCTTATCTTCGCGTTGAGGATGACAGATTTTAAGTTGTTCGTCGAGATAAGGGGGTTTGGGAGGGAGCCCGTGAACTTAAAAAGATGTTTCGTGGGCACATAATCATATTTCTTCTTAGGATACTGAGGGGAATCCGGTAAGGAGATGCCGAATACTATCTGCTCGGGGCTCTAGGTACTTTGGCTTTATAAATGGGCTCCCCGCGTTGCGGCTCGGTCCAAGCTTGCTAGAGCAACTTTGTCGAACAGTGGTTCTCACCACCGTCGTTCCCCAGATACAAAAAAAACCCCACTGCGTGCAGTGAGGTTTTATGTATATGGTGCACTCGGGTGG
>CALSNK010000014.1 GCA_943787675.1 uncultured Pseudomonadales bacterium
TTTGACGATAAACTGGCGATTTTGGCTCGCAGCGATCACCCACTGGCCAAGAAAAAAATCCTCGCGCCGAAAATACTGGAAGAGTTGCAATCTGTGCTGCCACCCACCGGCACCCCAACAAGATTGCTGTATGACCAGTTTTGCACCCAGCATGGAATTAGCGTGCCAGCACATTGCATTGAGACAAGTTCTGCATCTATGGTGCGCGGGCTATTACTGGAAAGTGATCGAGTAGCTCTGCTCTCTGAGCACCAAATTTACTATGATAAAAAACTGGGTGCACTGACTGCCCTGGCCATTGATATGCAAAGCACCTACCGGCCTATTGGTATAACCACGCTGTCGCATATTCGTCCCTCTCCCGCAGCAGGATTGTTTCTGGACAAGATTCGCTCAGTGGCCGAGGATCTTAGTCTAGGTATCTCGTGACCAACTACATCAGGCCTGCGAAATCATGCTCTGCTCTAACCTATCCAATGTTTTCATGGCCTCAAGGCACTGCTGAACGCTTGAATTAGGTTCCCTATCCTGGGCAATCGCCGCAAAGAATTCCCGATCGGCCAGTTCCACACCATCCATCGCCACGTCAATCTGAGACAGATCAATGGGATTGTCGTTACCATCAAAAAGATCATCATATCTTGCTATATAAGTCCCATTGTCACAGATATACCGAAAGTAGGTGCCCAGGGGACCGTTATTATTAAACGATAGAGAGAGCGTACAGATAGCGCCTGTAGACGCTTTCATGCCAATACACATATCCATGGCTATGCCCATGTCGGGATGCCTGGGGCCCTGCATGGCAAATGCCTGAGTCGCTGGCCCGCCGGTCTGATACTGGAACAGATCAACTGTATGGCAGGCGTGATGCCACAGTAAATGATCCGTCCAGCTGCGAGGGTGGCCCAGAGCGTTAATATTTTCACGACGGAAAAAATAGGTTTGTACATCCAACTGCTGTAGCTGTAACTCACCCGACTTTATTTTTTTATGAATCCATTGGTGTGAAGGATTAAAGCGCCGCACATGGTCGACCATGGCCACCAGACCAGTCTCCTGCTGCACCTCAACTATTTTCTGGGCGTCAGCAAGATTGTCGGCCATGGGAATTTCAATCAGCACATGCTTGCCAGAGCGCATTACCTGGATAGCCTGAGCGGCATGCAGCCCCGTGGGTGTAGCCAAAATCGCAGCATCGACTCCGGGTTGATTTAGGGCCTCAGCCAAATCCGTGGTGTAAAAGGGTATGCCCCGCGCATTGGCGACTGCCTCGGTCGTCTCAGCGACACCACCGCAGATTACTGACACCTCAACATCCTCAATGCGGGCAATGGCATCTATATGTTTATTGGCGAATGCACCTTCCCCGACCAAGCAAATCTTCATTACTCTCTCCCAAAACGCGCAGTTGCAGATTCGCACTGAGCCTTGAATACTCTATTTACAGACAGGGTAAACATCCATCAATTATGTATCGATTTCATCGATATTCGTCCTCTTCTCATGGCAGGAAATAGTCCTTTAATGACATGGTTATCGGGCCTTTTAATGCCTACTGATCGAATTCAAAAGGGGAACCCTATGGCAGATTCCAGTACATCAAATATCTGTGCCGATGATGGCTACAATTTTTCGACCTATATGGCCTCGCCGACTAAATCTGAAATCGGTGGTTTAATTTTGATCCATGAGATATTTGGCATCACTGCACAGATGCGGAATCTGGCAGACCAGTTTGCTAATGCCGGTTATAAAACCATTGTGCCCGCACTGTTTGATCGCATTGAGCGCGATGCCTGCCTTGGCTATGATGAAATCGATCGTGGCAGAAAACTGGCTGGCGCCTGCAGGCAGGAGCATCTGTTATTGGACCTTAAAGCTGCCATGCAGACATTGGCTACTCGCCAAGTTGCGGTGGTCGGCTATTGTTGGGGAGGCGGGATTGCCTATTTAGCTGCCTGTAATCTACCGATTAATAACGGCGCAGCTTTTTATGGCACGCGACTGCCGAGTTATTTGCATCAGCAAGCAAATTGTCCTTTTCAATTCCACTTTGGTGGCAAGGACAGCGCCATAGGCCCTGAGATTGTGGAGCAGGCACGCACCGCCAACCCTAGCAGTGATGTTTTTATCTATCAGCAGGCCGGCCATGGTTTTGCCAATCAGGCTCGGGCCAGTTTTGATGCTGCCAGTACCATATTGGCAGAACAGAGGCTTCTAGCCTTTCTGAGCCAGCGGACTGCTTAGGCATCGTTAACTGCATGACATTGATGTACTGCTAATCCAACATAGCGGATATATTTGGCCAGGCCTCTGCGCCCGCCCTATCCATAAGCTGCAGATACTTGGGATTAAACCAGTCAGCTAATCCTTGCTGGTATCCCTCAGTTCTCTTAAGACGTTCATACCAGCCTTTAAAGTGCGGTTTGTGATGCCACATAGCCGAAAGATGTAAATGCTCCAGGCGTGTAGCGTAGGGCGCAAATGCAATATCCGCTAAACTCATGCTGTCACTGCCGATCCACTTATGCTCCGCTAATTCTGCATCCAGTTGTTCAATTAATTTAGCAAATTCATTGACCGCTCGATCAAAACGGGGCGACCCCATACCATCAGTCATCACTTGACGCTGCACATCGCGCATGTAGGCATCAGGGATTGCATTGAGATGCTTCTCAACCAAATTCATATCATCTTTGCAGGCGTCCAGTAGCTGAATTCTATAGGCTATTCCAAAACTGAGTGCCGCCAGTTCAAGATGCAGACCATCATCCAGTTTTTTCATCCACCAACGGACTTTGGCTCGCTTGAGAGGTGTTTCAGGCATCAATGATGGTTCGGGAAATGCTTCATCGAGATAGTCGACAATAATATTGGATTCCACAAGAATATTGCCATCATGCTCCAAGGCAGGAACCAACCCTTTGGGATTAATTTTTAAATACTCCGGCCGCTGCTGGTCACCCTGTCGCAAATTCAGCTCTTCGCTTTGCCATTCAAGTTGTTTAACCGCCAGCACAAAACGCACCTTCTGAGCGCAAGCCGACATATCATTGTGATAGAGCTTTAACATAATTACCTCGGTATAGAATGTATTTTACAATTTAACAGCTATTGGCCTTGGACGATCTGCGCATCGGCGCCCCCCGCATGGCTGATAGAAAACCACCTATAAGTACATAGGCCAGAGAGATAATAATTGCAGTGCTAATGGTCGACTCTAGGAGAGCGTAGTGAATCGGTATTATCTGTTTGTCGCCCAAATTTAAGTTCATCAACAGGTTGACCACGCCCATGCCGATTAGATTGCCCATTACCCGAGCCAGGTTCATGGTGGCAGTGGCGACGCCGAGATCTCTCGCATCTACCGCACTCACAACTGCATTATTATTAGGGCTGGTAAATAACCCCATGCCAATACCAATAAGAAATAGCGAACCCCCTATGTAGAGCTGGGTGGTGTGCATATCTAATTGGGCCAGCATCAAAAAGCCAATGGTGACAACAATACAGCCAGTAGTCGCAATATTACGGGGCTGAATACGATCCGAAAGCCTGCCGGAAAAAGGCGCTAACAGTGCCATGGCTATGCCCTGCATCAGTATCACCTGACCCGTATCAGAGGGGCTTAAGTCACGGATATATTGCAAATAGAGGCTGAGCAAAAATGTTAGTGGATAAAGACTGGCATACATTAGCGATGCCGATGCCAGTGAAAATGAAAACAGTCGATTTTGAGTAAACATTTGCCAGCGAATTAATGGCTGATCACTGTTTGACTGGTGCCACACAAATAACCAAATTAAACCCAGAGAGAACAGTAATAGCAGGGCGTAATTAAAGTGCGGCAGTCCGGTCAGGGAAATAACCAACAGGGTTGTACCAGCCGCAAAAATCAGCGCACCCTGCCAGTCAAAGGGAACCCGAGAATCTGCTCGCCATTCGCCTTTTACAAAGACTGCAATCAATGCGACCAATAAAACAGCAATCGGTGCCGGCATTAAGAATACCGAGCGCCAGCCCCATATCTCGGTAACAATCCCGCCCAGTGCCGGCGCGATGGTCAAGCCAATATAAATACATGCCGAGTTAATACCAATGGCCATACCGCGCTTATTTGCTGGATACAGTGATGAAATAATGGCGACGCCAGTACCCAGAGTCATGGCCGACGCGCCACCCTGAATAAACCGAAAAAACAGAATACCTTCAATACTAGCCGCCATTGCTGCACCTAGTGAGGTTATGGCGGTGACCAGCAAGCCGATCATATAGATACGCTTGCGCCCGATATTATCCGCCAATTTACCGAAGGGTAATATCAGGGCGACATTACTGATCAGGAATATAGTCGGCAGCCAGCTAACCAGTCTGGCGTCAGCCTGCAATTCTGCCGCCATAGCAGGCATGGCAATATTGACAGACGACATAGTCAAGGGAGACATCATGGACCCTGCGCAGACAACCAGCAGGGCTATTTTTTGAGTGAGTTTTTCGTCAGGAGAGGTCAACAGATAGTCTGGCGTCAAGGATTCTCCAGAATGATCAACCCGGCAGCCGTGTTGGATGCGGGTACATGATAATGTCGATAGACCTCTTTGGCATCCTTATCCAGCGCGCCCAACATAATCAGCCACATAACCAATTCTGCACCCTCCGAACCTGCCTCGCGCATATATTCCGTGTGCCCTATATTAATTAGACGCTCTTTATCAGCAGTCAGGTCATTGAGAAACGCTGTGTCGAAAGGTTCGTTAACAAACCCTGCGCGCTCGCCCTGTAGCTGATGGGACATGCCACCGGTTCCCCAAACTGCAACTTTCAGATCCTCGTCAAAAGAGTCCACCGCAGCACGGATGGCCTTGCCCAGAGCAAAACATCGGCTGCCCCGAGGTTGCGGATACTGGATAACATTCACAGCAAGGGGAATAACTTTGCACGGCCAGGCCTCTGGTTGACCACACATAATTGATAGCGGCACAGTTAGACCATGATCCACTGGCATCTTGTTGGCTATGGTCATATCAAATTCATCCATAATCAGAGACTCACAGATATGCCAGGCCAATTCTGGATGCCCTTCAACAACTGGCACCTGCCGCGGACCATAGCCTTCATCCGCCGGTTGAAACTCAGCGGCAACCCCCATGGCAAAAGTCGGAATTAACTCGAGTGAAAATGCCGAGGCATGATCGTTGTAAACAATAATCACCACATCAGGCTTTTCCCGCTCCATCCATTCTCTCGCTGGCCCATAACCATCAAAAAGTGGCTTCCAATAAGGTAGCTGGGTTTTGTCATGATCAACCGCCGCGCCTATCCCGGGGACATGGGACGTGCCTACCCCTGCAAATAAATTAGCCACTATTATTTTTCCTCCGAGGTATATAAGTTGCCTTCGACTGGTCGGCCACCGGCAATCATCATGTCAGTAAATTCTTGTTCGCTAACCCCCGACATAGCACCACCAACATACTGCATGTTCCTACGGTCGAAGATGGCTAGCTTAAAGGTGTAATAGATATTGCCACCCAGCTGCAGTAGACCCAGCCAATCTCGGGATAAAACTGCCTTGCGCTGTTCTTTTGTCAATGGAAAATCATCTAGATAGGCCTCTTCGTCGAGGCGAAATTTATCGCGATTTTGCGGCTTGTTGAGCGACATGCAGAACATATTGAGTTCATAGCCCTGCATTGAATGCTGGGGGTCTAGAACATAGGTCCCGGGAATATTACTGTAGGGTCGATCTTGCCTCATTAATGGAAGCTCCAATTCAAAATAGTGGCTGTGGAGAGCCATAAAAATTCTCGCCTATGCGCAGGCAACGGCACAGTTGGGTGAATATATTCTTATCAGCTGCGATTCAAAAGTGTGTTTAGCCTCATTTATTCTTCGTCTGGGTATCTTCCCAGCGATAGAAATAGCAGGATCGATACCAGAAGTAAGCCAATAGAAATGCTAAGCATGGTCCCGTAGCCCTGGAACATCTGTGCTGCCATACCAAACAATGGTGGAGCGATGCCCGCCCCCACAGTAAAAAAGGCGATAATCAGGCCGAAAATTGCCGGGTAATGAGCCGGTCCAAAATACTTGCCGGTCAAATAGGCAAGCAGGTCCAGTTCAGCCCCTGCCGCCAAGCCGATCATAACGGCAACCAGCAGAGCAGTAGCCATTGTCACCTGAGTACCGACCAAAATTAATAATCCGAGGGTCGCCACAAGGAAAAAGCAAGCGGCAACACCGGGCGCCCAAAAGCGATCTACTAAGGCACCCACCATCAACCGACCTATAATCACTGTCAGCCCCATCACAGCAGCAATCTGTGCAATCGAACTGCGTTCGAAACCCTGCTCAGTCATAATGCGCTCGAAGTTCGATAGCAGGCCAGCCACCACAATAACCGTGAGAAATAAAACCGCCCCCAGGATCCAAAATTGTTTAGTGCGCATGGCATCCTTGGTCGTCAAACCCCAGGTCTCGACTTTGTTCGCCATCACCTCGCCATCGGTCGCTGTTGAAGAGTCAGGTTTTTCTTTAAATAAGGCAAAAACAATCGGCAGAGAGATAAGCAAAGCACCCAGCCCAATACCGCGATAGGCGGTTCGCCAGCCATGGTTAGCAATCAGAAACTCAACGATCGGCGGCAGCAAGAAAGCACCTAATCCGGTGCCCGCCATGGTAATTCCGATAGCCTTACCA
>CALSNK010000015.1 GCA_943787675.1 uncultured Pseudomonadales bacterium
ACGCAGAACCTGGTGGTTATTTAATAGCCACCAGCGAACAAAAGTTAAAACATTGAAACCAAGGGCTTGCGGACTGAAATCCGCAGGCCCTTAATCGTTGGATATGGGTATCTAGGGTTTCTGGTACCAGCACATTCTCAATCGAGTCTCTCTTCTGACTAATCTCTAAATCACTGTAACCCTGGGCGCGCTTAAAACCATGGTGTAAATCCCTAAGTAAGGTATTGAGTGATTCAGGTTCAAAAATTAGTTTTTCTGAAATAATTAAACAGCCACCTGGGTTAAGCCCGCGATAGATTTTTTCGAGTAGGGCAGGACGCTTTTCCAGGGGAACAAACTGCAATGTAAAGTTCATAACCACCAGCGAGGCATTGGTAATGTCGATATCGCAGATATCCCCATTAACCAATTGAGTCTCAGTGGTGGCGCTGTCGGAGTCTAAAATAGCCTGACATTTTTCCAGCATGGCGCTGGCATTATCGACGGCCACAATCGTCGCATCACGGCCTTCGATATTTTGGCTGATGGCCAGTGTCGAAGCCCCGAGAGAACAGCCGAGGTCGTAGCAGTTGGTGCTCGGCTGCACAAAGCGCGCAGCCAATTCGCCGGTATGGGCGACGATGGTTTCGTAACCGGGCACAGAGCGACTAATCATATCCGGGAAAACATCCACCACCGCCTGGTCAAACACAAAGCCGGGCACAGCCCCCAAGGGGTTGGCAAATAGGTTGTCTCGTTTGGGGTCTAAGTCTTTCATATTAGCCCTTCTTATTAGCCCGTGGCATTAGGCACTGATAATATCCAGACCGGTAGAGGCGGCTAAATCGGCATTGGTAATCACAGCCGTCTGTGCCTTGTCCGCCGTTAAATAGGTACTGGCAACGCGCTTCAGATCCGCTTCAGTGACAGCCAACACTTGATTTCTAAACTTCACTGTACAGGCTTTGCCACGGCCATTTAACTCGCTGTGGAAAGCCTGAATGGCTTCTCCCGCAGGCGAACCTGGTTTATCTAGACCACCGATAACACCGAGTATGGATTCTTCAATTTTGTCATAACCCAGTGGGTTTTCAAGCGCCCAACTAATGGAGTTATCAAAGTCTTCCAATGTGCCGGCAATTCGGGGGTCGCGGTAGGAGTAAAAACGGAAGGCACCCGACTGGTTGTCTTGGGAGGCGCCGCCACCATAAGCACCACCTTGTTCACGCACCGCGCGGTGCAAAAAGCCATTGCGCAGCACGCCGCCGAGCACGGTCAATGCCGCAGCATCCTCATGATCAGTGGGTACTGTGGGGTAGGCTTTGGCGCAGAAACTCACCTGAGTGTTGGTGGTCCAGCAATGATTGACCGGTGCCAATGTTGGCTGGTAACTAATTAGATTACTGGCAGGCACAGCACCAGTGTCAGAGAAACTTTTTTGCATAACCTCGGCAAAACCTTGGAGTCGTTCCCCTTCGGCCACTAGCAGATACTGACGTGGCTGTTGCAACACTAGCTTATGAATAGCGGCTAGCTGGGCTGCCAAGGCTTCCAAACCTGCATTTGATTCAAGACTTTGGTCCAGTGCTTTTAAGCTGGCAAGACCGGCCATGCCACCCCAACGCTGGCTTAGATAACCATTGGCCGAAAGGCCACTAGCCGCCGCGGTCATTGCCAGTACATGGCCATTACCGGTAATAGATGATTCACGGTAGGTGCGAATCTGTGACACTAGCTCACGCAGTCTTGACAGTTCGTCGAAGCGTGCCTGCTCTAATGATTCCTGCATTAGATCACTCATGGCCTGCTGATTGCGCGCTAGACCTTTACTGGAAAAACTCATATTGCCATGCAGTTGATCGAGGCGTTCTTTGTCTGAGCGTACCGAGGCCGAGGCAGAATAGGCACCAACAACGCTGGAATGCCAGAGCTGAGTTTGCTGATAGTCTCGATTACCCACACCCATTTCAGTGACGCAGGTGCTGTACAGGGGCAGTAGATCCATCTGCGCTTCGGTAAATGCCGGCATAGGCATAATAATTTGCTGATAGGCGAGGCCATTGGTGCCCGCACTATAGCTAGTTAGCGGCAGTGGTTTATTGGCAACCGCTGTTTTCTCGGCGTAGGCAAACTCTGTGGGTACATCTTCAATGCCCACCTTGGGCAACAACTCTAAGTCTTCTTCCATTTCCTGGCGCTCTTTGAGCGCTGCAGCACTGTCGACGATGGCTTGTTTTTCGTCGTCGCTAAGACCGGCTTTAATAGTTGCTAGGCGGTCTTTTTCCAACTTTTCATTGTGTCGGGCCAACTTAGTATCTGGCTTCATGACCAAACGAATGCGGTGCTGATTATTGAGCAGTAACTCTTTAACCAGAGTCTTAATAAACTCTGGATCTTGAATTTGCTGCTGTAGCTTCTCTAACACGGGGTCCAGATTTAACAGGGCAATTGGATCGCCGCGATGGGTCGCGCTGGTTAAAGAGGTGAGTATTAAATTGAGGCCGTAGGGATAGCCGCCACCGGAAACTTCTCGCTGAGAAAGCTCAAGCTGGTGCAGGCTGGCTGCTACCTGTTCCAATGGCAGACCGTTTTCGGCGATATCGCGCAGTACCTCTAGAATCATGGCCTCAGCGGCATCGGCCTGTTCAGGATTAGAGCCTTCAATACCACAGGCAAAGGCCAGCTCTTTTTGTGAGTCTTCAAGGCCGCACATGGGCGAAGGTGAAGTGCCCAGATCGGTGGTTTCCAATGCTTTTTGCAAGGGGGAACCACTGTTGTCTAGGAGCACGCTTGAGAGTAGGCGCGCCTGCATCGTTGCTTCTAGATCCGTTGAATCGCCGAGCAGCCACGACAGAATAATATGGCTGTTGTTTTCAGTGGGCTCTTGGTCGTCGGCAGCATAGCTCTCTTCAAAATACTGGGGCTCGGTATAACGCTGCTCGTTGTTAACGGCAATATGGCAATCCAGTTTGTCAAAACGACTCAGGGCATTTTGCTCAAAACTTGCCTGATGCTCTGCGGCAGGAATATCACCAAAGGTGACAAAAATGGCATTGCTGGGATGGTAATGGGTTTTGTAAAACGCCTTAAATTGGTCGTAGCTAAGATCGGGAATATCTGCCGGCTCTCCGCCACTGTTGTAGTGGTACGTACTGGTGGGGTAGAGGTGCTTGCTCATGGTTTGCCAGAGTGTTGAGTTAATCGAACTCATGGCACCTTTCATCTCGTTGAACACCACACCCTTATAGGTTAACTCTGAGCGAGTATCTGTAGGCTCGGCAAACTCTAAGCGATGGCCTTCCTGGGCAAAATCTAGGGGATCTAGGCGAGCAAAAAATACCGAATCCAGATAGACACCAAGTAGGTTGTTGAAGTCCTTTTTGTTTTGGCTGGCAAAGGGGTAGGCCGTCCAGTCTGAGCTAGTAAATGCATTCATAAAGGTATTGAGCGAGCGACGAATCATCATAAAGAATGGGTCGCGAACCGGATACTTCTCACTGCCGCAGAGGGCAGTATGCTCAAGAATATGGGCCACACCCGTCGAATCCATAGGCACAGTGCGCAGCGCCACCAAGAATACATTTTCCTTATTGTCTGCCGCCAAATGAATATGCTGGGCTCCAGTTACGCGATGGCGATATTCCTGGTAGCGCACTTTCAACGATGGGATATCTTGCTCACGTAAAAGCTCAAAGGCGGAATGGGTAGGGTTGCTCATAAGGGGCGATTGCTCTGTGGATATTGGTGAAAAGAAAGGCTGCATTCTACTTGATGTGGCGGGCTGATGAAATGGCAGTCAGGGGGGCTTATTGTTGACGCAGAAAGTCTCGTTGGGCACGCCATGAAAGCAGGCTAGACGCGATGCTGTTGCCGATACTCTATGGGGGTTGTACCTTCCCAGCGCCTAAAAGCACGATAAAAAGTGCTGGGCTCAGAAAATCCGGTCAGATACACAATCTCACTAATGCCCTCATCGGTTTGTGACAGCAGCCGTCGCGCCAGGCGGTGGCGATAGTCATTGAGCAGGCGCTGAAAGCTAGTGCCCGCCAAATCTAGCTGATGGCGCAGATGCCTGGGTGTAACGCCAAGGCGGTTCGCGACATTACCCAAGGTGGTTTCGCCGCTTTCGAGCAGGGCGCCAAGCTGGCTGCGAACCTCGGTCATTAAATCCTGTTGCTGCAGAACGGCCAAATGTTGATCTGCCGCTTGAATATGTAAATTAAGTAGTTCAGGTTCCGCGTAAAGTGATCTATAACTAAGCATAGAGGCAGGGAAAAACAACTGAAACGACTTGGCATTAAACTCCACAGGGCATTGAAAAATGCGCTGATACTCGGCGATGTCTGTGTTTGGCGGATGGTTAAATACAATTTTTTCAGGTTTAAATGTCCCATCGGTAACCGCCTGGAAGCCTTTAATTAGGCCCAGCACCATGGCTTCGGCGAGATGGGAGGTAGCATGTTGATGCTCTGAGAAATAGCTGGTTAAGCAGGGGCTGGGTGTTTCAGTAATCTGACCGTGGAGAGCGTCACTGATTAGGCGCTGGTAATTGAGAACCCTGCGCAGACCATCGCCAAAGGTCTGGCTGCTCAAAAATAGATATTCTAGAATTTGACCCTTGTAGACAGGCATCTCTTCACCCAGATGCAGGCCGATACAGGGATCACCAGAGAGTTCGACAGCCGCCTTCCAAAACCTGGGCTGGCCAGAGAATTTGGTACGCAGATTGGCCTGATAAAGCTCAGCGGGGTCAAGCCCGGAACGGCGCAGTACTTCATCGGCATCAACGCCGAGATTAACTAGGCCCTTATAGGCCAAGCGCACCAAAGTACCGGAATCGGTTAGACCTGTCATACTGACGACTCAAGAAAAGGATAGCCATTATACCTAATTGGCCGAAATGACAAACCGTTCATTTTTAGCGCCAATGACTAACAAGGAGCCTGAAAGCACTATGGAAACCATGAATAAATCCGCATCAAAGCAAACACCACCAACTCATTCTAGGCCACCGATGGTGATGCCTGAGCTTCCGAGCATGCCAACCCTGTTGGGCAAGGCCGCTTTTAAGTCGGGGTCCTATGAAATTGGTGATGCCTTACCTGGGTTATGTACTCAGGTGAATGACCTCGTTATTAATGCCCAGCATCTGGCAGCCTATAAGAAGCTCTGTGGTTTTAAGGCTCAGGGCGATTTGCCTGCGACCTACCTGCATATGTTGGCATTCCCTCTGTTCTTGCAGATACTGACCCAGCAAGACTTCCCCATAAAAGCCATGGGCCAGGTACATCTGCGCAATCAGATATCGGTGTTGGAGTCTTTTGATATTCAACGCCCACTGAGCATGACGGCCGCAGTCGGCGGATCGATGCTCACCAGCCGTGGCTTGGAATGGGACATTGAAGTTAGTGCCGCAATTGATAATCAAACCGTATGGACGAGCACTTCGACGTTCTTACACCGCTGTAAAACAGATGTGAAGCAGAAGCGCAGAGCGGTTATCAGCCGTGAAGGAGAGCCACAAAACTGGGCTGTTGGCGCGGATATTGGCCGTCGTTATGCGCGAATCTCTGGGGACTATAACCCGATTCATCTGTCCGATATCACCGCAAAATTATTTGGTTTTAAACAGGCCATTGCCCACGGTATGTGGAGTAAGGCACGCTGCCTAGCAGCTCTGGAAGAAGAGCTTCCCGACGCAGGCTACGCGGTTAATGTTAACTTTCATCGACCTTTATTTTTACCCTCGGGCGTGTTGTTTTACACTAAGCAGCTCGTGGGTAAAAAACGTTTTTCACTGTACAACGAGAAGGGCGATCAAGCCCATCTTGATGGTTTAATTTCATAGGATTTAGTTCATGCCCAATTACAAAGCGCCGGTAAAAGATTTATTATTTTTGTTCAACGATGTTATGGATATGCAGAGCAAATTCAAAGACGTTGAGGGCGGAGCAGAAGCTACCCCTGATATGCTCGAGGCTATCTTTACTGAAGCGGCCAAGTTTAGTGAAAACGAACTGGCACCGATTTATCAGTCTGGTGATGAGGGCTGTACCTGGGATGATGGCGTAGTAACTACCCCCAAAGGCTTTAAAGAAGCCTACGCAAAATTTATTGAAGCGGGTTGGACTGGCTTAACCGGCAGCACCGAGTTGGGCGGCCAGGGTTTGCCTTCGTCTATCGGCGTAGCCATTAATGAAATGCTAACCACCGCAAACTGGGGCTGGGCTATGTACCCAGGCCTTAGTGAAGGTGCTGTGGCAACATTAGAAACCAGCGGTTCTGATCAGCAGAAGCAGGATTATTTGAGCAAGCTTATCAGCGGCGTTTGGAGTGGCACCATGTGTCTGACCGAACCTCATTGTGGTACTGACCTTGGGCAGATGAAGACCAAGGCAACCCCTAATGAAGATGGCAGTTACGCCGTTAATGGCACCAAGATCTTTATTAGTGCAGGCGAGCATGACCTCACTGAAAACATTGTCCATATTGTTTTGGCCAAGCTACCTGATGCGCCTTCTGGCACTAAGGGTCTGTCGCTATTTATTATTCCTAAGTTCTTAGTGGCTGAAGACGGTTCTGCGGGCGAGCGCAATGGCGTGCGCTGCGGTTCTATCGAACACAAAATGGGTATTCATGGTAACGCCACGGCGGAGCTTAACTTTGATAATGCCAAAGCCTTTTTACTGGGCGAACCCAATAACGGCCTCAATGCAATGTTCACCTATATGAACGTTGCGCGCATTGGCACTGCCAGTCAGGGTGCTGCAGCGGCAGAGCGGTCTTATCAGGGAGCCTCAGAATATGCGCGTGAACGTTTAGCGATGCGCTCAATCTCCGGTGTTAAAAATCCAGAGGGTCCAGCCGACGCCATTGTTGAACACCCAGATGTCCGTCGCATGTTGCTGACTCAGCGTGTTATTGCTGAAGGTGGTCGAGCCATGGTGACTTACGCCAGTCAGTTCGCCGATCTTTACCGCGCCGGTAAAACCCCCGAAGTACGTGAAGCTGCCGATGCCCGTTTAGGGTTTTGTACGCCGATCTTGAAAGGTTTCATTACCGAGTTGGGTGTGGAAGCGGCCAACCATGGTGTGCAGGTCTTTGGTGGCCACGGTTATATTCAAGAATGGGGCATGGAGCAAATCTTGCGCGACAGCCGCATTGCTACTTTATATGAAGGGACCACAGGGATTCAGGCACTGGATCTAGTGGGCCGTAAAGTATTGATGGACAAGTTTAAGCAACTCAACATATTTACTGGCGAGATCTTCAAGTTTGCCAAGCAGTATCTACCCTGGAAAGCCGCGGGCAAAAATAAAGCTATGCGTAAGCAGGCTTGGACAGTGACCAAGCTGGCTATTAAGTGGCGGATAATGGGTTATCGTTTAGCCATGGGTGCCAAGCGCAACCCAGACAGTGTTGGCGCAGCCTCTGTAGATTTCTTGATGTTTTCTGGCTATACCTTTATGGCCTTTATGTGGGCACAGATGAGTGGTGTGGCGACGGCGCAATTAGCCGCTGGTGAAGGCGACGCAGAGTTTCTGCAAGCCAAACTGCACACCGCTGAGTTCTTCTTTCAGCGTATTCTGCCTAGAGCAGAGATGCATGCTAAAACGATGGGTGCTAACACAGAGAGCGTTATGGCCATGCCGACAAGTTACTTCGACGCCTCTTAGTACAGGGTACGTCGTTTAAAGCTAGCGTCTTAGGGCGCTAGCTTTTTTAATGTCTGCAGTTTGGGTATTCCTTTTTCTGACGCCTGTTAAACCCTACTTTTATCCGTTCCCTCTATTAAGCTTTCCGTCTGTTATTAAGAGGCAAAATTAGTCTCAAGAAAATAGACAGAGTTTGCCCTGATTGATACAGTCCAGCACAAATAAAAATACTATCGAGAAAAATTAATGGAATTTGCAGAGGTTGTTAAAGCGCGACATTCGTACCGTGGGTTTTTACCCAAGCCCGTAGACCAGAAAACCCTAAAAGATATCTTTGAGCTTGCTAGCTGGGCCCCCTCCAATTGCAATGTCCAGCCTTGGCATGTGCACGTGCTCTCCGGGGAAGCGCTCGAGCGTATGCGTGAAAAGATGAAAGCGGCGGCGCTGGAAGGCGGTGAAGGTAATCCAGACTTTCCTTGGAAGGGCAAATTTAGCGGCGACTACAAAGAGCGTCAGATCTGTTCGGCCCTTGGTTTGTGGGAATATCAGGGTGTCACACGTCAGGATAAAGAGAAACGCGCCTGGTCCTGGATGCGGAACTTTGAATTTTTTGATGCGCCCCATGTTGCCTTTGTTTTTCTGACCGATGAATTTCCAGAACTTGTTCGTTTGGCGGGTGATGTCGGCATGTTTACCCAGACATTAATGCTGGCCATGGAGGATAAGGGTATAGGCTCTTGCCCCCAGACATCCATTAGCTGTTTTCCGGATATGGTTCGTGAAGACTTGGGTGTGGCAGAAAACTTTAAGTTGCTGATGGGGATTTCGTTTGGTTATGTTGATGAAGCCGACGGCGCCAATGGCTTTCGCAGTGATCGCGACCCATTAGAAAAAACCACCACCTTTCATTCAGTCTAATTAAATTGCCTGGGCAAACTCAAGCCGGTTTCTACCCCCGGCTTTTGCTTTGTAAAGGGCGCGGTCTGCCAGCTTTACCAGGTGTTCAAAGCTACCGCCACTAGTACTGTCGGCAACTCCCACACTCACTGTTAAGCGTAAATTGCTATGGCGTTTAGAGGCGCCACGCTTCTTTTCGCCAATGCCCTGTTCTTTTGGACGCTGCTTTTTATCGCGAATGACCATGTCATAATTGGCAATAGCCTTGCGTAACTCTTCGAGACAGTCGGCTACCTGATCGCGAGTTTTACCCTTAAATAACAGACAAAACTCCTCTCCGCCGTAGCGATAGGCTTTGCCGCCGCAGCCGGTTTTTAGCATGCAGCTGGCAATAACTTTTAAGGCCTGATCGCCGAGGTCATGGCCAAAGCGGTCGTTAATTTTTTTAAAGTGATCGGCATCTACCATGGCCAGAGTGTATTGGTTGCCCGCGCTTTTAGCTGCTTCAATTAATGCCCGGCGATTACCTATCTGAGTGAGTTCATCATAGAAACCAATATGCAGCAGACCACTGGTGATGTTAATCGTTAGCAGTAACCCCATGCCGGTAAATAGTGCCGCGGATATATTGTTGAGCTGAATCCAGCCCAGGGTAACAAACAGCATGGCAATGCACCCGAGCACAGAGCTTTCGATACTCTGTTGGCGGCGCACAATCATCAGGCTGGCGATACCTAGGGTAATGACTGTGGTTAATGCCGAGCTGGCTGACAGTCGAGTAAACCACAGTGGCTCGTTAACCAGTGCCATGCTGGTTTGAGCAAAGAGTTCCGGGTTAATAATGAGCAGCTGACTCAGAGCCAACAGCAGGACAGGAATTCCCGTAAAGGTGGCTGTGCCCTGAGGATGGGTCAGGCCCTGTTCGGGCAGAAAAATCAGTGAAATACCTATGATAGGAACGGCAAAAGCCAGCAGTGTAAATATCTGTGAGGCGGGTTGGCTATCTAGGGGTGCCTGTAAATGGGTGCGAATCAGCCAGTAGCTAAAGAGTACGCACAGGCTAAGGGCCAGCTCACGACTGCGATTGCTCAGCAGGGCCATCAACGCGGAAATCAACAGCAACACATAGGGTAGCTGGGGCAGCAGGGCAAGGAGGTCGTTGCCCAGAGCCTGCTGTTGCCAGCACAGTAGCAATGCTAGCAGCATGCATAGGGTGGGTGTTACGAATCGATTGGCGATTGGAGACATCGGTGCTGGTCACATTTCCTTGTGGCTTCAGCTTTTAATATAGGCAAAAAGTTTTGCCACTGCCTGATTAGTTTAGCTCTGCGGTCTGTTTAGAACGCTCTGCTCTTTGATTAGAAGGCTCTGCTCTATGTTTAGAAAGCTTCGCACTTTGTTAGAAAGCTTCGCTTTTTATTTAAGAGGTCTTTCTACTAACTTAGGACAGTGCCTGACTGATACCCACAACACTGGTTGCCAGCAGAGCCCAGCCCAGAGTTCGATAGAAGCTACTGGCTGTCTCGCTCGAGCAGGCGTTTGTGGAGGTGGTGGCCCACAATATGGCCAATGCCAGCAAAGGGCAGTAACCACAGGGCCGCTTCAACCTGAATGTCGACCTTGGCAATCACAAAGGCACAGAGTTTTATCGCCACTAAAACACACCAGACCATAAACAACGTGTTGCGAAACTCATGGGGCTTCACATGGCGCAGGGCGACGGCAATGACCAGCGGGCCGCCGATCAATGAGGTGCCGCTGATATAGGCCGCGGCCACCAGAAATACCACATCCACAATGGGGCTATTGCTCTGCATGGGTCTGCCGAGGATATACGTCAGGGAGTAACCGGCGATTAACGAGAAGATAATAATGTTCATTAATGCGGTGGGCAGCACCAGCAGGCCAATAACGCCGGCCAGCTTGGGGATAATCATAATCAGCAGGGCGTAGCGCACAAAGGCCCAGTTAACGGTGGTCTGGTTGTCGCTGGCACCCTTGGGTTGGCGCTCTGCCTGGATAATGGTTAAGCCGGCAAAGAACAGCAGATGGATCGAGATAATAGGCAGAAAAATCAGCGGGTCATTGTGGATCAGCAGCAAAAAGGGCAGGGTAAATAATGCACCACCAAAGCCAAGCCCGGAGCGCACAAAGCCACTCCAGATAAAGATTCCGGCGATCAGTGCATACTGATACCCGTCTAATTCAGGCATGGCCGCAGCCGCTTTCGCCATGCACATGGCCATGGGATATTTCTTCATCTCGCGCTTTGCGAATATCCATAATCTCTACCTCAAAGTGCAGGTTTTTACCGGCCAGCGGGTGGTTCATATCCACATCTACATTAAACTTGCCGACCTTGATGATACAGCCAGGCTTAACCCCGTTATCCGTATTAACATGGACGTTTTTGCCGACCGTTAGTCTGCCTTCATGTTTGAGATATTTGCTGGGGATGCGCTGGGTGTTATTCATATTGCGCAGGCCATAGCCTTCGGCGGGCATCACTGAGAATGACAGCTTGGCGCCGACCTCTGCTTTGGCAACAGCAGTTTCAAAACCGTCGATCATCTGGCGACGACCGTGTAAGTAAACCATGGGCTTGTTATCGTCGTAGGTTGTATCAACGAGTTCGTTATTATCATCTCGAAGGTTGTAGTGAACGCTGATAACATGGTTGGCAGAAACGTGCATTTTTGGCTCCCTAAATAAGGCCGCCATCTTATCGTAAATCATAGGCTGAGGAGCAGTTTAATGGCTCGCAGCAGAAACAGGCAGGAACAGTAATGTCATCTACAGATGATGATCTAGAAAAACGGTTTGGTCAGTTGTTTGGCGATGATGTGGAGCCTCTGCGCGGCAAAGGCGCCAATCATATTGCCAAGCCTGCGGAAGTGACCCCTGGGGTTCTGGCGCGACGTAAGTCTGCGCAGCTGGAGCAGAAAAAGGAAGATAACTTCCTAGATCCCGTCTCCTCAATCACTCAGGTTGACCCCTATGAGTTCCTAGAATTTGCTCGCCCAGGAGTGCAACATGGGGTGTACAAAAATCTGCGTATGGGTAAATACGAGATCCAGTCGCGACTCGACCTTCATCGACATACCGTAGAACAGGCACGCCATGCCCTGTTCAGCTTCGTGGATGACTGCCAAAAACATGGTGTGCGCTGCGGGCTGGTAACCCATGGTATGGGCGTGGGGCTAGAACAGCCGGCGAAACTTAAGAGTTGTGTGAACCACTGGTTGCGTCAGTTTGATCAGGTGCTGGCGTTTCATACTGCGCAAAAACCCCATGGCGGCGCTGGTTCAACCTATGTGTTGATTAAAAAGAACAGGGTTGCTCGGCAAAAGACTAGCGACAGCTTGGAAGAGGCACGACGTTTGAAGCGCTAAGGAAAGATTTCCTTCAATGATCGTTTTGAGATCATCGAGCGTATAAAAAAATAATAAGAAAATGAGGGCGGGGGGTTCTATGTACCTGATGAATAATGGGTCAGTTATCTATACTGGCTGGCAAAGCTGATGCTGGGATTAATGCTCAGTGCCGTGCCGGTATTGTTTCTAATGGCCGTGGCTATGTGGCTGGTGAGTCTTTACACAGACGACGTTAGTATTGTCGATTACAGCTGGTCGATCATGTTGTTGACGGGGGCGGTGGTTTACGCGGTTCGTGTGGGCATAGAGAGTACGGTCAATGCCGTACTGCTGCTAATGGTCGCTATTTGGGCTCTGCGTTTGGCAGGGTTTTTGATCAAGCGCGGCCGCAACCGACCAGAGGATAGACGCTACAGGGCTATTCGCAAAAAGAACGGGCCCAACTTTGCCCTTAAAAGTTTCTACCTTATTTTTATTCTTCAGGCATTTCTAGCCTGGGTGATCAGCGCCAGTTTTGTGCCTGGCTTTTTGGTCGATAGCGTTCTCGATTGGACGATTCTGCATAGCCTGGGCACCAGCATCTGGTTGCTCGGTGTTATTATAGAGACCATCGCCGACAACCAACTGCACCAATTCAACCAACTCGTCGTCAAAGACCAGCACACCCTCAATACAGGACTGTGGCGCTATAGTCGCCATCCCAATTATTTTGGTGAGTTCTGCATCTGGTGGGGCTGGTGTGTTTTTGCCATTCCCGGGGCCATTGCCGCCGCCAGCCCATTGATTCTAATAGCGCCAATGGTAATGACAGTGTTATTGTTAAAAGTGTCTGGTGTGAGTTTGATGGAGCGGGGAATCGTCGACCGCAGACCGGACTATCAATCCTATAGAGACTGCACCAGCAGCTTCTTTCCCTGGCCACCCCTTAAAAAAGTTAGCGATAAATGATCATGAGAATATCTATACTGGCGCTGCTTTTTTGCAGCCAATTACTCTGGGCCGAGGCCGCAACAGACAGGAGCTGGAACTTCAAAGTATTGATCAATGACCGTGAGGTGGGCTCGCACCAATTTAGAGTCACCGGTGAGGGAGATTCCCTGTCGGTGAGTTCGACAATGAACATGGACTTCAAGGTACTGTTAGTCAAAAAAGTCAGGTACCAACATCAGGCCAATGAAATCTGGCAAGGCAGCTGTCTGACCGATGTCAGCAGCCAAACCAACCGTCAGGGTAAGGCGGTTTCCTTAAAGGTTAAGCCAGTAGAAACCGGGCTATTGGTTGAAAAAGATCAAATTGCGGAAGACGCAGAAGTCTTGGCAGGCTGCGTGCGCAGCTTTGCTTACTGGGACCCTCAGCTTTTGCAGGGAGAGCGCCTGTTAAATGTTGAGACGGGTGAATATATGCCCGTGGCTATAACCAGCCGGGTATCGGCAGAGGATAATATTACCCATATGATTATCGCCGCGCCCAAAGGTGATATTCACCTGCAGTACGATGCGTCGGGGGACTGGCTGTCATTGCAAACCAAGTTACAGATGGGTGCCGTGCTTAAGTACCAGCGCACCTAGTCGAGTTAAACTAAAAGTAAGAGCAAGAACAAGAGGGAAAAGCGAAATGAAATTATCACCAAATATGTTGATTGCCTCATTACTACTGCTGGCTGGCTGCAGTAGCCACCAGCCCATGGCCACCGTGGACCAGGTTGATATAGAGCGCTTTATGGGCGACTGGTATGTGATTGCCAATATCCCAACCTTTTTAGAGAAGGACGCCTATAACCCCATCGAGTCTTATCGCCTAGATGCCGATGGCACCATTGCCACGACGTTTACCTTTAATGCAGGTGCCCTAGATGGCGAGCAAAAGGTCTATCAGCCCCGCGGGTTTGTCAGTGACAGTAATAATGCGGTGTGGGGCATGCAGTTTATGTGGCCGATTAAAGCGGATTACCGCATTGTTTATTTGGACGAGGATTACCAGTACACAGTGATCGGGCGCAACAGTCGTGACTACGTTTGGATTATGGCGCGGTCGACACAGATAACAGAACAGAAATACCTGGAGTTAGAGGGATTTGTGGGGTCTTTGGGGTACGACCTGAGTCAGCTGCAGCGTGCATCTCATAGGGATTAAAAGACTATGGACCCCAGCCTTCGCTGGGGTGACGGACGTTGTTTAGCCAGCTCCGCACCGCCATACCAGCTCCGCGCCGTCATGCCACCTGCGTCGTCATACCAGCCCCGCACCGTCATACGAGCCTCTCACCGTCATGCCAGCGAAGGCTGGCATCTATCAGCAGCTAAAGACCAATTTTATAGCTTAACCAATACCCGATAAATTCCCTGTATCAGTCTATTCAACTCGCTATCTGTGCTGATATAAGGAGGCATCACATAGACCAGCTTGCCAAAGGGTCGCACCCAAATACCCTCTGCGACAAATAGCCTCTGAATCTCTGCTAGGTCCACTGGCTCGAGCATCTCGATCACCCCAATAGCGCCAAGAACTCTAGTTTGGGCAACCGCTTCTAGTGCAGCAAAAGGCGCGAGTTCCTCTTTTAAGGTACTTTCGATACGCTGAATATTGGCTTGCCAGTCACTGCTTAACAGCAGTTCAATGCTGGCATTTGCCACTGCGCAGGCCAGTGGGTTGCCCATAAAAGTAGGGCCGTGCATAAAACAGCCAGCCTCACCCTCACAGATACCGCGACTGACTTCTTCGCTGCATAATGTGGCGGCTAATGTCATGTAGCCCCCAGTAATGGCCTTTCCCAAACACATAATGTCCGGTGAAATGTCGGCCCATTCGCAGGCAAATAATTTTCCACTACGGCCAAAACCTGTGGCGATTTCATCGGCGATTAACAGTACATTGTGCTCGTCGCACAGTTTGCGTACCGACTTTAAATAATGGGGCGAGTAAAAACGCATACCCCCGGCACCCTGAACAATGGGCTCCAAAATAACCGCGGCTAGCTCAGCTTTTTTGGTGCTGATAATCTGTGAAAATTCGGCAATATCCTGTTCGTCCCATTGTTCATGGACGCCAATCTGTGGTGCTGGGGCAAAGTGCTGCTTGGCCACTACCTGTTCGAACATATGATGCATGCCGGTGGTTGGGTCGCAGGCCGACATCGCGGCAAAGGTATCGCCATGGTAGCCATTGCGCAGGCTGAGTAATTTATTTTTGTTGGGTTGACCCTGAGATATCCAGTATTGAAACGCCATCTTAATCGCGACTTCCACCGCCACGGAACCAGAGTCCGAGAGAAATACCTTGTCCAGGCCATCTGGGGTTATCTGCACCAATTTTTCGCAGAGGTTAACCGCTGGTGCATGGGTGATACCACCAAACATCACATGACTCATTTTGTCGATCTGGCTTTTAGCCGCTTCGTTGAGCACCGGATGGTTGTAGCCATGGATCGCACACCACCAGGACGCCATGCCATCAATTAGCACAGTACCATCGGCCAGATGCAGATTTATGCCCTCGGCAGACACTACTTCATAGGCGGGAATAGGGGTCGTTAATGAGGAGTAGGGGTGCCAGACAAATTGTTGGTCTTTACGTTGAATCTGTGACTGGTGCGAGCTAATGGGGGTGATCGAGTTCAAACTATTGAGTCCTCCAATGGAATCTTTTGAGCGCTAGTGATATCAAGTGTTCTGGGCGGCAAGAGTAACCAAATGCGCCTCAGAAATACACCACAGAGCGCAAAAATGGAGTTTCCTATGGGCATATTTAAGCGTAGTCGCCACTCGCTAAAAATCAGTATTCTATTGTTATCCGTTATTTCCAGTATGGTCTTTTCCCACAGTGCCATGGCGAACATTAAAAGCAGCTACTGGTCAATTTGGGATAAAAGCAATGAAAGTAATAGCGCTGCGATCAACCATCAGGCTTTGGATCAGTTTTTAACCACCTATGTGATTGCTAATCATCCCTCTGGAATAAACCGTTTTCGCTATGCCGACGTTAACCGTAGAGAAAGCAAGAAGCTGGATAAATATATCAAGCGTATGGCTAAGCTGGATCCGCGGGACTATTCTCGCAGAGAACAAAAAGCCTATTGGTTGAATCTCTACAATGCCTTAACCATTCAAAATATTCTTCAGTCTTACCCGATCAAATCGCTGAAAAATTCTTCTATTAAACGCAAAAATCTGGTGAAGGTTAATGGGCTAAAGCTCAGCCTTGAGGATATTCAAAACCGCATATTGCGGCCAATATGGCAGGACCATAAGGTAATTTTTGGTCTAAGCTGCGCGACGCTCGGTTGCCCCAATATTCAGAACCATGCTTATACAGCGATCAATAGCAGTAAGCTGTTAAAAAAATCTGCTCGGGAATTTATTAACCATCCCCGTGGGTTGGAGTTCGATAAACGTGCGATGCAGGCCTCGAGAATTTTTGACTGGTACTCCTCGGATTTTGGCGCAAAAGTCGGCACAGATAATAAACAACTCATGAAGCTTTTTGCCCATTATGCCGACGACAGTAAAGCGCTGTACCTGCTCGGATTTAAGGGTGAAATTCATTATGCCTATGACGCTCGCCTTAACGCCCCCGACGCTATCTGGCCGCTTTAATAGGGAAATTAGATAAACTCCCCGACCCTCATGGTTAAATCGGCGCTATGCCACTACAATAGCCAGCTTTTAACTAACAGGGTCTGTCGATGCCTCTGCGCAAAAATCAGCTGGAAGCCAATAAACTACAGAAGCGTCTGCGACGTAATGTGGGCAAGGCGGTGGCTGACTACAATATGATCGAGGACGGCGACCGCATTATGGTGTGTCTGTCTGGCGGTAAAGATTCCTACGCCATGCTCGATATTCTGATGAACCTACAAAAAAATGCGCCAGTTAACTTTGAGTTAATCGCGGTCAATCTCGATCAGAAGCAGCCAGGTTTTCCTGAGGCTGTGCTGCCTGCTTATTTGGATACCTTGGATATTGAGTACCATATTCTTGAGAAAGACACCTACAGCATTGTCACCAGCAAGATTCCTGACGGCAAGACCTACTGCAGTCTTTGCTCGAGACTGCGTCGCGGTACTCTGTATGGTTTTGCACAGGAGATTGGCTGCACCAAGGTTGCTCTTGGTCATCATCGTGATGATATTGTTGAAACCTTATTCTTAAATATGTTTTATCAGGGCAAGCTCAAAGCCATGCCGCCCAAACTGCTTTCCGACGACAAGAAAAATATGCTGATTCGACCTCTGGCCTATTGCCGTGAGACCGATCTTATTGCCCTTGCCGACCTCAAACAGTTTCCTATTATTCCCTGTAACCTCTGTGGTTCTCAAGAGGGGCTGCAGCGCAATGCGGTGAAAGAAATGCTAATAGGCTGGGAGCGTCAGTTCCCCGGTCGCATTGACACTATTTTTGGCGCGATTAAGAACGTAGCACCCTCACAATTAGCGGACACTGACCTCTTCAATTTCACAGGTTTAAAACTTGATCGAGAGGGCGCCTCAGAAGATGTGCTAGATGGTTTATCGAAAGGCCCATCAGATGGTGCGCCAGAAGCCCCTGCAGAACCTGTTTCAAAATTTACGGATCTGGATGTCGAATCTCATATTCGAGCAATCAATATTTCATAATAAAAAAGGCCGCTCCATGTCAGATTTATCGCTACCTACCGTTATCGCTTTTGTTATCTACGTGACTATTGTTTTGGGGATTGGCTTTTACGCCTACATACGTACCAAAAATGCCTCGGACTATTTTCTTGGGGGTAGAAACCTTTCCCCTGCGGTGTCGGCGATCAGTGCCGGCGCTTCAGATATGAGTGGCTGGGTACTGTTGGGTCTGCCTGGCTATGCCTATATGGCGGGTCTGGAAGCGTTCTGGATTACTCTAGGTTTAACCATAGGCGTCGCAGCTAACTGGATGCTAATGGCCAAGCGCCTGCGGGTGTATTCGGTGTTGTTGGATGATGCAGTAACTGTACCTTCCTATTTACAGCGCCGTTTTGGCGACACCAAGCCCTGGTTAAAGATCATTGCTGGGTTAGCGATACTGCTGTTTTTCTTGTTTTACGTAGGCTCAGGTCTGATTGCTGGCGGTAAACTCTTTAATGCAGTCTTTGGACTTGATTACACCGTTGCGGTGATTGCCGGTGTGGTACTGATTCTTGTCTACACATTGTTTGGTGGTTTTTTAGCGGTGTCTTGGACCGATGTGTTTCAGGGGCTGCTTATGCTGGCGGCGCTGATTGCCGTGCCTGTATTGGTTATATCTAATTCCGGTGGTCTGGGTGGCTTTACCGACAAAGTGGCCGCGGTTAACCCTGAACTGTTAAATATCTTTACCAATGCTAAGGGCGTATCGCTCAGCCTGCTGGAAATTATCAGTCTGCTGGGCTGGGGTCTGGGCTATTTTGGTCTGCCTCATGTGTTGGCTCGATTCAAGGCGATTCGCTCTGCAGATGATGTAGGTCAGGCTACGGCGATTGGTGTGAGCTGGGCATTTATGGGTTATTTGATGGCGATTCTGGTGGGGCTCTGCGGTACGGTTTATCTGGCGGTTCCTCTGGCAGATCCAGAGCGAGTATTTATCGAGCTAACCAGCCTGATCTTCCACCCCTTGATTGCTGGCGTTCTGTTGGCCGCGATTCTTGCAGCCATTATGAGTACTGTTGATTCTCAGCTGTTGGTTTGTTCTGCCACCCTGGCTGAAGACCTGTACCCAATGATGGTTAAGGAACCGTTAAGTTCGGAAAAGCGCCTACAAATCGGCCGTGTTGCAGTGATTGTGCTGGCCTTAATGGCGACCGTTCTGGCGATGAAACCAGACAGCAAGGTGTTAGAGGTAGTGTCCTACGCCTGGGCTGGCTTGGGGGCCTCTCTCGGTCCTGCTATTTTGTTGAGCCTGTACTGGCGATCTATGTCTGCTGCTGGGGCACTGGCGGGTATATTAGTCGGTGGTGCAACGGTCATTATCTGGGAGGCTCTTGGGGGCTCAGGCTATGGTGGCGGTATCTTCGATCTGTTCTCATTGGTGCCGGGCTTTTGCCTCTCAGTACTGGCGATTGTTCTAGTGACTCGCATTGGCGGCCAAACTCAGAGCGCTACTGTGCTTGGGCAATTCGACAAGATGCGCAGCCAGCTGTAATTATTGTTCACAGGGTGCTGTCACTTCACAATTTTGTTGTGACAGCCATCAACTTTTTAAAATGCATTTTTTCCTATACTTGGAGCGTTCATTTCGAGGTTGAAAACGCGTGCACCGAGTCAAAATCCATCAGGGTGATATCACCAAATTAAAGGTCGACGTTATCGTCAATGCTGCCAACTATAGCTTGGCAATTGGCAATGGTGTCAGCGGTGCTATTCGACGTGTCGCTGGAGATGAATTTGAGCATGCCTGCCAGACCATAGGTCATTGTCCGGTAGGTGAAATCAGAGTAACTCCAGGATTCAGGTTGGCGGCAAATATGGTTATTCATACGGTAGGTCCAGCATGGCGTGGCGGTGAACATAGGGAAGAGCAGTTGTTAGCTTCCTGTTATCACAAGGCCATGAACGAAGCCAAAAAACATCAGGTTAAAAGTATCGCATTCCCCGCTATCAGCTGCGGGGGTTCTGGGTATCCCACCCGCCGTGCGGTTAAGGTGGCGATAGATGAAGTGAACATGGCACTGCGCAAAAATCCCTTGCTGGAATCCGTCGTGTTCTGCTGTTTTGATCCGGTGACAACCGCGTTGTACAGAAATCAGATTGGCAAATAGCTGTAGATAAAGAGCCCTCAGCGGAATGAAGAGCCTTCTAGCGAAAAAGAATAAAGAGCCTTCTAGCGGAATAAAGAGCTTGTTAGAGAATTAAACAGCCAGCCCTTACATCTTCTCCATGACTTCAATACCCAACAGGTCCAGACCCTTAGCCAATGTTGCAGCCGTTAGCCCACAAAGCTGCAAGCGGCTCTGCTGTGTCTTCGCTGGCACATCATCTTTTAGCACAGGGCAGTGCTCGTAAAATGACATATAGGCACTGGCCAACTCATAGAGATAAGCGCAAAGGGTATGGGGATAACAGTCTGCAGCAACCTGATCAATCACCTCGTCAAACTGCACTAACTTAAAGGCTAGAGTTTTTTCCTGCGCCTGAACAATGTCGATAGGCGCCGAAAAAGTCTCGGGATCAACATTAGCTTTACGGAAGATACTGCGAATTCTGGTGTAGGCATATTGTAAGTAGGGCGCTGTGTTGCCTTCGAAAGACATCATCGCATCCCAGTTGAAAATATAATCATTGGTTCGAGTAATACTCAGATCGGCATACTTAATGGCGCCAATACCAATTTTGCGTGCCACTATTTTTATTTCATTGTCATCGAGTTCGGTGTTTTTCTCACGAACCAAACGCTCTGCACGCTCAACCGCTTCCACCAGTAAATCTGCCAATTTAACCGTGCCGCCACTGCGGGTTTTGAAGGGTCGACCATCACTGCCCATCATGGTGCCGAAGGCATGGTGCTCAAGACTAACCTGGGGTGGTGCAAAGCCAGCTTTGCGGCCGGTGATAAACACCTGCTTCATATGCAGCGACTGGCGCGCATCAATAAAGTATAGAATGCGGTCAGCTTTTAAGGTATTGATTCGGTGACGCAGGGCGGCCAAATCACTGCTGGCATAGAGAAATCCACCACCAGATTTTTGTACGATCATGGGCGAGGGGTCGCCATTTTTATCGGCCAATTCGTCGAGAAAGACGACTTTGGCGCCATCGGACTCTACGGCCAAACCCTGAGCAACAAGCTCTTGGACCACAGTGTCAAGATCATCGTTATAGGAACTCTCTGCGGCAATATGCTCTTCTCGCAGGCCAACATTTAGGCGCTTATAAATATCGAGGTTATGGGCCACAGACACAGAGATAAACTGTTGCCAAAGATTGCGGCAGTGCTGGTCACCAGACTGCAGCTTGACCACATAGGCACGGGCGCGGTCGGCAAAGTCTGGGTCCGCATCAAAATGCTTTTTT
>CALSNK010000016.1 GCA_943787675.1 uncultured Pseudomonadales bacterium
TTATGGGATAAAAACACCTCTTCGATACCCATCTCTGCGGGGTGATATTGCCCGACTAGCTGAGTGATGCCATCAAAAATAATCTTTAATCGCTCGGGGAGGGACTTTTCCGGCAGGCGAATAATACCGCTGGTGACATAGCGCGCTTTACCCGCCTCAACATCGACAATGCCATAGCCGGTGCGCCGCGATCCTGGGTCTATGCCAATTATTCGAGTCATGGAATTGTTTGCTTTCTAATTTGCCTGCGAGTGTTGCAACCCTGCGCCATTGAGTCAACTACAATTACTCGGCTCTCTATTCAGTTCGCTATTCAGACCTAAGCGCATCAATCGGCGTCAGCTTGGCTGCGCGCGAGGCGGGCTGGCCGCCGGCAATTAAGCCTATCAGCATAGAGATGCCCAAAGCACCGAGAACGATCTTCGGGCTCAGGGCGACCGGCAATCCGGGCACAAACAGAAAAATAATCATTAATAGAAAGGCCACCAGCAGAATCCCGCAAACCCCACCAATTAAACCCAGCACTAGAGCTTCACCTAAAAACAGCGTGCGCACCTGCCCCACAGTGCCACCCAGCGCGCGCAACAGGCCCACTTCAGTGATTCGCTCATTGACGGTGATCATTAAAATGGTGGTGATACCCACGCCGCCGACCAAAAGCGAGATAGCGCCAAGTCCTGCTCCGGCAAAGGTTAAAATGGATAAAATATTATCCATAGTTGAAAGCACCTGATCCTGGGTGACTATGGTGAAGTCTTCAAACCCATGACGATCGATCAACAGCTTACTTATTTTTGCGGCCATGGCCTCGCCTGAGGATCTTGGATTATAGAAAATATCAATTTCCATCAAACTCTGGCGATTAAATAGCTGCATACCCTTGCCTGCAGGGATATAGACCAGATCATCCAAATCGGTACCGAGGAATTCACCTTTGGGCGCGGTAACACCAATCACCCGAAAACGCGCTCCACCGATATGAACAAAATCCCCCACCGGATTAACCGTACCAAACAGTTCCTCGCGGACCTTACTACCCAAGACCACAAAAGACCGCGCCCGCTGCAAATCATCCGCTGGCAAAAAACTGCCCAGTTCCAACTCGAGCTTCCAAGCCTTATCCGCTGCGCCACCAACCCCGGCGATATCGATATAACGCCCTCGCTGCCCAGCTTTAATTTTGGCATTGCCCATCACTACCGGCACAACCTCTTCAACATTTGGCAGTTTGGCAATTGCCGAGGCGTCTTGAAGCGACAGCGGTCTGGTAGTATTTAATAATCCACCGATACCAAAGGTTTCGGTTTTACCCGGATTAACCGCAACAATATGGCTGCCAAACTGGGTGAATTCATTCATCACAAACAGCCGCAAACCCTCACCCAAAGAACTCAGCAACACCATCGCGGCAATGCCAATCGAAAAGCCCACAATAGTTAAAAGCGTTCGTGTGCGTTGCATCCACAGTGCCTTAAATACCCAACTGCTGCTGTCGCGAAGTCTCATGTTTGAATACCCCGCAGAGCCAGCACTGGGTCTAGAGCCGCGGCGCGTTTGGCGGGCATAATTGAGAATGTCAGGCCGGTCAAAAAGGCAATACTAACGGCTGCGGGCACCGCCCAGATTGGCGGCATAAGCGGAAAGTCGGGCCACAGATTGGCAAGGACAAATATCACCGCAAAAGCAAACAGAATACCGGCGATGGAACCCATAGAAATCAGCAACAACGACTCGCCGACAAATAGCTGTTTAATCTGCCGACTGCTGGCACCAATGGCTTTTAATAAGCCTATTTCCCGTCGCCGTTGACTGACGGAAATAAGACTGATGTTCATTATTAAAATACCCGCGACCAATAAACTGATCGACGAGATCGCCGCAATGGCCATGGTCAGTACCGCGAGAATATTATCGAAAGCGGCGAGCATCGAATCCTGGCTGATCACGGTAACATCCTCTTCACCATCGTGGCGCTGGCGAATAATCGATAACATTTGCTGCTGAATTTTATCGCTGTCGGCACTGGCGGCTATATCCAATATAATTCGAAACAGCCCGGGTGAATCAAATAGCTGTTCGGCGGTGCGCACCGGGATCACCAGCATATCGCGCAGGTCCAAACCCAGAGATTCGCCGCGCTCCTCGAGCACGCCAACAACCCGCATACGACGATCACCAACACGCACCCACTGGCCCAGCGCACGGCTATTGCCAAATAATTCGCGTTTAAGTTTTACGCCCAGCACACAGATTGCCAGCGCCTCGCTGCGGGTGCGCGTTGAGAGTATCTTTCCAGCCCCGACACCGAGTTTACGAACGGCAAAAAAAGCATCAGTACTGCCCAGTGTAATCACCTCTCTGGAGCGACTATCGCGAGCCACCGTGGTCATGCCCGCAATAATCGGTGCCATCGCCAATACGCCGGGGATGCGCTCTAGCGCGACGGCATCCTCGAGGGTTAAATCTCTGGGTACGGCACCATAGATAGGTGGCCCGCTGCCTGTGGTCTCTTTGCGACCGGGCAGAACAATTAATACTCGATTGCCCAGTGCTGAGAATTCTCGATCCACATAACGCCGCGCGCCCTCGCCAAGACTAGTCAATAAAATGACAGATGCAACGCCGATGCCCACGGCGAGCAATAAAAGGAAGGTGCGCACGCCATGGCGCTGAAATATCTGCGTATTGAAAAAAAACTGATCACGCAGTTTCATTGTCCACCTGGCTATTTGCATTGGGGTTACAGCTATCCCGATCAATCTGCCCGTCGACCATGCGAATATGCCGGGTCGCACGATCACCAATATTCTGATCATGGGTTACCATAATCAACGTGATGCCCTCGCGATTTAAGCTTTCCAACACCTCAATCACCTCGCCGCCGGAGCGCGAATCCAAATTGCCGGTGGGCTCATCGGCAAGCAGCAATCGCGGTCGCATGACAATTGCGCGGGCAATCGCGACACGCTGCAATTGGCCACCCGACAACTGGTTGGGTTTGTGCTTGGCGCGGGATGTCAGACCGACCATTTCCAACACCTCTGCAACGGCTTGGCGGCGCTGTTTAACTGGCTGTTCAGCGAGCATCAAGGGTAATTCAATATTTTCAAAGGCCGTCAGTCGATTAACCAGATGAAATGATTGGAAAATAAAGCCAATATTTGCCCCGCGCAGTCGCGCGCGCTTTTCTTCGGCAAGTACTTCAGTGGCGACATTATCAAACCAATAACGTCCTGAATCCGGCCGATCGAGTAATCCAATCATATTCAGCAGTGTCGATTTTCCCGACCCAGAGGGGCCCATAATCGACAGGTATTCGCCAGCTTCAATTGACAGGCTAACATCGCGCAACGCACGCAATGGCGACTCACCAACCTGATAGGTCTTATTAACCATCTCAAGTTTAATCACGGCTGCACAACCACCTCGGCACCGACAACAATGCCTTTGGCACCAATATTACTGATAATTAAATCGCCCTCTCTCAAGGCCACCGAGTACTTCACTGTAATGCCAGTTGGCGAGACCCAGTCTTAATTTCGCGCTGCTGTATCAGATTATTTTCATCTACCAAAAAGACAAACGTCTCATCGACAATCAATTCAGTCGGCACCCGCAGAGCATTCTCTTTAGCCTGTAAAATAATTTCCATATCGGCGCTATAACCGGCCAGCAAGCGAGGCATCTGCTTATCAGCCTGCAGATCGGCCTCTACTTCAACCGTGCGCGCCTGCTTCTCAAAATCTAAAACATAGGTAGAAATCCTGCGAATAGTGGCGGGAAAATCACGCTCCCGGAAGGAATCCATAGTCACCCGCACCGGCATACCCACGGCAATATCTGAGGCATCCACCTCATCAATCGGCGCGCTGATATAGTGGCAGTCATCGGTCAATAGATCGATCGCAGGAGGGGTTGGCACCCCCGGTGGTGAAGGCGTAGAAAACTCACCCACCTCGCCGGTCACTTCTGCAACTCGACCGGCAAACGGCGCGTGCAAATAAGTCTGAGCCAAAATGGCCTCGGCGAGTTTTAAGCTGGCCAGAGCCTGAGTTTTTCGCGCATCCGCCGCGGCACAGGCCGCCGCGCTGGACTGGGATTTTGCCGCGGCCATATCGGCGCGCTCGGCAGAGACCAGTTTTTGTTTCAGCAGGCGCGACAGGCGATTCGCCTCACGGGCATCCGAGGAAGATGCAATGCAGATACTTTGATGTTCTTTATTGGCGGATTGCAGCTGTGCTTTAGCCTGCTCGACCTGGGCCTGTCGATCGTTATTCCACAGGGACATCAGTAACTGTCCCTTTTCAACCCGATCACCTTCACGAACATGCAGCTCGGCAATTTGACCGCCAATCGGTAGGGATAATTTAGAGCGCAGACAGGCATTCACTGTTCCGGCCCGGGTATTTGAAACAGTTTGCTCAACCACACCCGAAGAGACTTTTACCAATTTCACTTCTGGTAGATCGGGCCTGGATAGCAGATAGATAAGTCCGACCAGAACCACAATAACCACGGCGACTATCAATCTCTTCTTCATAGTAATTCCTTTAATAGATTACTAATTCAATGTAGTTAATAGTTGAGCAGGTTTCTACTGTTCGGCTAAAACTACCGGGCTCGGACAATTGCTAGATGACTTATAGCAAGTCTGGAAGAAAATGCAGGCAAAAAAAAGACCCTTTGGATTTAATCCAAAGGGTCTTTTTTGACCAACCAATTTACTCTTCAGCTTTTGGCTTTGCTTTTGCCTTGGGTGCTGCTTTGGCTTTTGGTGCAGCCTTGGCTTTAGCCTTTGGAGCAGCTTTGGCTTTAGGTGCAGCTTTAGCTTTAGGTGCAGCTTTAGCTTTAGGTGCGGCTTTTGCTTTGGCTTTTGGAGCAGCCTTCGCCTTTGCCTTTGGAGCAGCCTTGGCTTTTGGCTTTTCCGCAGGGGCTTCTTCGGCTGCTGGTTCTTCTTTAGGAGCTTCTTCTGCAGTAGGAGCAGGCTCTTCTTCAACAACAGGCTCTTCAACCACATCCTCTACCACAGGAACTTCTTCAACCGCCGGGGCTTCTTCTACAACCGCCGGGGCTTCTTCTACAACAGGAGCAGCTTCTTCTGCAGGTGCCTCTTCGGCAGGAGCTGGTTCTTCAACAGGCGCCTCCTCAACAACTGGAGTTTCCTCTACAGCAGTTTCTTCAACGACTTCTTGAACAACAGGTGGGGCTGGCTTGGCAGTCTTGATTAGACCTTCCGCCAATAGAATGGTGATTTTTGCGTCTGCATTTACCCAGTTCTTGTCTGCATCTTTAACTGCATAACGACCTGAGCCTTTCTGGTAAACAGTGTATTCCTTAGTCTTTTTTATAACTTTCATCGGTAACACCTCTTTTTATGATTACTCGTCTGAGTTTATAGTTTTTCCCAATACCGCCTCTTAACTTGCTTTTAATTATATCTATCTTACTTTCTAGAAAATCCACGGCTGCTGTATCCTAACTGAAAAACAGCCGCCGTGAAAATATGCCTCTATTTAAGCCTCTGGATCTTTGCTGCGCACTCTTATGCTCAGATCACGCAACTGTGCACTGTCGACTGTTCCCGGAGCATCAGTTAACAGACAGGCCGCAGACTGAGTTTTAGGGAAGGCGATCACATCGCGAATAGAATCCGCACCGACCATCAGCATAATCAGTCTATCCAGGCCAAATGCCAATCCACCATGAGGTGGCGCACCGTGCTTAAGAGCATCCAACAGGAAGCCAAACTTCTCGCGCTGCTCTTCTTCATTGATACCCAGCACTTCAAATACCGTCTGCTGCATATCCTGATCGTGAATACGGATAGAACCGCCACCCAACTCACAGCCATTCAGTACCATATCGTAGGCGCGGGACAGAGCTTCAGCGGGATTGGCCTGTAGTTCTTCTTTCGAACAGGAAGGTGCAGTAAACGGATGGTGCAATGGTGTCAGACCACCGTTATCGGTGGTTTCAAACATCGGGAAGTCGACAACCCACATCGGCGCCCACTCTTTGGTGTAAAGGTTTAAATCTTCACCGACCTTGCAGCGCAATGCACCCAAAGCCTCGGAGACAATCTGAGACTTGTCAGCACCGAAGAAGACGATATCGCCATTCTTGGCATCTAGGCGCTGCATAATATTCATGGTGACTTCATCGCCGAGGAATTTAATAATCGGCGACTGCAGCCCTTCTATACCAGTCTCAATGGCATTGACCTTAATCCAGGCTAAACCTTTGGCGCCGTAGATAGAGACAAACTTGGTGTACTCATCAATTTTCTTGCGCGAGATCTCAGCACCACCGGTGACCTTCATTGCGGTCACTCGACAGGCAGGGTCGTTGGCCGGGCCAGCGAAGACTTTAAATTCGATATCCTTAAGCAGATCTTTAATCTCAACCAATTCTAGGGGAATACGCAAATCGGGCTTATCTGAACCATATTTATGCATCGCATCGGCATAGGTCATACGCGGGAACTCAGCGAATTCAACACCCATATGCTCAGCGAAGATACCGCGAATCATGTTTTCAGTGGTCGACATAATGTCTTCTTCATCGACAAAAGAGGCTTCTATATCAATCTGGGTGAATTCAGGCTGACGGTCAGCACGCAGATCTTCATCGCGGAAACACTTGGCAATCTGGTAGTAGCGGTCAAAGCCGGCCACCATCAACAGCTGCTTAAACAGCTGCGGCGACTGCGGCATAGCAAAGAACTGACCGGGATGAGTTCGCGACGGGATCAGATAGTCACGTGCACCCTCAGGAGTAGCACGGGTCATAATAGGTGTTTCAATATCCAAAAACCCATTATCCACAAGGTAGTTGCGAATTGATGAGGTGATTTTGGAGCGGAAACGCAGGCTGTTTTGCATCTCGGTGCGACGCAAATCCATATAGCGATACTTAAGGCGAACATCTTCACCTACAGTCACATGATCGTCGAGCTGGAATGGCGGCGTTACCGCACTGTTAAGAATTTCCAACGCTGTACCGTAGACTTCAATCTCACCGGTAGCCATATTTGGGTTGACGGTGGCTTCGCTGCGAGCGCGAACTTTACCGGTTACCTTGAGCACGTATTCAGAGCGAACCTTATCTGCCTGGGAGAAGAACTCACCGGCATCCGGATCGAAGACTACCTGAACAATACCTTCGCGATCGCGCAGATCAACAAAAATAACACCGCCGTGATCGCGACGACGATCAACCCAGCCACAGAGCGTAATTTCTTCATCAATATTTTTGCTTGTGACTAATCCACAATAGTTAGATCGATACATCTGCTGTCTATCCCTACTCTAATTTATAAAATTTATATTTAAGATATGCTGGCTACAGGGCCAAAATCACATCAACTTTCTTTTCCTGTTGCAGCGACATTTTTGTCGCTGAGATTCTTTTTACTGCCTGTTTTAAAGTCTGTCTCGTACCAGCCACTGCCACTCAAGCGAAATCCTGCGGCAGACAGCAGTTTCTTCAACTCGGGTTTTGCACAAGCCGGGCAGTCTACCAGACTATCATCACTCATCTTTTGCAACGCTTCATGCTCATGATTACAAGCCTGACAGCGATACTCATATATAGGCATATGTTACTTCCTGAATCATTATCCAATAGCTACCCATTGAGCAGCTAGTAAAAAAGCGAAGCATTATACCCTAGCACCTGCGCTTGGAGAATGGCCTCACCGAAGCATAGACCGCCGAAAAGTAAAAAAAAGCCTAAAAATGCTGCTATTCGTGGCACAACGGGTAAACAGCAGCTATAAATAATGTCGAGGCCCTGTTAGCAGTTGCCCCCCCCAGATGCGACAGGGATAGTGTAATTTTTACATTCATAAAGGAAGAGACAATGGCTGTTAAAAAAGGATCTGCAAAATCAAAAGTGAAAGTGAAGGCAAAAGCGCCCGCCAAAAGAAAAACCCCCTCAAAAATAACTGCAGCGAGAAGTGCAACCCCGAAAAAAGCATCGGTGGTCAAAGGCACTAGTAAAAAGGCTCCAGTTAAAAAAACTACAACGAAGAAAACCACAGCGAAAAAAGCTTTAGCTAAGAAGCTTGTTACTAAAAAGCCTGTCGCTAAGAAAGCAGCGGCTAAAAAAGCCACTGCACCAGCCCGCAAGGTTACCGCCGTCAGCAATCGCTTTAGCAAAACCGAGATTATCAGCGAACTGGCAACCAACACTGAGTTGACTCGCAAACAGGTTAATTCGGTACTTGATGAACTGGCGGTTCTTGTTGAGCGACATGTTAAGAAACGCTCAGTCGGCGAATTTGTGCTTGCCGGCCTGATTAAGATTCACACGGTTAAGCGTCCGGCTAAGAAATCTTACAAAGGTATCAACCCGTTTACCGGCAAACAGACCACATTTAAAGCACGACCAGCCTCTGTAGCGGTTAAGGTTCATGCGCTTAAAGGTCTTAAGGATATGGCGCAGTAGCTTTCTTTCTGCCGTCTCGAACGTTCCTACTGTCGTCTCGAATGCAATGAGAGATCTCAGGAAGTGGCAGGAGGTCCCTCGTCGCTAACGCTCTGTCGGGATGACGGTGGTTTCTTTCGTCATCTCGGCGAAGGGACGTCACCCCAGCCCATGGGGCTTGAGTGCAGCCGCTATTCGCTCGACCCTGTGGGCCAGCATATCTTGCGGGTAGGCAACCGCCTCCACCGCTCCCCACACTGGCTTCGGCCAAGCTGCATCAGTTTTAAACCTAGCCACATGGTGCATATGTAATTGAGGCACCATATTGCCAATCGTCGCCACATTGATTTTATCCGCCGCAAAAAGAGCCGGCCAATGTTTCTGCCAACAGACTGGATTCCTGCAAAAGCTGCTGCTGGTCAACATTATTCAGCTGATAAATCTCCTCCATTGCCGCCCGCTGAGGCACTAAAATACACCAGGGGTAATTGGCATCTTTACTCAACAGTAATAGACTCAGCGGAAAACGCCCTACCAGTACCGTATCGGCCTCAAGTTGTGGATGTAATTGAAACATTTTGCCCTCATATCTGCTTATGGCTGTACCGCGGCAGCAACGCACCGTAAAATAGCCGACTTAAACTCATTGACCACCAGTGTAAGAGAAACCATGCGCGCCAGCCAATACTTGATTTCAACAAAAAAAGAATCACCCGCCGACGCTGAAGTTATCAGCCATAAACTCATGCTGCGAGCCGGAATGATTCGCAAAGTCGCCTCGGGACTCTACTCTTGGCTACCCATAGGCCTGCGCGTCTTCCGCAAAGTTGAAGCCATAGTTCGTCAAGAAATGGATAAATCTGGCGCTCTGGAACTTATGATGCCCGTGGTACAGCCCGCCGACCTCTGGGAAGAGTCTGGCCGCTGGGGGCAGTTTGGCCCTGAGCTATTGCGTATTAAAGATCGTCACGACCGCGAGTTCTGCCTGGGGCCGACTCACGAAGAGGTGATTACCGATATTATTCGCAATGAAATTCGCAGCTACAAACAGTTGCCAGCCAACTTCTATCAGATCCAGACCAAGTTCCGCGATGAACGCCGACCTCGTTTTGGTGTGATGCGCACCCGTGAATTCTGTATGAAAGATGCTTACTCTTTCCATATCGACAGCGCATCCCTGCAGCAAACCTACGACCTGATGTACCAGACTTACTCAGCAATCTTTGAACGCACCGGTTTAGTCTTCCGCGCAGTACTCGCCGATACCGGCAGCATTGGTGGAAGTGTCTCCCATGAGTTTCATGTACTGGCAGACTCTGGAGAAGATGCGATTGTCTTCTCCTCAGAGAGCGACTATGCAGCTAATATAGAAAAGGCAGAAGCGATTGCATCTGGTTCCGAAGCAACGGAAGGTAGCGCTGAGATGGCTGAGCTTGCCACCCCCGGTGTACGAACTATTGACGACCTCTGCGCCTTCGTGAGCAGCAGCCCCGAGCAATGTCTTAAAACATTAATTGTCAGTGCCGCAGATGAAGAAGGTGAAGAGAAACTTTACGGCTTGATGATACGCGGTGATCACGAACTCAATGAAGTTAAAGCCCAGCATGCCCTGGGACTGGCCACCGAAGTGACCTTTGCCACTGAAGAGCAAATCAAGGCCACCCTAAATTGCTCACCGGGTTCACTGGGCCCAGTTAATTTAAACCTGCCTATGGTGATTGATCACAGCGCCGCGCAACTCAGCGACTTTACCTGTGGCGCCAACCGCGACGGCTTCCACCTGACCGGCGTTAACTGGCAGCGCGACTGTGGCGAATACACAGTTGCCGATATCCGCAATGTGGTGGCCGGCGATGCCAGCCCCGATGGCAAAGGCGTATTGGAAATTAAACGCGGTATTGAAGTGGGCCATATCTTCCAGCTTGGCACCAAGTACAGTGAAGCCATGAAAGCCACCGTACTCGATGAAAATGGCAAAGAGCGCAATATGTCTATGGGCTGCTATGGTATAGGTGTAAGCCGTATTGTCGCCGCCGCTATCGAACAGAACCACGATGACAACGGCATTATCTGGCCAGAGGCTATCGCCCCTTTCCAGGTCGCCATAGTACCGATCAATATGCACAAATCAGAGCTGGTCAAAGAGACCTGCGAAGTGCTTTATGAAAAACTCAGCAGCGCCGGCTATGAAGTGCTATTTATGGATGAAGCGAAAGCGAGACTTGGCGGTATGCTGGCAGATGTTGAGCTTATCGGCATCCCCCATCGCATCGTGATCGGTGATCGCGGTCTTGAAGGCGGCACTGTCGAATATCGCAATCGTCGCGAATCGGAAAACCAACATATAGCTATGGATAAGCTGGATGCCTTTATTAGCGAGAACATCTCTAAATAACTATCCGATCAGCGCACTTATGCTGATACTGTCTGCGCTGGGGCACTTTGCTTCAGCGGAGCCAGTTGCCGTCCCTGAGCCTTCACTGGTTCAAGCACTAAAAACCGCCGCCTCAGCCGCCCAGAGTTTCGACAATGCCTACGATGCAGAAGTCTGGCTGGTCGCCAAAGATCGCCCACTGGCAAAGATAATCAAAGATCCGCAACAGCGCCTCAACCTGCTTAAACTGATTCATGCCGAAGCTTCCCTTGCCCAGCTGCAACCAGAGATTGTTCTGGCTCTTATTGAAGTAGAGAGCCGCTTTGATAGTTACGCAGTTTCCAGTGCCGGTGCCATGGGTATGATGCAGATAATGCCATTCTGGAAAAAAGAGATTGGCCGTCCAAATGATAATCTGATCGATACCCAGACCAACCTGCGTTACGGCTGCACCATTCTTAGATATTATCTCGATAAGGAAAAGGGTCGCCTTGCTGATGCTCTGGCTAGGTACAATGGCAGCTATGGTCAATACTGGTATGCCGAGCGGGTATTGGATGCCTGGGCTAAAAACTGGCGGTAATTTCCCTGTCACCCTGAGCAAAGCCGAAGAATCTCCTCCAGAATACCCCAAAGTCAACCAACAGAACCCCCCAACCTGTCGCCACAAAAGAACCCCCCAACTCTGTCATCCCGACAGAGCCCAGCAACGAGGGATCTAACCCATTACTCCTAGCAAATAGACCCTGCCTAAAGGGCGTATCAAGAAAACCATCTAATTACGGGTTGTAAAACTGCCCATCCTTACGCAGGTAGAACCACCAGTTAATAAATACACATAAGGCATAGAAACTGGCAAAACCAAATAGAGCAACCTCCGGTGTTGCTGCCTTAATCTGCTCACCGAGAACCTTGGGGATATAAAATGCACCGTAAGCAGCAATCGCTGAGGTCCAACCCAATACCGGACCAGCCTGCTCTTTGGGGAAGACCATCGCAATAGTTCGAAAGGTAGAACCATTACCAATGCCCGTAGCCGCAAACAGCAACAGAAAGAGAATAAAGAATGGGACAAAAAACTCTTCCGGAGTTTCAGAACTATAGGCTGCCTTCATGTAATAGGCGACACCCAGCGCACAGACGATCATTACCACCGAACAGATCTGTGTTACCAGAGCACCACCAATCTTATCCGATACCCAACCGCCCAGTGGACGAATCAAGGCCCCAATAAACGGCCCCATCCAAGCATACATTAGCGCGCTAGGACCATTGGAATTGACCGCATCATGGGTTAACACACCATCAACCACTAGATGCTGATAGCCAAAAATAACCTTGATTGCCAGTGGGAAAGAAGCGGCAAAACCGATAAAAGAACCGAACGTCATGGTATAAATAACACTCATTACCCAGGTATGTTTATTGTTAAAGATTTCGTACTGACGACTGAGATTGGATTTGATCTGCCCAGGAATGTATTTTAATAAAAACACCGTTGAAGCAACCACCAGTAACAGTACCAGCTCCTTGGGTACGCCAAATCCGGAACCATTAGCCGCCTCGGGCAACAGTAGCCAGAGGCCAAAAATCGCAGTTACAAAGCCGATCAGGAGCATAAAGGTAATCGTGCCAAAGCTGCCTAAAGCTCCGGGGATCTTCGGTGAAACATCCGCCGAGCGAAGGTTATTGAGTCCAAACCAGCCGAAAAACGCAAGTGGCACCAGCGCCAACAGCCAGACAAAACCGGCATTCTGAATATAGGTTTCAGTTCCAGCAGGTATCTTGCCAATCAGTGTTCCCGAGGTATTTTGCAATAGCATAGAGTCTCCACCCATAGCGCCAAACAAACCAAAGGTCATGGCTAAGGGGACTAATATCTGCATAGTGGTAACACCAAAGTTACCCAGCCCGGCATTTAAACCCAGCGCCAGACCCTGCTGTTTTTTCGGATAAAAGAAACTGATATTGGACATCGAAGAGGCGAAATTACCGCCGCCCAGACCAGATAAAAGCGCCAATAGTTGGAACACCCACAGCGGTGTATCCTGATTTTGCAGCGCGATACCAGCACCAAAAGCCGGCACCATCAATAGCGCGGTGGTAAAGAAGATAGTATTGCGACCTCCGGCTAAACGAATAAAAAAGCTACTCGGAATTCGCAGTGTTGCACCGGTGAGACCGGCAATAGCCATCAGTGAAAACAGGTCAGATTTGGCAAATGGAAAACCGAGATTTAACATCTGCACGGTTATCACACCCCAGTACAACCAGACCGCAAAACCACAAAGCAGACTGGGAATCGAAATCCACAGATTGCGACTGGCGATCTTTTTACCCTCAGATTCCCAGAACTGATTATCCTCTGGATCCCAGCGCTCAATATCCGCACTGCCCAATTTTTTTATTTCTGTCATTGTGCTTCTCCTCAAAATATCTCCTGAAAAAATTATCTCTACAGCAAGCCACTTTGTAAGCTCTTAACAAGAAGCTCATCACAAGAAGCCCTGCACCCCATGCCTACCAACCTACTATGCAAACACCACAGAGCAGTCCGCAATAATCCAAAGGAGTAGCGGAAAAACTGAATCTACAGCTGCCGCTATTCCTATAGGGGTAAACCACGCCTAGACAGCAGACTGCAGCTATAGCGCAATCATTTTCCCCCTACCCAAAAAGGGTTAGCAGGTCAAAAACCCGGTCTTGCCGGAGCATGATTCAGGTCAACGATAGCCCTCTGTCAGGTTGTGATTTTGCTGCGAATTACTCAAAGTTAAAAATATAAACAGCCTTTCATTAAAACCCTCAATGGAAAACCTATGGCCGATCAAATCAGCTCCATTCCCGTATCCACTAGTGATAATTCAGCGCCCAAAAAAACACTGACCCAAGCGGCTAAACTGTTATTGGTGGACGACCACCCACTGCTGCGCAAAGGCCTGGCGCAACTTGTCGATCTCGAAGACAGCCTTGAGGTAGTCGCCGAAACCGACAGTGGTAAAGACGCCCTGGCACTGGCTCTAGAGCACGACCCGGATTTAATTTTGCTCGACCTAAATATGCAGGGAATGGATGGCCTTGAGACACTTAAAGCCCTGCGCGAAGCGCAGGTCAGCGCACGGATTATTATCCTTACTGTATCCGACAATGACGAGGATGTGGTCTGTGCCATCACCTATGGTGCCGATGGTTATCTACTCAAGGATATGGACCCTGAAGATATCCTAAAAAAGATTAAGCAGGCGGCGGCTGGGAAAATGGTTGTCAGTGAAAAAGTCACCCATATTCTCGCCGGCGCCATACGCAAAGGCGATAATAATCGCACCAGCATGCTCGCCAAACTCACCAGTCGTGAACACGATATTCTCAAGCAAATATCTAGGGGGCTGAGTAATAAATTGATCGCCAGAGAACTGGGCATTTCCGATGGCACGGTTAAGGTTCATGTAAAACATATACTAAAAAAACTCGAATTGCGCTCAAGAGTCGAAGCCGCGGTATGGATGATTAATCAAAATAATGCCTGATACTCTATCCACCACACCCGATTGGAACACGCAGCTTATTCACAGATACAATATTGTTGGCCCGCGCTACACCTCCTACCCCACCGCCCCACAGCTAAGTGATACATTTACCGAACTAAAATTGCGCGAGGCACTGCAGCAGAGTAACCGCAACCAGACGCCATTATCACTGTATTTCCATATTCCGTTTTGCGACACCGTCTGCTACTACTGCGCCTGCAATAAAATTATTACCGCCAATAAAAATCACGCTAGGACCTATTTACAGCGCCTTTATAAAGAGATGGCTATGCAATCCGCTATTGCCGATAGCATCTACAAAGAGACAGGAAGCGGTCGGCGCATCGTTGAGCAGTTGCACTGGGGAGGAGGCACGCCAACCTTTCTTAGCGACAATCAAAAGCGCGAGTTAATGGCGCAAATAAGCAACCATTTCCAACTTCTCTATGATGACAGTGGCGACTACTCCATTGAAGTGCACCCGGGACGTATGAACCTTGAAACCATCTCGGTACTGCGTGAGCTGGGATTTAATCGCTTGAGTATGGGTGTGCAGGATTTTGATCCGCAAGTACAGCAATCTGTCAATCGTTTTAACAGTATTGAACAGGTCGAAAAATTAATCACTGCTGCGCGCCGCGAGCAATTTCACTCAATCAGCATTGATATTATCTACGGCCTGCCCAAGCAGACTCTAAGCTCAATCAAAACCACTCTGGCGCAGATTATTGCTTTATCACCAGATCGACTATCGCTGTTTAATTATGCCCATATGCCCCACCTATTTAAGACCCAGCTGCAGATTGATCAAAGCGCCCTGCCTGCCCCTGAGGAAAAATTGCAAATGCTCCACTACGCCATAGAGACCCTCTGTCAGGCCGGTTATCGCTATATCGGCATGGATCACTTTGCCAAACCCAGTGACAGTCTGGTGCGAGCTCAGCAACAGGGTTTATTACAGCGCAACTTTCAGGGCTACTCGACCCATGGTAACTGCGACCTACTCGCCTTTGGGGTTTCGGCGATCAGCTCAGTGGGTAACAGTCTGGTGCAGAATCATAAGGCCATTGCTGACTACAATCGCGCTATTGATAAGGGGGAATTACCCCTGAGTCGCGGGCTATGCCTAAGTGATGATGACCTACTTAGAAAGCAGGTAATTATGCAGCTTATATGTCAGTTTCGGCTCGACATTAGTGCCCTTGAAGGACAGTATGGGGTTGGTTTTTCCGATTACTTTGCGACCGAAATTATGCAGCTACAGCAAATGGTGAAAGATGGACTGATCAAAATAGATCGGCGGGAAATTCAGGTTTTAGAACCCGGAAAGCTCTTGATACGCGCTATATGTATGGTCTTTGATGCCTATTTAGGCAGAGAGGTTAACCCGCAACCTAATAATATTAAAACAGCTAGTAAAAAAGAGACAAAAATCCGCTATTCACAGGTTATTTAAAAACGGCTAAACAGATAGATCACCAACAAAAAACTAACAAACCAAAACCCCGACAACAGCTTCCACAACGTTAGGCTACTGGCATTTTTTTCCACCACCGGATCAGCCTGTAAAAATGCCGGATTAGGCTGAGTAATATCGGTTATAAAAGTATCAATATTCACATAGCGCTGCTGCAGATCGAAAGCCACGCCCTTCTCCAGCGCCGCATCAAACCACATCGGTATCTGCGGATTAAATTGACTGGCACTTCTATAGCGCAGACGATCGTAGTCGATCGCTGTGCGGCATTCTTCGACCCCCTCACCATAGGGTAGATGACCGGTAAATAACTCATAGGTAATCGTTGCCAGTGCATAGACATCCCCCTGAATACCCGGATTGCGGCCCAACAGATACAGTGGGTCCGAGTAACTGGCCGTGCCCAGTGCGCCCTCATGGACTAATGGGCGCTGCAACTCGGCCAGTCCGGCCACATAGACCGAACCAAAATCGACAATCAACACCCGTGGATCAGCACTTAAAACACTCTGGTTACAGAGCATAATATTGGCCGGCTTTAAATCCTGATGAATTGCCTCATTGTTATGAAAAACTTTGAGCCCCTCGGCAATCTGTTTGACTATAGCGATGCTCTGCCGCGGGCTGGGTGGCTGATGTCCAGCGATCCATTTATCGAGACCGATGCCATCCACATATTCCATTAAATAATAGAGCGCCGTGCGCGCCCGCTGTTGATGAATAACCTTTACCACCTCGGGTGAATGGATGCGCCGCCCTATCCACTCCTCCTGAATAAAACGGTCAATGGCACTCAGGTCTTCCTCAATATTGCGCGACGGGGTTTTCATCGCGTAATAATGCTCTTCTCCGTCCTCACTCAGCTCGTCGCGAACCAGATACAGCTGACTGCGACTCGAGGCAAAAAGCTCGCGAATCACCCTATAGCCATCGAGTTTCATTCCCACCTGCAGATCCGGCGGAAATGGCAGCCGCGTTAGCTTGGCGCTGTAATCTTCCAAATTACTCTCGGGCAGGCTTTCGACAATAACCACCGCGGCACTTAAATTATCGTTGCTGTCAGCGGCCATCGCCGCTGCCTGAATATTTTCAGCTATCTGACTGGCACTGTTATCTGAGCCTAATAAGGCCTCTAGTTGAGCTGAATTGACAAAGTCATGGACACCATCAGTGGTTAACAGCAGTCGATCACCGACCCTGATATCACTGTGGCCGTAATCGAGATTAAGACTGTTATCCATTCCTATAGCGCGAGACAGGCAACTGCGATTATCGTCAATAATCGCCACATGATCGGTACTTAACTGTTTGATAGCGCCATCTCGCAACAGGTAGATACGGCTGTCACCGACATGGAAAAAATGCAGAGTGCGGCTCTTGATAACCACCGCACTAAAGGTGCAGAGATAGCCTTTGGTGGTGGTGGTAAATTTATGACTTTGACGAAACAGGCGCAGGTTTATAGTCGATAGAATTTTCTCGCCACTGCCGGAAACCGACCAGGCATCCGGCGTCTGGTAATACTCCTCAAGAAAGCGTTCAACAGCGGTATGGCTGGCTTCGCGGCCCGCCTCAGCAGTTGAAACCCCATCCGCAACAACAATGCTGACACCTTTATTTTCGAAGGCATAGGGCTCGGCCGGCTGTGTAAAGCCGACCGCATCTTCGTTAATCGGTTTAATGCCCGCTTCAGAAAAGCAGGCAATGTCCAACGCTTGATCCACCCCTAAAACCTCCCAGAGACAGGTTTAATGACCTAACCAACATCAATCATATGCACAGTGCCATCGGGCAGAACCTCGGAGATCTGCCCCTTGGGCTCTTCGAGCATCATTGCGATAGCAAAAACAATTAAGGCCGAAGCACCAATCAACATAAAAAAGGTACTGTAGTCGACAAAGCTCAGTATGGTCAGGTAAGTCACCGCACCCACATTGCCATAGGCTCCAGTCATACCGGCAATCTGCCCGGTCATACGGCGTTTAATCAATGGCACTATGGCAAATACAGCGCCCTCACCGGCCTGAACAAAGAATGAGCAGATCATGGTTGATATCACCGCCAGGGGAATCCACCAGCCACTGTCGATCTGCGATAACAACCCATAGCCTAAGCCTAGCCCACCAATAAGAATAAGCATGGTTTTACGTCGGCCAAAATGATCCGAGAACCAACCGCCTGTGGGACGAGCCACAAGATTCATAAACGCAAACCCAGAGGCTAAAAATCCCGCCTTAACGGGACTCAAACTATCAAAGGTCTCAAGAAAAAATAGCGGCAGCATGGAGACCACCGCTAGCTCAGAGCCAAATGTTACAAAATAGGCCCAGTTAAGAATCGCCACCTGCTTAAACTTGTATTTGTCCTGCTCTGGGACACCATGGGTTAAATGTTCACAGTTAACATGCCAGATTTTCTGACACTGATAGACAAACAACACCGCCAATACCAACCAGATCCCGTACATAACATTGGTACTTAACAGCGCCACACCCGAGGGTGAAAGTTTCCATGAAAGCACTCCGAGCGCTATATACATCGGGATATTCATCAGCAGATAAAAATACAGATCTTTACGACTGGTGACTTCCAGTCCACCGGATTTTTTCGGTTTAAAATACGTTGAACCCTTCGGCGTATTGCGAGCCGCCCGGTAGTAAAAAAATCCGTATAAACCGGCGATAACACCGGTGGTCGCTATTGCGTAGCGCCAACCGTCATCACCACCATAGAGCAGTGCCAGAGTGGGCAGAAGCATTGCCGAAGCCGCAGAGCCGAAGTTGCCCCAACCGCCATAAATACCCTCGGCAATACCCACTGACTTATGGGGGAACCATTCACCCACCATGCGAATGCCGATGACAAAACCGGCACCGACAAAGCCCATTAAAAATCTCAATAGCGCCAACTGCTGATAGGTCTGGGCAAAGGCAAAGGCGATACAGATAATCCCCGAGGTTATCAACAGGCCACTGTAGACTTTGCGCGGCCCAATCTTGTCTACCAGAATGCCAATCAAAATCCGTGCGGGAATGGTTAGGGCGACATTTAAGATCATCAACGCCTTAACCTGCTGTGAAGTTAAATCAAAGGCCTCTTTGATAAACACTAATAGAGGTGCATGGTTAAACCACACCATAAAAGTTAAAAAGAACGCAAACCAAGTGATATGCAGGGTTTTGATTTTAGGGTCAGAGAGTTTAAACAGGTTAATGCCCTGTCCTGTAGAAGCCTGTCCTGTAGATGAGGGCTGATTCGAGAGTGATTCTGTAGACATAGGTGCCTCCGGCAAGTCATAACAAAATAAGGTCTGGCACAGTCTCGAACTATTCCCGCCCAAGGTTTTTGATATGCATCAACCGTCACTGGCTTTGCATTCCCTGAGACTAGCTATAAAGCCTATATAGCTACCTATATTGAAGCGGTAAGCAGCGCCGAAAAGCACTCTGGCTATGGCTGGCTACCCCTTTTTAAGTAGCGGTAAAAAGCCCGAAAAGTAAAGAGAGGTAGCCGATAGCCACCAAGGGGATGATTACTTAAAGTAGTGATTAACGATTGTTGGTGGGCAAAAGCTAATCTTAAAAAGCTACTTTAAAAAAGCTAAGAGGAGAAAAGCACAGTGAACAGGGACAGTTATATACCCGGTGCCAAGAGAGCACTGACTATGGCAACCATGGCATTTGCGGCTAACTTCTCAGTATGGATTCTCTACGCGGTTATCGGCCTTGATTTACAGCAGAGCCTGCCACTCAGCGCCACTCAGCTGGGGTTTTTCTTTGCCTCACCGATGCTCACCGGCGCACTGGCGCGTATTCCACTGGGTATTATGGCCGACCGCTACAACCCCAAACATATCTATACCCTGCAAATGCTAGCGGTCATCCCCGCCCTGCTAATTCTCCCCTATGTCCACAGCCTCAATCACTACCTGTGGCTGGGGCTGTGGATCGGTATTAGCGGCGCTTCTTTTGCTATAGGTATTCGCTATGTCTGTGACTGGTTTACCCGCAATACTCAGGGCACCGCAATGGGTATCTTTGGCGCGGGCAATGCCGGAGCAGCTATTACTCTGGCACTGGCGCCATTACTGATAGACCACTGGGGCTGGGCAAGTCTCGGGCCCAGTTATGCCGCTGGCTTATTAGTTGTTGCACTATTATTTGTCTGGTTGGCACCCTCGAGTTCATTCTCAGAGAATCTCAAATCTGAATCCATATCCAGCAACCTAAAAGAACTTGCTCATCTCCAAGTTTGGCGTTTTGGCCTCTATTACTTTTTTGTCTTTGGCAGCTTTCTAGCACTGATTATGTGGCTGCCCCAGTACTACGTGAACGCCTACAATTTAAACAATGAACAGGCGATGGCCTACACACTATTTTTTGTAGCAACCTCAAGTATGGTGCGCGCTCTTGGCGGCTGGTTTGCCGATCGTTACGGCGGGCGGGCGGTCAACTGGACGGTATTCTGGATCTGTCTGGTATGCCTGTTTTTCTTAAGCTATCCGCCCACCACCATGACCATTCACGGGATTACTAAAGATGTGCACCTGAGCATTGAAGTAAATCTCTGGGTGTTTACCGGCCTGATTTTTATTATCGGCATAGCTCAGGGTTTCGGTCGCGCCAGTGTCTATAAAACCATCCATGACTACTATCCCAATCAAATGGGCAGCGTCGGTGGTTTTGTCGCCGCGATTGGCGCCCTTGGCGGTTGCACACTGCCGATTGCCTTTGGTCTGGTAGAAGATATGATAGGTATTCACAGCGCCGCCTTTATGCTGCTTTACGGCGTTTTAGCCCTGTGTATGACGGCGATGTTTTTCGCCAACAAATCAGATCGTTTGCGCAAGCGAATTCACCACGCGCAGACCCATAATTTCCTCGAAGAAAGTTAGCAATAATGTGTCTGTTCCCTACCCTGAAAATAGTAGTCCCATCTCAGTGGTGGTAGTGAGCTTTACGGCTTGATAAAGATCAATATTCTGCTCGGCTAATGGTTCTAATCTAGAACACATGGAAAGCCAACAGAATTTAATTGAACAGTAAAAGGAAACCACCATGCGCCTACTGAAAAAACATTTACCTTCAACAATCACCGCACTGATATTGGGCGGATCATCGATTGCCAGCGTTAATGCTGCTGAGACTACCAAAGAAAATCAAAGCTTTAGCGAGGCAATCAAAAATGGCAGAGCGGCACTCAATTTCCGCCTGCGCTATGAGGATGTCGATATCAACAATCTGGCTAATGATGATGCCAATGCCCTAACCTTAAAAACTCGGCTCAATTACAAAACTGGACTCTACCAGGGGTTCTCAGCGTTTCTCGAAATGGACAATGTCACCGAACTGGACGGCAATGATTACCCTACCAGTAAAGGTTTAAAGAATAGTGGCAACTATCCCGGTAAAGCGATTATTGCCGACCCTACTGGCACTGAGATCAATCAGGCGTACCTCGGCTACACCCAAGGCGACACCACCACCAAATACGGCCGACAGCGAGTACTACTGGATAACCAGCGCTTTGTTGGTGGCGTTGGATTCCGTCAAAATGAGCAGACCTACGATGCATTTTCAATCAGTCATAAGGGCAAATGGGATACCAAAGTTTTCTACGCCCATATCAATAATGTCAATCGTATCTTTGGTGAAGACGACCACTTTGTCAGCGACACGGATAGCAGCAGCGATCTTTTAAACATTAACTACAGCGGATGGGATGCCGGTAGCCTGGTGTTCTACAGCTACCTGCTCGATGAGAATAAGAGCGACACCCAACTCGACACCTATGGCCTGCGCTTTAACGGTAAAAAAGACAATCTAAGCTATCAATTGGAGTACGCCACTCAGGAAAAACAGCTGAGCAATGGCACAGAATTTGATGCCGATTATATGCTCGCAGAAGCTGGCCTTACAGTTGAGACTGTAACGGTCAAAGTGGGTTTTGAAAACCTTCAGAGCGACAATGGTAACTTTGCCTTTGCTACCCCACTGGCAACAGCCCATAAGTTTCAGGGCTGGGCTGACCAGTTCCTCGGCACACCCAATGAAGGTATTAAGGATATGTACTTTTCTGCGGCTGGCAAGTTGAGCGGTGTAAAACTCTTAGCGGTCTACCATGACTTCACCTCAGATACCGATAACCTGAGTGGCGATGATGATCTCGGCAGTGAATTTGGTTTTGTCGCCAGCAAGAAATTTGGCGATTACGGACTAAGCCTTAAATACGCCAATTATTCTGATGGTGATAGCACTTTCAATAAAGCTGATACTGAGAAATTATGGCTGACTGTTAACGCGGATTTTTAAAGACTCGTTGGTTTTTACAGCAAGGGAGATAGGCTCAGCACTATCTCCCTTTTTTGTTATCCCGACAGGGCGAAGCGAAGAGGGGCTTTGCTAACTGGCTGTTTGGTGTGAGTGTCTAGCCCCTGCCTAGCCCCTTGAGATCAATCAGGTTCAGTCTGACCCTAAATTTTTTTCTAAATTTTTTAAATTTTCATCTATGACGCTTTAACTCTTCTGTCTCTAAAGTGAGGAAACTTGGTACAGGTTTTTCCCTATAAAAATCAAATTTGGAGGCTGTTTTGGGCTATTGTTTATGGGTAGCTTGACTGGTCATTTTAATTAGTCTCAAGCACTCAATTTATTACCTTTTCCAAGAGGAGTTTTCCAGTATGAAACGTGTTCTTGTTATCCTGCCTAATGGCTTTGAAATCTTTGAGGCAGCAGCTTTTATTGATGTTTTGGGCTGGGCAGACCGGTCTGGGTCAGAAAAAATTGAATACATTACTGCCGGTGTATCTAGTTCACTCCAATGTACATTTGGAGACTATACCTTCAAGCCTGGAATCGATCTTCGCAATGTTAATGTCGATGACTTTGATGCGGTTGCCATACCTGGAGGCTTTACTTCTGCTGGATTCCAAGAGGAAGGCTTCTCTGAACTAGTACTACAAACATTCATCGACTTTAATAAACGCGATAAAATCATCGCATCTATATGTGTTGCTGCACTTGTCTTGGGCAAGAGTGGCATACTAAAAAATAGAAGAGCGACAACATACAACTACCAAGGCGACAAGGTACTACTTGAAAAGCTATCTGATATGGGCGCGATTGTTGAAGATACGCCAATAGTGGTAGACAAAAACATTATTACCTCGTCTTCTCCTGGGACCGCAATCGACGTCGCGTTTAAGTTACTTGAATTACTTACATCGTTGAACAATGCCAATCTTATTAGAGGAATGATGAAGTTCGACTGACTCTCCAAAGGATAGGCTAACCGCAATTTCAGCAAACAATATAAAGCGACAGTCAACCCTGAATCAGTTGGGGATTTAGGGAGTGAGGGGGGTAACTAGGCCGCTTAGCTTCCTGCATAACCAACAGATTCTGAACCGCCAACTGCGCAATAGGCGTAAGCCCAATATCAGCCCCGGAAGCCTTCTCAGTAATCAAATTTTTCATCGGCGGTGACCAAAACTTTTCCAGATGCTGAGCCACCTGATCAGCCACCATTTTATCAGCGCCATTGGCACTCATATTTAGTGCTATCTGATTAACCATTTTCACCAAGCGGTCGAGTTTTGATTGTGACATGTTGTTTCTCTCAGTTAATTCTTTGGCCATGGCCATAGATCACATGCCGGCCTGTTCTGCTAAAACCCACCAATGTTAGTCCGGCTGTTTCGGCCAGTTCTATGGCTAGAGATGTGGGAGCCGATACTGCGGCCAATAAGGGGATATTGGCACTGGCGGTTTTGGAGACCATTTCGTAGCTGGCTCTGCTGGTGACCAATACAAAACCCTCGATGGGTTCTTGCTTGCTGATGGCACCCAATACTTTATCCAGTGCGTTGTGGCGGCCTACATCTTCTCGCAGCAGCAGTATTTCGCCTTGGGTATTACACCAGGCGGCGCCATGCACTGCGCCGGTCTGTTGTTGTAATTGCTGCTCACCCCCAAGGGCGGCTATGGCTCGCTGCAGGGCTTTATGGCTAATGCTTAGCTCTGCGCTGATGCTGTTGGGTGTGGTGATTGCCTGCTCTAGGGATTCGGCGCCACAGAGGCCACAGCCGGTGCGCCCTACTAAATTGCGGCGGCGCTCTTTGAGTTTGGCAAAGGGTTCGGCGGTGATGGTGAGTGCCAGTTCTATGCCTTTTTCGGTTTTAATTTCTTCGCAATCCAACAGTTGGTTGGGCGAGGTTAATATGCCTTCGCTGAGGCTAAACCCTAGGGCAAATTCTTCGAGATCTGTGGGGGTTGCCATCATTACCACATGGGAGATGCCGTTGTAGACCATTGCTACGGCGGTCTCTGTGGCAACGAAGTCGGTGCCTGCGGTGATCTCTCCGGCGTTCCAGACGCTGCGTGATATTTTATTTGAGCTGCCGTTACTCAACTTAGTGCGCTGCCTTTTGCGACGAGCCTTCTTGCAACAGACCTTTTTTTAACAAGCCTTGCTGCTGCTTATCAAAGGATTTTTGTCGTGCCTGCCAGTTTGATGGCTGGGTGACTTTGCTGATCTGTACGGCGGTGACTTTGTACTCTGGGCAGTTGGTGGCCCAGTCGCTGTTGTCGGTGGTGATGACGTTGGCGCCGGATACTGGGTGGTGGAAGGTGGTGTATACGACGCCGGGTTTTACTTTGTCGGTAACATCGGCACGCAATACGGTGTCCCCTACTCGGCTGTTAATGCCTACCCAGTCGCCATGATTTATGCCGCGTTCTTCCGCGTCATGGGGATGGATTTCTAGTACGTCTTCGCCGTGCCATTCGCTGTTTTGGGTGCGTCTGGTTTGGGCGCCTACATTGTATTGGGACAGTATGCGGCCGGTAGTCAGCAGCAGTGGAAACTTGCGATTGGCGCGTTCTGTGGTGGCCACGTATTCGGTCATGGCGAAGAAGCCTTTGCCGCGCACAAATTCATCGATATGCATGATGGGTGTGCCTTCGGGCGTATTGTCATTGCACGGCCACTGGATGCTGCCCAGCTGTTCCAACTTGGCGTAGGAGACGCCGTTGAAGGTTGGGGTTAGGCGGGCTATCTCGTCCATTATTTCTGAGGGGTGGCTGTAGTCCATTTTGCAGCCCAGAGCGTTAGCCAGAGCCATAGTCCCTTCCCAGTCGGCTTTGCCGCTGAGGGGTGGCATGACTTTGCGTACTCTTGAAATTCGCCGTTCGGCATTGGTGAAGGTGCCGTCTTTTTCTAAGAATGAAGCGCCGGGTAAAAATACATGGGCAAATTTGGCGGTCTCGTTAAGGAAGATATCCTGCACCACTAAACAGTCGATGGCGCGCAGTGCGGCTTCGACATGTTGGGTGTTGGGGTCGGACTGGGCGATATCTTCGCCTTGGCAATAAAGGCCTTTGAAGTCTCCGTCGAGCGCGGCATCAAACATATTGGGAATGCGCAGGCCGGGCTCTGAATCTAGGGTTACGCCCCACTCGCCTTCAAACAGGTTGCGAGTGGCGGTATCAGAAATATGACGGTAGCCGGGCAGCTCGTGGGGGAATGAACCCATATCGCAGGAGCCCTGCACGTTGTTTTGTCCGCGCAGTGGGTTTACGCCGACACCGTCGCGGCCAATGTTGCCGGTGAGCATGGCGAGGTTGGCTATGCCCATGACGGCGGTTGAACCCTGACTGTGTTCGGTGACACCCAAGCCATAGAAAATAGCGCCATTGCCACCGGTGGCATAAAGCCGTGCTGCGGCTCTTAGATCTGCTGCTGGCACACCGGTAATGCTTTCGGTGTTTTCTGGGGAGTGACGGTCGTCGCCTATAAAGGCCTGCCACTTTTCAAATTCTGGGACATCGCAGCGCTCGGCAATATAGTCACGGGCTTCTAGGCCTTCGTTAACCACTACATGGGCCAGTGCATTGAGAATGGTGACGTTGGTGCCGGGGCGCACGGGCAGGTGGTAGTCGGCGGTAATATGCGGCGAGCTGACCAATTCAATTTTGCGTGGGTCGATAACAATTAACTTGGCCCCTTCGCGAAGGCGGCGTTTTAGGCGTGAGCCAAACACTGGGTGCGCTTCTGTGGGGTTGGCACCCATCACGATAACCACATCGGCATCGGCTACGGAGGCAAAGGTTTGGGTACCGGCAGATTCGCCTAGCGTGGTTTTGAGACCAAAGCCGGTCGGTGAATGGCAAACCCGGGCGCAGGTGTCGATATTGTTATTGCCAAATCCGGCGCGGACCATTTTTTGCACCAGATAGACTTCTTCATTGGTGCACCTTGAGGATGAGATGGCACCGATACTATTGCGGCCATACTCGGCCTGAATGTCTTTAAAGCGTTTGGCGGTGTAGGTGACGGCCTCTTCCCAGGACACTTCTTTCCAGGGGTCGTCGATGCTGTCGCGAATCATGGGTACGGTGATGCGGTCTTTGTGGGTGGCGTAACCAAAGGCGAAACGACCTTTAACACAGGCATGGCCTTCGTTGGCTTTGCCGTCTTTGAGTGGGGTCATGCGCACGACTTGGTTGCCTTTCATCTCGGCTTTAAAGGCGCAGCCAACACCACAGTAGGCGCAGGTGGTGGTAACGGAATGCTCGGGCTTGCCGGCTTCAATAATGCTTTTTTCGGTGAGTGTTGCGGTGGGACAGGCATTGACACAGGCGCCACAGGAAACACATTCGGAGTCCATAAAGTCTTCGGCTTGGCTGGCGCTGACTTTTGATTCGAACCCTCGGCCATCAATAGTCAGTGCAAAGGTGCCCTGCACTTCTTCACAGGCGCGCACGCAGCGGGAGCAGACGATGCACTTGGAGGGGTCGAAGGTAAAATAAGGATTGGATTCGTCTTTCTCGGCGACTAAATGGTTTTCGCCTTCAAAGCCATAGCGCACGGAACGCAGGCCTAATTCGCCGGCGGTGTCTTGCAGTTCACAGTCGCCATTGGTTGGGCAGGTCAGGCAGTCGAGTGGGTGATCGGAGATATAGAGCTCCATCACATTGCGGCGCAGTTTGCCGATTTCGTCGGACTGGGTTTTGACTTCCATGCCGGCTTCTACATTGGTGGTGCAGGACGCTGGGAATCCTCGGCGGCCTTCAATTTCGACTAAACAAACGCGACAGGAGCCGAAGGATTTAAGTTGGTCGGTGGCACAGAGGCGCGGGATTTTTACACCGCTCTCGGCGGCAGCGCGCATCACTGAGGTGCCTTCTGGCACTGTGACACTAACGCCATCAATACTCAGGGTGACCATGGTGGTGCTGGTGCTTTTTGGGGTGCCGTAATCTGCTTGGGGTTCGTAGAATTCCAACATGCTATTTATACCCCTGGCCGGCGTCTTTTAATAAAAAATCTTCTGGGAAATACTTGATTGCACTGCGAACCGGGTATGGCGTCATACCACCCATGGCACACAATGAGCCAAACTCCATGGTGTCGCAGAGGTCATGCAACAAAATTAAATTATTGTCGCGATTTTCATTGGCGACAATTCGGTCAATGACTTCAACACCACGCACCGAGCCTATTCGGCAGGGTGTACATTTACCGCAGGATTCCACCACACAGAATTCCATGGCAAAGCGTGCCTGGGCGGCCATATCGGCGGTGTCATCAAAGACCACAATACCGCCATGACCAATCATGGCTTTGATGGCGGCGAAGGCTTCATAGTCCATGGGCGTATCCCACTGGGATTCGGGCATAAACGCTCCCAAGGGCCCACCCACCTGAATGGCGCGAATAGGACGACCGCTGTGGGTGCCCTGCCCGTAGTCTTCAACCACTTCACGTAATGTGACACCAAAGGCCAGTTCAATTAGCCCGCCGCGTTTAATATTACCCGCCAGCTGAATGGCTAAGGTGCCTCTTGAGCGACCCAGTCCAAAGTTTTGATAGGCGGCTGCGCCCTGCTCCAAAATACTGGAGATGGCGGCCAGCGTTAAGACATTGTTGACTACTGTGGGCTTGCCAAATAGACCTTCGATGGCGGGCAGCGGTGGCTTGGCACGAACCATTCCGCGCTTGCCTTCAAGACTTTCTAGTAATGCGGTCTCTTCACCGCAGATATAAGCGCCGGCACCCAAACGCACTTCCAGATGGAAGGTTTTGCCAGAGCCCTGAATATTATCGCCGAGGAAATTGGCTGCCACTGCGCGTTCGATGGCAATATTTAATAGCCTGTGGGCCACCGGGTATTCGGAGCGCAGATAGATATAACCCTGAGTAGCACCCACCGCCAAACCGGCGATAACCATGCCCTCTATCAGCTGGTACGGATCGGCTTCCATCAATACGCGGTCGGCAAAGGTGCCAGAGTCGCCTTCGTCGGCATTGCAGACTATGTATTTTTGTTCGCCACGGGTATCTAAAACCGTCTGCCATTTAATCCCGGCGGGAAATGCTGCACCCCCGCGACCACGCAGGCCTGAATCTTTTACCTGATCAACAATCTGCTGGCCGCTCATACCCAAGGCTTTGCTAAGACCTTTAAAACCATTGAGTGCCTGATAGTTATCCAGACATAGGGGGTCGCCCTGCCCGGCACGGGCAAAAGTCAGGCGCTGTTGGTTGGCGAGATATTCAATTTCTTCAACCGGCCCAAGATATAAATCGTGGCTGCTAGCATCGGCTTCGAGGGCATCGAGAATACCGGGTATATCGTTGGCGGTAACCGGTCCAAAACCAATCCGGCCTGTATCTGTGGCTACTTCCAATAATGGCTCTAGCCAGAACATGCCTCGCGAGCCATTGCGCACTGGCTCTATGCCTGCGGCTTGCAATGCGCTGGCGACTGAATCTGCTCCGAGCGCTAGGGCAGTGGTATCCTGGGGAATATAAAACGTCATTTGGATGCCCCCTCTTCTATTAAGAGTCCGGACATTAGGTCATCAAAACGCTCTGTATCAACTCGTGCATAAATATCGTCGTTAATACGTATTGACGGGGAACAGGCGCAATTACCCAAGCAGTAGACAGGCTCTAAGCTGATATTGCCATCGGCGGTGGTTTCGCCGTAATTAATGCCCAGTGTTTGTTTGGCATGGGCTTCCAATCTGCGTGACCCCATAGCCTGACAGGCTTCGGCACGGCAAATCTGCACAGTATTGCGGCCTACCGGATGAGTTTTAAAGTCGTGGTAGAAACTGATAACGCCATGCACTTCGGCACGGGACAGATTTAAGCCGGTGGCAATGGTTGGAACGGCTGAGTCTGGCAGATAGCCAATCTCAGTTTGGATAGCATGCAATAGGGGCAATAAACCACCGGGCAGATCTTTATACTTTGCAACTAGGCCACTAATACCGGTGGTTTTTTCTAGCGTACTGTTCAAGTTTTATGCCCCTGTTTTTTCAATCGCTTATGCTGTCTTCTTTACTATTTACAGTTACCTGCAAGGTAGTCTATCACCTTCTACAACTCGATTTTCATAGTATAAGAGACTCTTATTTATCGAATAAGAACTGCCACTCTAAGGCATTTTTAAGCTGATTATAGGGTTTAGTTTTCAGCTCAAAGCACCTGCATGAAAGGCAATATGCTCAGCAATAAAAGTCGCAATAAAAAAGTAGCTGTGATCATACTGGCTTTGCATTCTTATTTGCATGGGGAATTCTGCCACTTGCGCGGCATCGATTAACAGGTCAGTTTTAAGCTGCTCGGCTAAAAAATTATCGGCATCGCCCTGATCGATCAGCACCTGGCAGATGCTGTTGTTGTGTCGCGGCTTTAGCTTTAGTTAAGACTAAGGCCACTGTGTCATATTGCTGCCAGTTACTTTTATCTTTTCCCAAATAGTTGCTCAACACCTTGTCACCCCAGGGGCAGTTGAGTGGAGAGCATATCGGCGAAAAGGCTGAGACTGATTTGTAGCGACCGGGGTTTTTCAGTGCGATTGTCATTGCGCCATGACCACCCATGGAGTGACCTGAAATGGAAGTACGACTGGCATCGACGGGAAACGCTGCATTAATCAATTCAGGCAGTTCATCCACTATGTAGCTATACATCTGGTAGTGCTGGCTCCAGGGCTGTTGAGTGGCATTGATATAGAACCCAGCTCCCAAGCCCATGTCGTATGCGCCCTCTGGATCATCTGCCACCCCCTCACCTCTTGGGCTGGTGTCTGGACAGACAATGGCAATACCATGCTCTGCTGCATGCTGTTGGGCACCGGCTTTTTGCACAAAGTTCTCGTCTGTACAGGTAAGGCCTGACAACCAATACAGAACGGGCACTGAGCACTGCTCGGCCTGAGGCGGCAGGTAAATTGAGAAAGTCATCTCGCAATTAAGCACAGCGGACTGATGCTTATAGCGCAGTTGCTTGCCGCCAAAGCTCTGGTGAGAATCAATCTGCTCTATCGACTGGAGGGCCATCTAAAACTCAACAACTGAACGAATACTCTCGCCCGAGTGCATCAAATCAAATGCCTTATTAATATCTTCCAATGGCATCTTATGGGTGATCAAATCGTCGATATTGATTTTGCCTTCCATATACCAATCGACAATACGTGGTACATCTGTTCGACCACGAGCGCCGCCAAAGGCAGTGCCGCGCCATGATCGACCTGTCACTAACTGGAATGGACGGGTAGAAATTTCTTTGCCCGCGCCAGCCACACCGACGATGCAGCTTTCCCCCCAGCCTTTATGGCAGCATTCCAGGGCCTGACGCATCACATCTACATTGCCAATACATTCAAAGCTGTAGTCCACACCGCCGCCAGTCATCTGAATAATATGATCGACTACATTTTCCACTTCAGATGGGTTGATAAAGTCGGTCATACCAAATTGTTTGCCCAATGGGGCTCTGGCCGGATTGAGGTCGATGCCAATAATGCGCGTGGCCCCAACCATTTTGGCGCCCTGAATGACATTGAGACCTATACCGCCGAGACCAAAGACTGCCACTGTAGAGCCAGCCTCTACCTTCATGGTAAATGCCACTGCACCTATACCCGTGGTCACACCACAGCCGATATAACAAATCTTGTCGAAGGGCGCGTCTTTACGCACCTTGGCCAGTGATATCTCTGGAAGCACGGTGTAATTGGAGAAGGTTGAACAACCCATATAGTGCAGTATTGGTTTGCCTTCAAAAGAAAAACGGCTAGTGCCATCGGGCATAACACCCTGCCCCTGAGTCGTACGCACGGCCTGACAAAGATTGGTTTTGGGGCTTAGACAGAAGTCACATTCGCGACACTCGGCGGTATACAGCGGAATCACATGATCACCGGGTTTGAGATTTTTTACACCGGGCCCGACCTCAACCACAACACCTGCGCCCTCATGACCTAAAATTGCCGGGAATGCCCCTTCGGGGTCATCGCCTGACAGGGTAAAGGCATCTGTGTGACAAACCCCTGTGGCTTTGATTTCCACTAGAACTTCACCGGCTCTTGGACCATCGAGATCGACTTCGACAATTTCTAAGGGTTTACCGGCGCCAAACGCCACTGCTGCTTTGGTTTTCATGCTCTCTATCCTCTGAGAAAAAATCATCCATTAAGATTGGTGTTATTGATTGCCGTAATACTAGGACATAGGTTTTGCTTTGACCAATAACTGGCAACTAAAAAGCGCTATACACCATTTTAACTGCAGCAATGGTCAACACTGCGGCAAGCAGTTTGCGCAATGTAACCGGTGTGGCTCGGTGAGATGCGATCTCGGCGCCGATTAAACAGCCGGCAAAGGCGCTAATCATTAACCAGCCTGTTCCAAGCGGCCAGGGTTGACCACTAACCCCATAGCCAGCCAGCCCACCGATTGAATTTAAGAGGATAAATCCGGCCGCTACGGCGGTACTTTGGCGAACGGTGCACCAGCCAAAAATAAGCAATAGTGGACTTAAAAATACCCCGCCACCGATGCCACTTAATCCTGCAGAGAAGCCGAGAAGCACACCGACAGTTAACAATAACCCATGGGAGGGTAATGCAATATTCTCTATAGGCTTGGCGGTAATCACCATACGCAGTGCTGCCAGGGCCATCAGCACACCGACCAATAAATGGTAACTAAAGCTATCAATTTTCCACAGACCACCGATAAACGCCATTGGTGTTGAGACAATCACCAATGGCCAAAAGAGCTTGTAGGGCATAAGTTTGTAGGGTTGAAAGCGGTAAAGCAGCCAGCTAGTGACAATAATATTCATTGCCAGAGCTGCGGGACGCATCTCTTGTGGCGCCAGCCCCCAGAGCGCCATAGCGGCGAGATAGCCTGAGGCGCCACCGTGACCTACTGAGGAGTAAAGCACTGCCATCAGGGCGATAGCGGCGAGTAACCAGTAGCTGTATTCAAAGGCGAACATCTGCGTGAGCAAGGTTTCTATAAACACTCAATCAGCCGCCGGTCATATTCATAAAACGGACTATATCAACCTGCTCAGGATCAAAGTAATGACGCTCTGGCTTGTCTTTAAGTGCTTCTAAAATTTTACTTTTTAATAATTCAGAATTTCCGGGATAACTGCGCAATACTTCGCGCAAGTCCATGCTGTGCTCATTACCTAGACAGAGAAGTAGCCGCCCTTCCGCGGTCAGCCGCACTCGGTTACAGGATTCGCAAAAGTTATTCGACATCGGCGAGATAAAACCGATTTTAGAATTGCTATTAGCTACCTGCAGATAGCGGGATGGCCCGCCGGTAGTTTCTGTACTATCAATCAGGGTAAATTCTGAAGCTAACTTTTCACGCAAGCTATTACTGGTTATCTGTGTATTCACTCGTTTATGAGAGTCTATTTCTCCCAACGGCATCTCTTCGATAAACGAGATATCCATCCCCTGATCAACCGCAAATCGCGCCAAATCAATTATTTCATCATCATTAAAACCAGCAAGAATTACGGCGTTAAGTTTGACCTTTTTAAAGCCTGAGACAGCTGCGACTTTAATACCGGCGATAACCTCATGCAGATTGCCAACGCGGGTAAGCTGTTTAAAGCGATCGGCTTTAAGGCTGTCGATACTAATATTGAGTCTTGCAAGGCCGGCATCTTTTAAGGGCTGAGCCATAGCTGGCAGCAATACGCCATTAGTGGTCATGGTCACTTCATCAAGGCCCGGCAAGGCTGCCAATGAACTGACTAGCTTAATAATATCGCGCCTAATTAATGGCTCACCACCGGTTAAACGTATTTTTCGGATACCCAATTTAACAAAGGCTGTGGCGGCATCACGCAGCTCTTCAAGACTAAGAATCTGCTGTTTGGGCAGAAAGGTCATTTCTTCTGCCATGCAGTAGGTACAGCGTAAATTACAGCGATCCGTTACCGACAGGCGCAGGTAATCAATCGTCCGCCCGAAGGGGTCGACTAGCGTTGGGATTTTGTTTTCTGGGCTTTTTATGCTCACTCTGTTCTCACAATTCCTTTGTGTTTATAGACTATAAGGTAGCACATCAATCAGATCGCCAATCTGTATCGATTGGCCACTCTGCTGTTTAACAAAAACCTCCCCCCAGCAGGCCGAGGATAATACGCCGCTGCTCTGATTGGGGTAAATTTCCACGCCACTATCGGTCAGTTTAGCGCGCAGATAGACCTCGCGCTTTTCGCCAGCCTTTGCAAATTGGGCGATGGCTTTTAAGCCTTGAGGTAAAACCTGCTTTAACCCCTGACTGGCTAATAGAAAGGGCCGCGCCAAGATCATAAAGGTGACAAATACTGATGCGGGATTTCCTGGAAGTCCGACAAATGGCGTATTGCTGATCTGCCCAAAAGCCAGAGGCTTACCCGGTTTGATAGCGACCCGCCAAAAGTCGATGCTGCCGAGACTGGCAACAGCGTCTTTTACATAGTCTTCTTCACCTACAGATACGCCGCCAGCACTAAAGATAATATCGCCGACATCAGCCGCTTTTTTAAGAACTGTTTCAGTGGCTTCAAGACTATCTGGCACCGTGCCCAAATCTACTGGGGTCATACCTAGGGATTGAATTAGGCCTATCAGGGTAGCGCGATTGGAGTTATAGATCTGTCCGGGCTGAAGTACCTGACCGGGCTCGACAAGCTCATCACCGGTGGAGAAAATAGCAATTTTTAAGGGTTTAAATACCTCGACAGTATCAACACCAATCGACGACAACAGGCCCATCTCTTGGGCGCGTAATTTTGTACCCGCGGTGAGGATAGTCTCGCCTGACTGAATATCTTGGCCTTTCGGACGAACATTGGCAGTGCTGATTATCTTACTGTCGATAGAAACTGTTCCATCTAATTCCTGACAGTTTTCCTGCATGGCAACCGTATCGGCGCCAACAGGTATTTCAGCGCCGGTAAAAATACGCGCTATGGTTAATGGGATTAATGCTTTTGGGGCAATACCTGCGGGAATGCGCTGGCTGAGTGGCAATTTAAAATTGTTACTCTGGGCATCCGCAAAACAAAAAGCATAGCCGTCCATTGCGCTGTTATCCGCGGGCGGTACATTGATAGTGGCGGTTATATCTGTGGCCAATACCCGCCCAAGACTCTGTGTAACCGGCAGCTGTTCTTTGGCATCTGTGGTTTTAGCAGTGGTTATCAGCTGCTCTATAGCGGCGGAGACTGAAATCATTATTTTGCTTTAACTCCAACGTGCTGCACAAAATTGCAGGGGCCAAAAGTATTGTTTAGCTGTTCACGAATAATACCATTCCAGCCAGTTTTGCAGGCGCCGGTGGAGCCGGGAAGGCAGAAGATGGCTGTTCTGTTGGAGAGGCCGGCAAGACAGCGCGACTGCACTGTGGAGGTGCCGATTTCCTCGTAGGAGAGCTGACGAAAGAGCTCGCCGAACCCTTCAATATGTTTGTCGAATAGGGGCGCTAAGGCTTCTGGGGTGCTGTCGCGTCCGGTAAAGCCGGTGCCGCCGGTGGTAAGAATAATATCGATCTGTGGATCGGCAATCCAGGCTGAAACAGTGGCACGCATCTGGTAGATATCGTCAATTACTAGCTGGCGATCAGCCAGATGATGGCCCTCTTCTTCTAGGGCCTTTTGCAGATAGCTGC